>NZ_CP016359.1:2414608-2733260 GCF_001951155.1 Christiangramia flava JLT2011
TTTGGAATAAATCAGTAACCACTATAATTAGTAACCACAAAATCTAAATTATGAAAACAAAAAAGTACTTGGGCCGAATCAGGTTTCTGATGATGGTCTTTTTTGCAGCATTTTTCACGCTTGCCTCCTGCGATGATCCGGAACAGATCGAACCTAAGAACGACCTGGCCGTCAATCTAACCACTGCCAGTATGGTAGTAGGGAAAGAATTGACGCTGAAACCACTATTTCAGCAGGCTTCTACAAAGTACAGCTGGTCTGTTTCAGATTCTACAGTGATCGAAATTGAATCTGTAGGAAAAGATTATTCCGCAGTGATCAAAGCGGTGGGAGAAGGAACTGCCACTGCTACCATTGAGTCTATGGATGGCAGCGAAATGGCCAGTTCCACTATCACCACGACCATGATTCGGGAAACCGAAGTGAGTGTGCCGGCAAGTATTACTGCCTATACCCAATCTACAGTGACGATTACGCCGGAATTCAATTTGGTAGAGGTGCCTACTCAGGAATATACCTGGACGGCAGAGCCTGCAGATATTGTTTCACTTGAAGTAGATCCCGGAACTTACGAGGTTACCATCCAGGGACTTCAGGTTGGAACGACGAATTTGACAATTACTTCAGAAGACGGGCAGATTTCCGGAACGACCAGTGTGACCGTGGAAGATGAAAACGACGGCGTGCTGAAGGTACTGGCGATCGGAAATAGTTTTTCTGAAGATGCGATCGAATACTATCTGTACGGTTTGGCAAAAGCAGCCGGAAAAGATATAGTCATTGGTAACCTGTATATAGGAGGAGCTGAACTGGCCTTGCATGTAGAAAATGCCAATAATAATGCGGAAGTATATAGCTACAGAAAGATCAATAAATCTGGAACAAAAACAACTACCGAGAATGTTTCCATCGCAACTGCTGTGGCAGATGAGAACTGGGATTATATCAGTTTCCAGCAGGTGAGTCAGAATTCCGGATTGTATGATACATTCACTGAAACACTTCCGGCGTTATACGAGTATGTTTCCCAGCAGAATGGTAATGAATATACGAGATACCTGTTACATCAAACCTGGGCTTATGCACAAAATTCAACGCATTCCGGTTTTGTGAACTACGACAATGATCAGATGAAGATGTATGAGGCGATCGTCAGTGCCTATAACCAGGCAGAAGCGTTGATCCCAACTTATAAGATCGTTCCTTCAGGTACGGCCATTCAAAATGCCAGAACAAGTTACTTAGGAGATAACTTCAATAGAGACGGTTATCACTTAAATGAAATTGGGCGTTACACTGCTGCCAGCACCTGGTTTGAGATCTTATTCGGTGAAAGCGTGGTTGGCAATTCTTATGTGCCTGATGGGTTCGTGGATGTTGACGCGGAAATTGCTCAAAATGCCGCTCATGAAGCAGTTCTGCAACCTGATGCGGTGACGGAACTCACAGCGTACCAGAATGCGGGAGGTTCCGGAGTGATCGAGAAGGATGTGTATATCGATTTTGCGACTTCATCCAACTCAACTGGTTGGAATGGAATGACCAGCTTCCTGGAAGATGCGACTATTCCGAATTTGAAATATCAGGATAACGAGTTTACCGGTATCGAAATGATGATCACCAGCAGGTTCAACGGCCAGAACACCAACGGGGAAACAGAGACGAATACAGATTTCAATATGCCAGCTGAGGTTTCCGGAAATTCTTTCTACGGAAATTCAAAAGGGGTCTGGGCAGGAATCCTGGTAGAAAAAGGCGTGATCAAATTAAGCGGATTTACGAACGATTCTTCTTATGAATTCTGTTTCTTCGGTTCCAGAACGGCGACCGATAATCGCGAAACCAAGTATACCGTAATTGGAGCAACCACCGGTTCGGCTAGTCTGAATGCTGCCAGTAATACGGATGAGATCGCCTGTGTTCAGGGCATCAAAGCGGATGCTAATGGAGAGATCATGATCGAAGTGACCTCGGGTGATAATAATGATAATGGGAACGGGTTCTTCTACATCAATGCGATGAGAATTTCTCCGGAAGAATAAATTAAAGTTTTACAGAAGACTAGTTTTTTAGTTTGTTGTGGCTCCGGTTGCCTTTGGGCACCGGGGCTTTTTTATTTTCAATATTTAGTGGTACACGGTGGTCTGGACCTGTTCTTTATGGAATACCACCGATTTTATAAATTGAAAAATCGCTGGCAGATCATCAAACGGCATCCCGGAAATTTCATGTTTAGCTCCTTCAAACGTGTAGAAAAGATAAGAACTGTTGAATTCTTTCAGTTTTTCTACGATCGTTTTGGAACCATCCAGGATAAGATAGCCCGGAGATTCAGGATCGCAATAATGGTGCGGGGCTGTGGCGTAAGGAACCAGGTTGTCATCTGTACCGTGGAAGAATATTCCCGGAATAGCATTTTTTTCCGTTAAATAGCGAACATCTACAATGGCGCCAGCCAGGGAAATTACTGCTTTAAACTGAATATCCGGGTAGGCATTTTTCTGCTCCAGGACGAGGTCACGATTATATACGGCATCTAAAACGGCTTCGGCCCCGGCACTGCTTCCGCCAACGATGATATTTTCAGGATCTATCTGGTATTTTTCAGCATTTTTTTTCAGGAAACTAACGGCATCCAGAAAATCTTCCGCAGCGAGCTTGAAAACTTCCATTTTTCCATCGGCATCAAAATCACAGCTAAATGATTTGCCTTTTCGAACAAGGCGGTAAGAGATAAGGCCTACGACATAACCTTTGGCAGCTGCTATTTTGGCGAAGCGAACTTCAGCAGGATTACGAGGACTTCCACCGGCAAATCCGCCACCATGCATGAAAACGATCAGCGGTTTTGCTTCTTTAGAAGAGGTTTCCGGTTGATACAGATCCACTATAAGTTGAGTCGAATCTTTTTCCGCATATACTTCCGTAGTGACTGGTTGAACCCGGAACAGGCTGTCTATCAATACTTCCTGTGAAAAGGACTGGTTGAGACTGAAAAGAATGAGGAAGAAAAGCAGGCATTTTTTCATGGTAGCGCATTTAAGCCGGGTAAGTTACTTAAATTTGGAAGGATAATTAAATGTGATTTTTAAGAGAAAATTTTATCTTCGCAGGGAAATTAAAGCACGATGAGTTTACAGGATAAGGTAATGGCTGAAATGAAAGCCGCGATGAAAGCCAAAGACAGCGCTAAACTGGAGGCTTTAAGAGCTGTGAAAAGCGCCATTTTACTGGCAAATACTGAAAGTGATTCTAAAGACGGCCTTTCTGAGGAAGAGGAACTGAAATTGCTTCAAAAGCTGGTCAAGCAACGCAAGGAAAGCGCCCAGATCTATCAGGAGCAGGGGCGGGAAGATCTTGCGGCACCTGAACTGGAACAGGCTTTGGTGATCGAAGCTTTTCTTCCGGAGCAATTATCGGAAGAAGAAGTGGAGGCTAAAGTAGAAGAAGTGATCGCGAAAACCGGTGCCAGCGGTATGCAGGACATGGGAAAAGTGATGGGAATGGTGACAAAAGAGCTCGCCGGTAGAGCGGATGGGCGTACCATTTCGACGATCGTAAAGCAAAAACTGAGCAATTAAAATACTGGCCCCGTAGTTCAACTGGATAGAATATCAGATTTCGGCTCTGAGGGTTGAGGGTTCGAATCCTTCCGGGGTCACAAAATGCCGAAGTAGTAAAAACCACGCCTGATCGCGTGGTTTTTTGTTGGAATATGTTCCGGAATTCCTGCTCTTCAAAAATAGCCTGTCGTTGATCATTTCAGTTTTTCAGACTGTAAGATCAGAAATGGAAATCGCAGGTGAAGATCCAGTTCCTTGATCACGGGCTCCCGGAAGAACTGCCAGTTTTGGTGCTTGAATTTTACCATACACAAGAGGTCTACGTGGTTTTCCTTCATGTGTTCTGCAATGGCCCGGGAAACTTCCAGGTGCGTAGGCAAATATTCAATCGCTGCATTCGGGTTTTCCAGCGTCTCTTTCAGCAGCCTGTAATTTTTCCATTGGCTGGTTTCCATATCTTCTTCATTTCCGGAGTGGACGAACCGTATCGACGAATGGTAGGTTTCTACGATCGCTTTTAAGATCGGAAAATTGGCAATTTCCGGCTCCATTTTGAAATCGGTTGCAAAATCAATGCTCAGCGGTTCGGAAAAATCGGTTTCCCTAGGGATGATAAGAATAGGTGTGGTAGAGAGGTGCTGGATCACCGAAAGGGTTTTTCTTCCGAAGAAGCGTTGCGATAAACCCGATTTTCCTTCGGTTCCCATCACTACCAGATCAATGTGCTGTTTTTCGATCTGTTCTTTTATTGCCTGGACGAGAGGCAATTCAGTCGTGACGGTCTTAAATTGATTATTCCCCGTGGAATCGCGTTTGATGGAATGCATTAGTTCCATATTCTTTTCCATCGCCTCCTCCCTTACTTTCAGGTTGTTTTCGCGTTCCATTTCATTGATTAGTAAATAACTGGAATTGGTAAGCCGGTCGTTATAGGAATGGAGGATCACAAAGTTGCAGATCTCATCCCTGAACAGCCGGGTGGCATAGTGCAGTGCGCAATAGGCATTTTTTGAAAAGTCGGTACAAACAAGAATATTTTTCATAATATCAGTATAAATTGGCCATGTGAAAAGCTGTTTCATCGGTTTTCACAATCTAAAATTACGGTGGGCAGGGAGCTTATGCTATGATGGAAATCATCTTTTGACAGATTCGGTTCTGCGACTTTTCAGAATATTTCAGGAACTTTCGGCGGATATTTTCTGAATTTTCCACAGGGAATTTTAAAGTGTCCTGAACGAAGTTTAGGAATGAGGTATTCCGAATTTTTATGGGCCTGCAGAAATAATTGGAGTAAGAATATTTCTACTGCTTAACAATGTAACCGATTGCCTAAACATTTTTGTGCAATTGCGAATGTTTGAAAGCCTTGGCATTTGATTGTCTATATCATAATTAAGAGGGTTTCAAATTGTTAAAAATTCAATTTATTGAGATTAAAATTTTTAAATTAACATTAAATTAGTATAATTGTGTAATCGATTACGCCAATAAAAATTTCAAAAGCCTAACGTACCTTATCCTTAATAGTAACCACGCGATTTTGTACCTCTAGTTTTTGACCTGTAGTTGGCCGGATGCCCGGAGCGGAAGCTGTTTCCTTTTCGGGATAAATTAATTTCAAATTTTTAACTAACTATTAATTGAACTATGAATGATAAATCATTACTAGGCAAAGGGTCAGTATTTATCTGGAGGTTTCTGTTGCTTATTTTATTTTGCGCTCCGGGTATGGTCCTGGCGCAGGATTCCGTAACGGTTACCGGAACAGTAACCGGTGCAGATGATCAGGTTCCGCTGCTAGGTGTGAATGTTGTTGAAAAGGGAACATCTAATGGTACCATGACCGATTTTGACGGAAACTACTCCCTGGATGTTTCAGGTCATAACGCCGTTTTGGTGTTTAGTTATGTGGGGTATCAGACCACGGAAGTTTCACTTAACGGTCAAACTGTGCTGGATGCGGCGTTGCAGGTAGATTCCAACGCACTGGATGAAGTAGTGGTGGTGGGATATGGTACCACCAAGAAATCAGACCTTACAGGATCGGTTGTTTCCATTTCGGGGAATGATCTTACAGAACAGGCCAAATCGAGTGTGGCTGAAACGCTTACCGGTAGACTCCCCGGAGTACAGGTGCTTTCCACAGAAGGTTCTCCAGATGCCGAGATCAATATCAGGATTCGCGGTAGCGGGTCTTTAACGCAGGACAGCTCGCCATTGATCATCGTGGATGGTTTCCCGGTGAACAGCATGAGCGACATTAGCCCAACAGATATTGAAAGCATTTCCGTATTAAAGGATGCTTCATCTACAGCGATCTATGGATCTCGTGGAGCGAACGGGGTAATCATTATTACTACGAAAGACGGTAAAAGCGGAAAAGTGAGTGTGAACTTCAATACGTTCTATGGTTTGCAGAAAATTGCCAATACTATTGATGTCTTGCAGCCGGAAGATTTCGTGAAGTGGCAATACGAATACGCACTTTTAGAAGATGCTGAAAATATTGATTCTTACGAGAAGTATTTTGGATTATGGCAGGATTACGACCAGTATATTGGCCAGGAAGGTAACAACTGGCAAAAACAGATCTACGGAAATATGGGGCGCGTTCAAAGTCATGACCTGGCCGTTCGTGGCGGGACAGACAAGATGAACTTCAACTTCAACTATGCGCGTTACGATGTAAATACCATCATGGCCGGTTCGGCTTACACGCGTGATAACCTCGCACTGGCCCTGAAGAGCCAGGCTGGTGATAAAGTAGACCTGTCTTTTACGCTTCGTTATTCTGATACCGAGATCAACGGTGGAGGAACTAACGAGCAAAACGAAATTTCTTCGGCTGATTCCAGGCTGAAGCATAGTGTAGGATATTCTCCAATACCAATTTCCGGTTTGACCACCACGGCTACTGATGAAGCGATTGCCAGTTACCTCGTGAATCCTTTCGTGGCAGTGGCAGATAATCAGCGTCAACAGCTTCGTAAGAACTTCAATATGCTTGGAAGTTTTGGATGGGACATCCTTCAGGACTTGAGATTCCAGTCAGATTTTGGTTTGGACAACCGAACCGATCAGGATTTTAGATATTACGGTCGTTCTACTTATTATTCTAATAACCGACCTTCAGCAGATAACCAGGGCTTACCATCACTGGTCTACAGCGATCAGAAAAGAGAAAGCTTCAGAAATGCCAATACCATTAATTATGATTTCAATGAGTGGCTGGGCGAGGATCATGCCCTGAAGTTATTGCTTGGGGAAGAGATGATCATCACGAAGAACAACGAAGAAACTTCAGAAATACAAGGTTTTCCAAAAGATTTCGATTTTGAGACCACTAGAAAATTAACCACTCAGGGAACACCACAATCAGTAGATAACTTTTACAGCCCTGATGATAAGTTGTTATCTTTCTTCGGAAGGGTGAACTATGAGTTTCAGAATAAATATTTGGTAACTGCGACCTATCGTGCCGATGGTTCCAGTAAATTTTTGGGTGATAACCGATGGGGGTATTTTCCTTCCGCCGCTGTTGCCTGGAAGATCAAAGAAGAAAACTTCCTGAAAGATGCGGAATGGCTAAGCGCCTTGAAGATCAGGCTGAGTTATGGTGAGGCGGGGAATAACAATATTCCTTCGGGACAGACAGTTCAGAGTTTCCAGTCTAATACCACGACTTACCTGAATGATATTCCAACTTACTGGTCGGCCTCCAGAACGCTGGCCAACCCGGACCTGAAATGGGAAACTACGGTAACTCAGAATGCCGGTCTGGATTTTGAAATGTTCAGAGGAATTTTGAGCGGTAGCGTGGAAGTGTATAAAAACCTTACGACCGATCTTTTGGTGAATTTCCCGGTTCCTGGAACAGGTTACCAGAGCCAGTATCGAAACCTTGGGGAAATCCAGAATACAGGTATCGAAGGTTCCCTGAATATCAATGCCATCAATAAACTGGATTACGGTTTGAGCTTTGCTTTCAACATTTCAGCTAACAGGAATAAGATCAATTCTCTTGGAGAACTGGAAGATTTTGGGCAGAATACCAACTGGGCCTCCACGCAGATCGGGAACGATTACGTGGTGCGTGTTGGCGAGCCAATCGGGATGATGTATGGCTTCAGAAATGACGGGCGTTACGAGGTTTCAGATTTTGATTTTGATGCGACCACTAATACCTATACTCTAAAACCCGGCGTGGTAGATAACAGCGCAATCGTTGGAACTGTACGACCAGGTACGCTGAAGCTGCAAGATCTGAACAATGACGGAGTGGTAGATGTAAATGACAATACCATTATTGGAAATGCCAATCCAGATTATACCGGTGGTATGGTCATCAATGCATACGCTTACGGTTTCGATTTTTCAGCAGCTTTCAATTACAGTGTTGGAAACGATGTGTACAATGCGAATAAGATCGAATTCACAACGGCTAATCAAAATGGCCAGTATCGTAACCTGAGCACGATCATGGCAGACGGGCAGCGGTGGACGAATCTTGATCCTGAGACAGGCATGCTGATCACCGATCCAGACCAGCTTGCTGCGGCCAACGCCAATACCACTATGTGGTCGCCTTACATGCAGAATTACGTGTTCAGCGACTGGGCCGTGGAAGACGGTTCTTTCCTAAGACTGAATACGATCACTTTGGGATACACGCTTCCGGATTCTTTAATGTCTAAAGCCGGTATTTCCAAACTGCGATTCTATGTAACCGGAAATAATGTATTTATCCTTACAGATTATTCAGGCCTGGATCCTGAAGTTTCTACCAGACGTAAAACGCCGCTTACTCCGGGAGTAGATTACTCACCGTTCCCAAGAAGCAGGCAGGTAGTGTTTGGATTAAACCTTAATTTTTAAAATTAGAAGAAAATGAAAAACTTAATAAAAATCTGTACAGTATTACTGCTAACAGGTCTGTTGATATCATGTGAGGAGGAAGATTTTGAAAATGACTTCTTGGAAGCACCTGCAAAATCTACGTTGGATGAGTCGATCATTTTTTCAACGGTTGATCTTGCTAAAGGCGCCGTAGACGGAATTTTGGAACCAGTGGGGCAGACCAACTCTTACCGCGGTAGATTCATCCCTTACTATGGTTTCAATACCGATGTGGAATATAATTACAGTTCAGATGACGAAGGAAGTGCAGATGCTGACCTGGTAGCCTATGATGCCAAGCCGAACAACTCCCGAATGAATTCTGAAAACAACGCCTGGGCCATGATGTACCAGGGGATCGAAAGAGCCAATATCGTAATCCGTGGATTGAGAAACTACGGAAACCCCGAACCGGGAACCGAATTTGGTCAGCTTTTGGGGGCAGCCCTAACGTATCGCGCGATCTATTATGCTGATTTGATGAAAGCTTGGGGCGACGTACCCGCCCGTTTTGAACCTATTACAACGGAAACCATTTACCTGGGAAAGACCAGTAGAGATACCATTTATAAAAGACTGATCGCAGATCTTGGAGAAGCTTCCACGCTGGTAGCCTGGCCAAATGAAACCGCTGCGACCACGACGGTAGAGCGAATCAATAAAGCCTTCGTTAAAGGCTTCCGTGCCCGTCTGGCCATGGTGGCCAGTGGGTACCAGCAATATCCTGACGGAATTAGGAGAAGTAATGATCCAGATCTTTCCGTTCAGAAAATGTATCAGTTAGCGCTGGACGAGTGTCGTGCAGTGATCAACAGTGGGAAGGCTTCGCTGGAACCAACATTTGAAGGGTTCTGGAGAAAATACAACCAGGAAAATATCAATGCCGGCGGAGAATCCCTGTGGGAAATCCCATTTTCAAGCGGTAGAGGTAGAGTGTTGTTCTCTTTTGCCGTGCGTCACCGTAGCGTAGACCAGTTTACCGGTCAGCCACGTGGTGGAACTGCCGGCCCAACTCCAACAGTTTATTACGATTATAATGAAAATGACCTTCGTCGGGATGTGACCTGTGTGCCTTACGAGTGGGGTGCAGCAGTAGAGGGTATCGCCCAGCAGCAACTGGTGGGAATTGATACCTGGTACTTCGGAAAATATCGCTACGAGTGGATGGATCGCTACGTGACTTCCACCAACGATGACGGGGTGAATTTTATCTATATGCGTTATGCAGAAGTTTTACTAACTGCTGCGGAAGCTGCCAATGAACTTGAAGGTCCGGGAGCTGCGGCACCATACCTGAAAGAATTGAGAAGAAGAGCCTTCCCATCAGCCCAACAGGCTGAAATGGTGGATGCCTACGTAGATGCACTTTCCAGTAAGGAAGCCATGTTCGATGCAATCGTGGAAGAATACAAATATGAATATACCGGTGAGATGGACCGTAAAATGGATCTTATTCGCTGGAATCTTCTGGGAACAAAACTGGACGAGGAAAAAGCCAAACTTAGCGACCTGAATACCCGAAGCGGAGAATATGCAAATGTTCCAACCACGCTTTATTATAAATATGAAGAAGATGGTTATACGCTGGATATTTATGGGCTGAACAGAGGAGAAACCGGAAACCCTGGTCCAGAATACTCTGCATTCAACTGGGATCAGCCTTTAGATGAAATGATCAATACCATTTATAAGCCTGGAGTAGATCCAGATCAAAGACAATTCTGGCCAATCTGGCAAGTCTTTTTGGATGCGAGTAACGGTAAACTAACGAATGATTATGGTTACTAGACCTTTAACAGATTTAATTTTTAAGACTATGAATTTTAAACACATCTTTAAAAGTGTACTGGTAGCCCTGGTCCTTCTGGGCACAGTTACTGGATGCGATTATGATACAGAACTGATAGAGGAACTTCCGGTGGAAAGGGAGTTTGCTCCGGTAGCCCTGAAAGCTTTTGTGCGAAATCAGGTGAACGTGGAGCTGAACTGGACCGTAAATGAGAACGTGAACAGTTATATTGTGGAATTCAGCGCTAACGATCCCAGTTTTGGTAACATTACTAAAACGCTGGAAGTGACACCAGATGAATTACCCGTCTTGGTGCCGCTGGAAGGAGAAACACTGTATTCTATCAGGGTGAAAGCCATCAGCTCTCGCGGGCTGGACGACTCTTCCTGGGCAACGACCACGGCGCAAACGCTGACCGAACAATTGTTCCTGGAAGGAGATCCAAGCGATATTAAAGCTCTGGAAGCTACCCTAAGATGGGTTGCCGGCAGTGATGTAACCGAAATTCGTCTCAGTCCTGGTGACATCGTTTATACCCTTTCCGAAGAAGAAAAAGCAGCCGGAGTGGCGACAATAACCGGTCTTACCTCAGAAACCGAGTATACTGCAACTTTACTGAATGGAAGCAAAGTTCGTGGCCTGAAGGTCTTCACTACGGGAATCGATATTGGTACCGGAAAACTGGTAACTCCGGAAGACGACCTGCTTCAAATGATCACAGATGCTGTGGCCGGTGATATACTGGTATTACAGGAAGGTGATTATACCGAGCAAACCGGAACCATTACACTGGATAAATCCCTGACCATTCGCGGTCTCAGAAGTTATGATAAGCCCCTGCTGCGCGTGAACTTTGAAATTACCACCGGTGCAGAAGATGTCTCGTTGATCGATCTTGACCTTCAGGGTGATGGCGATGGTTCTTCCACATTATCAGACGCGGTACGTTATACCGGCCCGGGTAATTTCAATACCCTGTTGATCAGCGGCTGTAATATCCATGATTACGCGCGTTCGTTCATCGCCGGAAATGAGACCGATGCGATCCTGCAATCTTTAACAGTTGAAAACAGTATCATACACGATATTTTCACTTCTGGAGGAGACTTCATCGATTTCAGAAATTCTGATGTGCTCAATGTATTGCTGCAAAACAGTACGTTCTATAATTGTGCTCCGGGTCGTGATTTCATCAGGATGGATGCTGCAGGAACGACCAATGATACAGGCCAGACTTCCAATATCGTGATAGACAGCTGTACCATTTATGCCAGTGCCGATTCTGATAGCCGAAGATTGTTGTATGTTCGGTTTGTATCTAATGACGTGACGGTGACTAATACCCTGATCGCCGAAACAGAATCTGAAGGTTATGCTGATAGAGAGGGAATAGATGAATCTCCTACTTTCAGCAATAACAATTACTTCAACGCGCCAGGTTTCTATGATACCGCTCAGTACATCTATGATGACAGCAGTTATACCACCCTGGATCCTGGATTTGTAGACCCTTCAACCGGTGATTTTACCGTTACTAATCAAACTTTGATAGATAACATGGTGGGTGATCCTCGCTGGAGATAAGATGAATTTTAATTTTAAATAATAGGAAGGGTATGCGTGTGAAATTCATGCATACCCTTTTTTACATGATATTTTCAAAACAGGTTGTTCAAATTAAGTGTATCGAAATCCGAAAACGATTTCGGAAAGCTTGACAAGCCCCATGGATTTACCCTTTGAAAGTTGACTGAAATAACCATTATCAAGCTATTCAATTCAAACTAAATCTTTATGGAATGATGAAACAATTACAATTTCTGGCCCTTCTGCTCTTTTTGGGAATTTGGCAGGGTCATTCACAAAATTTACCAGATGTCTGGGATTTCGGCGCCACCCAGCTCGATGCCTCATCCTACGATAACCAGCTGGATGTTGATGCCATCAACGCCTGGTACGATTCTTCGATTGCCCCTGGAACAACAGGTATAAATTTACCCGATTTTGTGGCTGGCGACCTTACCTGGACCGGCGGCGGAAATGATCGTCTAAGAACTTCCAATACGGCCCTGACCCGCTACGATGAGAATATTTCAGATTATGAAGATTTCAAAGGAAGGATCTACATCAACTCTTCCGGAGCCACCGGAAGGTTCTTCAGCCTGGAGCTGCAGGAAGATGATGAGGTGACACTTTGGGCGACCACCCAGAACGGAACCGGCCAACTGCATTTTGAATATGCTGCTGATCCTGAGATGCAAAATGACGTGATTCCCGTAACCAAGGAGCTTACCGAATTGAATTTCGTGGCCAAAACCGCCGGAACGTACCGTATTTATGACGATACCGATAAGCCAAGTTATTTCCGGATCATTCGAAAAGCTGCGGAATATTCGGCAGTTTCGGGTAGTGTGGACCTCACGGGCGCTTCAGGAATTCCTGATGGATATAGTCTGAATTTCACCAACGAAGCCGGAAAAACCTGGTCTGCCAGCGTTTCCGGAGGAACCTATAGCCTGAATTTGCTAATTGGCGAGCAGTACCAGCTTTCATTGGAAGGAGCCGAAGGATACAGTATTACCAGTGCGACCAGCCTGGAAGTCACTGAAAGTTCGACCAGTTTCGACGTGACTATTCAGAAGGACGGTGGAGCTTCTTCCAGCGGACTTGCCGACGTTTGGGATTTTGGAGCCACACAATTAGACGCTTCAGAATATAATAACCAGCTGGATGTTGATGCCATCAACGCCTGGTATGATTCTTCAATTGCCCCTGGAACAACAGGTATAAATTTACCCGATTTTGTGGCTGGCGACCTTACCTGGACCGGCGGCGGAAATGATCGTCTAAGAACTTCCAACACGGCCCTGACCCGCTACGATGAGAATATTTCAGATTATGAAGATTTCAAAGGAAGGATCTACATCAACTCTTCCGGAGCCACCGGAAGGTTCTTCAGCCTGGAGCTGCAGGAAGATGATGAGGTGACCCTTTGGGCAACCACCCAGAACGGAACCGGCCAGCTGCATTTTGAATATGCTGCTGATCCTGAGATGCAAAATGATGTAATTCCCGTAACCAAGGAGCTTACCGAATTGATTTTCGTGGCCAAAGCCGCCGGGACATACCGTATTTATGATGATACCGATAAGCCAAGTTATTTCCGGATCATTCGAAAAGCTGCGGAATATTCGGCAGTTTCGGGTAGTGTGGACCTCACGGCCGCTTCAGGAATTCCTGATGGATATAGTCTGAATTTCACCAACGAAGCCGGAAAAACTTGGTCTGCCAGCGTTTCCGGGGGAACCTATAGTTTGAATTTGCCAATTGGCGAGCAGTACCAGCTTTCTTTGGAAGGAGCCGAAGGTTACAGTATTACCAGTGCGACCAGCCTGGAAATTACGGAAAGTTCGACCAGTTTCGACGTGACTATTCAGAAGGACGGCGGAGCTTCTTCCAGCGGACTTGCCGACGTTTGGGATTTTGGAGCCACACAATTAGACGCTTCAGAATATAATAACCAGCTGGATGTTGATGCCATCAATGCCTGGTATGATTCTTCGATTGCCCCTGGAACAACAGGTATAAATTTACCCGATTTTGCGGCTGGCGACCTTACCTGGACCGGCGGCGGAAATGATCGTCTAAGAACTTCGAATACGGCCCTGACCCGCTACGATGAGAATATTTCAGATTATGAAGATTTCAAAGGAAGGATCTACATCAACTCTTCCGGAGCCACCGGAAGGTTCTTTAGCCTGGAATTGGAGGAAGATGATGAAGTTACTTTTTGGGCTTTAAGCCAGAATGGGAATGGAAAACTGCATTTTGAATATGCAGCTGATCCTGAGATGCAGAATGATGTGATTGCGGTGGGTGCCGAGATCACCGAAGTACATGTGGTGGCCAAAGCCGCCGGAACATACCGGATCTATGACGATACCGATAAACCGAGTTATTTCAGGTTTATCAGGAAAGCCGCCAGTTATGTGACCCTTACCGGCGCGGTTGACCTTGCGGGGGCAACAGGAATTCCAGCCGATTACCAGATCGTTTTCACCAATGAAGCTGGCAAAAGCTGGAGCTGGACCGCTGATGGGGAGAACTATTCGGTGCAATTACCGGCAGGATATACCTATGAACTTTCCCTGGAAAATGCTAACGGCTACATTATTTCCAATGGCAGCAGCCTGGAAGTGAATGCAGGCACCACCAGTTACGATATTGCTATTCAGAAAGTGGAATTATACGAAGTTAGCGGGGCGATCACCGGTCTTGGTGATGCTTTAAGTGAACTTGCAAGTCTGGATTTCGTTCCAGATCCTGAAGCTAACAGTATTTATGTTCCCGAGCCCATGGTTGATCTGGATGCAGGCACCTATTCGGTACAACTGGAGGCAAATATGGCCTATACCATTGAAGGGGAAGGGGTGAATGACTACTTTATTCCTGAAAACACCGTGGAAATTACTGCTAATACCAGCAGGGATATCGAATTTGAGAAAAAACCCTTACAGGATGTCAGCATTGTGGCCAATGGTTTAACTGATGCTCAAAAAAGCGATCTGGTACTCACTTTTACCAATTTGAATGAACCGGATTATACTTATACATTTTCTGATATTAACACGATCGCTCTAAGAGACGGTGTGTATGAGATAAGCCTGAGCGGCCTGGATCAATACCCGCTTCAATTGGCACCGACTTCCAATTTGGTATTAGACGGAGTAGCGGTTTTCAAAAGCCTGGATTTTGAGCAGGTGATGAACTGGAGCTTTGATGATATGGATATCACTACAGATACCGAATATTATAAAGGACTGATGTTTACCGGAAATATCAAAAATGAGAAAGCTAAGGGCCATCTGGCTGCCGGTAGCGGAGGAACCATCAGTGTGCCGATGCAGCCCGGACAGAAAATGGTTGTGACTTATTATTATGCGGCAGATTTTTCCATAGACGGTGGTGATGCGATCACGACCAGCAGCGGAAGTACCTCTCAGCTGGAAACCACCACTTACGAATATCCTGGAACTGAAGCAGGAACAGCGGTGATCACGATCAACGCTACTTCTTACATCACCAATATCGAGATTATTGATGTGGTGGCTTATGCTGCGGAAATTACCGTGGGTGAAGACAAAGATTACCAAACGATCAACGGGGCGCTGGACGCGATTTCCCGTATGGATCGGCCAAATTCGGAACGTGTAACAGTACTGATCGATCCAGGTAACTATGAAGAAATGCTGGTGATTAACCAGGATAACGTAACGCTGAAAAATGCTGCGCTAATTCCAAGTATCGAGCTCACCAACCAGGGAGTAGACATTGCTTCGAATGCGGTTCGGGTGACTTCCTATTATGGTTACGGTTACAATTACTACAGCCAGGGAACCGATAATAAGTGGAATGCCGATATTTTGGCGGTAAACAAGGCCAACGGAAGTCAGCCATACAATAACGTTTCCGGAACGACCAACGCTTCCTACTGGAACGCAACCGTGGTGGTTTCGGCAGATGGTTTTATTGCCGAAGATTTGATAATTGAAAACTCTTTCAACCAGTATATTTCTAAAAAGGAATCGGAAGACGTTCTCGTACTGGTTAGCGGAAATAAAGGTGAACGCCCAACAGATTATGGCAACACCAGCGTACAGGACAGAAGTTTTGTGGAACGAGCAGCGGCCATTGGTATCGCAAGCGGTTCAGACAAAGTGATCCTGGATAAGTGCCGAATCGTGGGAAGACAGGATTCTTTCTATGGAGGATCTGATACTCGAGTGGTGGTGTACAAAGGAGCCATGATGGGTGCGGTAGATTATATTTTCGGCGGAATGACGGCCGTATTTTATAAAACTGATCTGGTAATGAATACCAGCGACGTGAGTAGCGATGCGGCATATCTTACGGCTGCTCAGCAAAGTGAAGGCCGCGGATTCCTGATGTATGAGTGTAATATCATCTCTACGGAACCCGGGGTGAATACCGCTTCCACTTACGGCGCCAAGCCAGGCTTCTTCGGAAGACCATGGCAGGCCAATACCAGTGAAGTAGTGTTCTTCCAGACGACCATCGACACTTCTTCCTATCCTGGATTTGAAGGTAAATCACTTATTGATCCGGAAGGCTGGAGAAGTACTTTGGGAGGAGAAAGTGAAAAGATGTATGAGTATGGAACCATCGAACTTTCTGGAGTAGATCATTCCGCAGATCGTGTGGCTTGGGCTACCGTACTGGAAACTCCGGTGCTGAAAGATGATACCGAGATCACGACGTTCAACTTTACCAAAGGAAACGACGGCTGGGACCCCCTGCCACAAATGGAATCGACAGATGATACCGACCATGACGGAATTCTGGACGTAGATGATAACTGCGTTTCCACACCGAACCCAGACCAGGCCGATATGGACGGCGACGGAATAGGTGATGTATGCGATGATAGTGACGGCGATGGGCTGGTAGATGCAGAAGACAGCTGTCCTAATTCTCCGGAAGGAGCCATCGTGGACGTTTTTGGATGCGAGGTTTTTGACCTTGCGGCTGATAATTATACCATTACCGTGCACGATGTGAGCTGTAACGGAAATAGTGACGCTTACATCAGCATTACAGCGATGGATACCAATTATACTTATAACGTAGCGGTAAGCGGTGACGGAAACGGTTCCGCAACACTTTCTGAAGCCAATGCTTTTTCAGCTAATGTGGAAAATCTTTCAGCTGGAAATTATGAAGTATGCATCACGGTAGATTCGAACGACACTTATGAGCAGTGCTTCCGTGTAAGTATTGACGGTCCAACGCCAATTTCGGCCTATTCTTCCGTAGATTATGGGGCAAATACCGTAACCTTTAACCTTACGGGCTCCAGCAATTATACCATTGAACACAACGGCAAGATCAGTACCACGCAACAATCGCAGGTAACGCTGGATCTTCAGAAAGGCCGAAACAGTATTCGAATTCATACAGACTCTGATTGCCAGGGTGAGATTTTCAAGGAAGTATTGCTTTCAGAAGAAGTGGTGCTGTTCCCGAACCCTACCCGTGGTGACCTCAAGGTTTACATAAACGGCGAAGACAGCAGGATTGACCTGAAACTGATGGACATCAACGGGAATGTGAAAATTTCCAGGAAAATGGATGTTCCGGAAGATCGGGTGATCGATTTAGATCTTACAGATTACCGAAATGGTGTCTATTTCCTGATGCTGAACTCAGAAACGGTTAGTAAATCACTTAAAATTATAAAATCATGAAAAATTTGATCAATAGACTTCCTTTTAAAGCCGTCGTGATTTTTGTGGTGAGCCTTTTAGTGGCTTCCTGCTCGAAAAGTGATGATTCAGAAATGATGGTGGTCGAAGCACCGGGCCAGGCAGACCTGGTGCTGCCTCAGAACAACACTGAATGTGAAGTGGGGGACGTGGTCGCCAATATGGCCGAAGTGGCTTTTGAATGGACAGAAGCGACCAATGCCGAGCGTTATGACCTGACGGTGACTAACCTGGTAACACAGGAAGTCACCCTGCGTCCCAATTTGATGGATACGCAACTGGTCGTGAGACTGGAAAGAGGATATCCGTATTCCTGGAATATTACCGCCAAGAATGCCGGTGAAGAAACCACGGTGTCTGATTCCTATAAATTTTATGTAGCTGGGGAAGCAGGCAGTAATAATGTGCCTTTTCCGGCGATTCTGGTCTCTCCGGAATCTGGAGCAACGATCAATCCGGTAGACGGAAAAGTGACTTTGGAATGGGATTCAGAAATGACCGATTCTGATGGTGATGCACTTACGTTTACAGTTTTTGCTGATACGGTAGATGGAAACCAGGAACCTGACGATGCCTGGACGGGCTTGACCGAAACATCCCTGGAGATCAACGTAGAATCTGGTGAAGTTTACTACTGGCATGTGGAAACCAGCGATGGCAAAAACGTGGCGATCAGCAATACCTATTCATTTAAAGCAGGAGAAAACACCTCTTCGATAGACGGGAAGATCGTGACCACTGTCCAGGAACTGCTCGACGCAATCGAAGCAGCCGTTCCGGGGGAAAATATCTATGTGAGAGGCGGTGATTACAGTTTCAGCAACACTATAGAGATCAAAAAGAGCGGTACTGCCGGTAATATGATTTCCCTGCTGGCGCACCCGGCAGATGATACCAGGCCGAAATTTGATTTTTCAGCAATGTCTGAAAGTTCTTCCAACAGAGGGATGGAACTGGAAGGCAGTTACTGGCATATCATGGGAATTGACGTGTTCAAGGCGGGTGATAACGGGATGTTGATCACAGGAAGTAACAACCTCGTGGAATTCTGTACTTTTTCGGAATGTGCTGATACCGGGTTGCAACTGGGAAGTGGCGCTGCCAGTAATACCATCCTGAATTGTGATTCGTATTTCAATGCCGATTCCTCCCTGGAAAATGCCGACGGGTTTGCGAGTAAGCTGGACGTTGGTTCCGGGAACAAGTTCGTGGGCTGCCGAGCCTGGCAGAACCTGGACGATGGCTGGGACGGCTATTTGAGAGGAGCGGATAATGTCACCACAACTTATGAGAACTGCTGGGCCATCATGAATGGTTACCTGAAAGACGGAAGTCTAGGTGCCGGAGACGGCAATGGTTTCAAGACCGGCGGAAGTGATAACAAAGACCTGAAGCATAATGCCATTTATCTGCAATGTATCGCTTTTGGTAACAAGACCGATGGGTTTGATCATAACAGCAATCGTGGGGAGGTGACCATTTACAACAGCGCCGCCTATGATAACGGCAGGAATTATGGTTTCAGCAATACCAACCCGTTGGAGTTGCTCACTATCAAGAATAGTGTGGCTTTGGGTGAAACCGGAAGCATCAACGCAACCACTCTGGATGTGACCAATAATAGCTGGATGGATGGTATTGTGACCAGCCACGAAGATTTTGAAAGTATTGATTATTCTGAATTGCTGGCGCCACGACAGGAAGACGGAAGCCTTCCCGATGTTGATTTCTTTCATTTGAAGGCCGATAGTGACTTGATCGATAAAGGCGTAGACGTTGGTTTACCATACAATGGAGCAGCTCCAGATCTTGGACCATTTGAATATTAGGTGAAAGTTGAATTTGGATTAGATTCACAACAAAACACCACCAATCGAGCTTCGGTTGGTGGTGTTATCTAAAAAAGGATTCTTCAACTTTTCATATCTTTTGATGCTAAATAACCGAAATGACAGAAATGAAGACAAAAGTAGCCGTGGTCACCGGTGGAAATGGTGTGCTCGGGGGAGCGATCGCCATGGGATTTGCCAAAAAAGGCATGCATGTGGGGATTCTCGGCAGGAATGAACAAACAGTCAATAAAAGAGTAGAGGAAATTCGGCAAATGGGAGGGAGTGCTTCTCCTATGGTTGCTGATGTTCTCGATGAGCAGGCGCTGGAACGCGTCAGGGAAGAACTGGAAGCGGAATATGGTCCTGTAAGCGTGCTGGTCAATGCGGCTGGCGGAAATGTCAAAGGTGCAACGATCACTCCGGAACAAACTATTTTTGATCTTGATATGGCCGATTTCAATAAGGTCACACAGCTAAACTTCAAAGGCAGTGTCTTACCAACACTCGTTTTCGGTAAATCGATGGTTAAGCATGACAGGGGCAGTATCATCAATATTTCGTCCATGACTGCCCAGAAACCAATTACGCGTGTGATGGGATATTCCGCAGCAAAAGCTTCCGTAGATCATTTTACGAAATGGCTGGCTACGGAAATCAATTCCAAATTTGGAGAAAATATCAGGGTGAATGCCATTGCTCCCGGCTTTTTTGTGGGAGAGCAAAATCGCGATCTGCTGCTGAATGGCGATGGAAGCCTCACCAGCAGGGGGCAGGCGATACTGGAACATACTCCCATGAAAAGATTCGGAAAACCCGAGGAATTACAGGGAGTGGCCAATTGGCTGGCGGGGGACGAGTCTTCTTTTGTAACAGGAATTGTAGTTCCGGTAGACGGTGGCTTTTCCGCTTTTGGGGGCTTATAATCAGAATTAAAATGCAAAGACCTATTACCTTAGGAGAATTTATTGTAGAGAACCAGAAGGATTTCCAGTACGCGAAAGGGGAGCTTACGGCATTGCTGAGCTCTATAAAGCTGGCGGGTAAAATGGTCAATGAAAAGATCAATAAAGCCGGGCTGGCAGCGATCCTCGGAAAAATGGACAGCCAGAATGTGCAGGGAGAAACCCAGGCCAGGCTGGATATTATAGCGAATGATATTTTTATTTCCACGCTGAAGAACCGCGGAGAGATTTGCGCGCTCGCTTCGGAAGAACTGGAGGAATATGTCGCTTTTGACGAGGAGATCCATCGAAACGCCAAATACGTGATACTGATAGATCCGTTGGATGGTTCCTCGAACATCGATGTGGACATTACGGTGGGAACTATTTTCAGTATCTATCGGCGGGTTTCCAAAATTGGAGAGCCTCCTGTTAAAGAAGATTTTCTTCAGCCGGGGATTAAGCAGGTCGCAGCAGGATACCTTATATACGGAACTTCCACTATCTTAGTGTATACAACCGGAAATGGTGTGAACGGGTTCACTTTTGATCCCGGAGTAGGTTCTTTTTTCCTTTCTCACCCACAGATCAGGTTTCCGGAAAAGGGCAGGATCTATTCGGTGAATGAAGGCAATTATATACATTTCCCGGAAGGAGTGAAGAAATTTATAAAATGGACGCAGGAATTTGATGAAAATGATGATCGCCCATTTACTTCTCGGTATACGGGGTCACTGGTGGCAGATATCCACCGGAATATGTTGATGGGTGGTATTTATCTCTATCCGCAGGGCACAACTGCCCCAAACGGCAAATTACGGCTGTTGTATGAATGCAATCCAATAGCTTTTATTACCGAACAGGCGGGTGGTAAATGTTCTGATGGTAACCAAAGGATCATGGAGATCGTACCCCGGGAACTGCATGAAAGGGCGCCATTTATTTGCGGGAATAGCTACCTGGTAGAGAAGGCTGAAAAATTTATGGAGCCATGCTGAAAATTGAATGGTTTTTAGAGATCAAAAAACAGGTTTAAAACTTGCGTAATCGATTGCATTATTGCAAATTTGATATTTTAAGGACAGTAAATTTATAATTATGACAAAATCAGAATTTAGATATGCGCATCATCCAAACGATGTGAAAAGATATACCACAGAAGAACTACGAGAGCACTTTCTAATTCCGGAATTATTTGTCAAAGATGAAATTCGACTTACCTATACCATGTACGATCGCTATATCGCAGGTGGTGCTTTTCCCGTTTCCAAACCGCTGAAACTGGAGGCTATCAACGAATTAAAAGCAGAGAACTTCCTGGATCGCCGGGAATTGGGAGTGATTAATGTAGGTGGCAAAGGAAAAATTACCGTAGATGGAACCGTTTATGAAATTGGGCATAAAGAGGCACTGTATGTAGGAAAAGGCGCCAAAGAAGTTATTTTCGATAAAAATGGAGAGCAGCCTTATTTCTACATCAATTCAGCTCCAGCTCACCAGTCGTATCCAACGAAAAAAGTGACGAAGAACGAAGCTGAAATCGTGGAACTGGGAGATTCCAAGTATTCGAATAAACGGATCATTAATAAGCTACTCGTGAACAGCGTGATCGAGACCTGCCAGCTGCAAATGGGAATGACCGAGCTGCAGGATGGCAATGTATGGAACACCATGCCGCCGCATACCCACGAACGCAGGATGGAAGTGTATTTTTATTTTGACCTGGAAGTAGGGCAGAGCATCAGTCATTTTATGGGGCAACCTCATGAGACCCGTCATATTTTTATGAAAAATCACCAGGCCGTGATTTCTCCGGAATGGTCTATCCATGCCGGTGCGGGAACTTCGAATTATACCTTCATTTGGGGAATGGCCGGGGAAAACCTGGATTACAGCGATATGGATAAGGTTTCACCAGATGAATTAAAATAAGATGGATACAGGATATTTCAATTTAGACGGAAAAACAGCACTGGTCACCGGCTGCAAGCGCGGCATTGGTTTCGCAATGGCTGAAGCTTTGGCAGAAGCCGGGGCCGATATTATCGGGGTATCTGCCAGTCTGGAAACCGAAGGTTCCGCAATAGCTAAGAGAATTACCGAAATTGGTCGTAATTTTAAAGCCTATCAGTGTGACTTTTCAGATCGCAAAGCTTTATACGAATTTGTATCGAAGGTCAAAGCAGAGAACAAGGATGTGGATATTCTCGTGAACAATGCGGGGACCATCCTTCGGAAACCTGCTGCGGAGCATCCAGATGAGTACTGGGACAAGGTCATTGAAGTTAATTTGAATTCTCAATTTATTTTAACCCGTGAATTCGGAAAGGAAATGCTGGAAAGAGGCAGCGGGAAAGTGATCTTTACCGCGTCTTTGTTAACCTTCCAGGGCGGGATCACCGTTCCCGGTTATGCAGCTTCCAAGGGAGCTATTGGGCAGTTGACCATGGCATTCTCTAACGAATGGGCTGCTAAAGGTGTACAGGTGAATGCGATCGCTCCTGGATACATCGCGACCGATAATACCCAGGCGCTCCGCGATAATGAGGAGAGAAGCGAAGCGATTCTGTCGCGAATTCCTGCTGGACGCTGGGGTCAGCCGGAAGATTTCAAAGGTCCCGTGATCTTTCTCGCTTCTCAGGCAAGTAATTACATGAGCGGGTCTATCTTAACCGTCGATGGCGGCTGGATGGGACGCTAACCAAAAAAGAACCAAGCAAAATGGCTAAAAAAAGCTTTATAAACGATAATTTTTTACTGGAGAATTCTTACGCGGAAGCACTCTACCACGATTATGCGGCCAAACAGCCCATTATCGATTACCATAATCACCTTCCGCCGAAAGAGATCGCGGAAGATCGAACTTTTGAAAATATTTCCCGCGTGTGGCTTAACGGCGACCATTACAAATGGCGTGCGATGAGAACGCTGGGAGTGGATGAAAAATACATTACCGGCAATGCCAGCGATCAGGAGAAGTTTGAAGCCTGGGCCAGAACGGTGCCTGCAACGCTTCGAAACCCTTTGTATCATTGGACGCACCTGGAATTAAAACGATATTTTGGTGTGGATGAATTGCTGAATGAAAGCAATGGAACCGAGATCTATCAGGAAGTGAACCGCCAATTACAAGAGTCGGAAAATTCCTGTCGTGGACTGCTGAAACAGATGAACGTAGTGAAATTATGTACTACGGAAGATCCTACAGATCAGCTTCCCTATCACCAGCAATTGCACAACAGTGATTGCGAGATCAAGGTGAGTACCGCTTTTCGACCGGATAAAGCAGTTTTGATCGATTCTGAAAATTACACAGCCTACCTGGACGAACTGAGAGAGGCGGCAGGTTTGGAAATTGGCAATTATGGCCAGTTAAAGGAAGCCCTGAAAAAGCGGATCGATTATTTCCATAAAATGGGATGCAGGCTTTGTGACCATGGCCTGAATTCGATGTCTTTTGAAACATTTTCAGATCAGGAGATCGAGCAAATATTTTCCAAAAAGCGAAACGGTGAAAACCTATCTGCCCTGGAGGTTGAAAAGTTCAAAACGGCGATCCTGTTATTCCTCTGTGAAACCTATCATGAGAAAGGCTGGGTTCAGCAATTTCATCTGGGCGCGCTTCGGAATAACAACAAACGAATGTTGAGCAGGCTCGGGCCAGATACCGGTTGGGATTCCATCGGTGATTTTTCACAAACTCAAAGTTTATCCAATTTCCTGAACGAACTGGACGGAAAGGATAAACTGGCAAAAACCATCATTTATAACCTCAATCCGGCCGATAATGCGGCTTTCGCCACCATGATCGGGAATTTCAACGATGGTTCAGTAAAAGGCAAGATCCAGTTTGGATCGGGATGGTGGTTCCTGGACCAGAAAGACGGCATCATCGAACAGCTGAATGCCCTTTCCAATATGGGCTTAATAAGCTGCTTCATCGGGATGCTTACAGATTCCCGTAGTTTCCTTTCCTTTCCAAGACACGAATACTTCCGAAGGGTTTTATCTAATCTTTTCGGGCAGGAAATGCAGCGCGGCGAATTGCCAGACGACATGGAACTGGTAGGCAAGACCATTGCGGACATCAGTTATCATAATGCGGAAAATTATTTTGACTTTTAATGAAAGATCAGGCAGCTAAAAAGATCGTTTGTTTCGGGGAAGTTATCATGCGCTTATCTCCAGAAGGGCATAAGCTGGTGCAGCAAACCGGCCAAATGGATTATTTTTTCGGCGGAACCGAACTAAACGTAGGGGTTTCCCTGGCAGTTCTGGGCGAAAATGTACAGCAGGTTTCTGCGGTTTCAGATGATTTTATCGGTGAAGCCGCCGTTCAGTTTATCAATAAATTCGGAATACAGACCGGTCATGTTCAGCGAAATCAGCATCCAAACGGTCTCTATTTTCTCGAAGTGGGTGCCGATGTGCGTCCCAGTAGGATTAGTTACAACAGGCTGAATGCGGCTTTTGCCAATATCGATGCAAATGCCATCGCGTGGAAAGAGATTCTTAAAGATGCCGATTTTTTCCACTGGACGGGGATTACGCCGGCAATTTCTGAAAATGCCTACCAGGCGCTAAAGAAGGGGCTGGAAGTCGCCAACGAGTTGGGGGTGACCATTACTGCTGATCCGGCTTATCGCAGCAATCTTTGGAAGTACGGCCGCGAAGGAAGATCAGTTCTGAAAGAGCTGGTGCAACTATCCCATATTTTCATTGGCGGTGTGAATGAGATCAATGAAATTCTGGGAACCGATTTTGGCTATTCGGACGATGATTTTTCCGAAGCATCCAAAACCTTAATAGAGCAGTGTGCTTCGATTAAAAAAGTATTTGATAAAGTTCGTACCAGCCTTAACGCAAGCTGGCAAAAGATCTACGGGCGTGCCTGGAATGGAGAATCGCTCATCACCACTTCGGAATTCGAGATCACGCATATCGTGGATCGCATAGGAACCGGAGATGCTTTTGCTGCCGGAGTGATCTATGGGCTTGGGCATTTTGATGATGAGAAGACCCTGCAGTTTGGGAATGCAGCCTGCGTGCTGAAGCATTCCATTTATGGCGATGCGAATTTAAGTGGAAAACAGGATATTCTGGACCTTATTGGCGGGAATACCGGCGGAAGGATCAAAAGATAACATAAAAAATATGGCAAAATTTTCAAGAATTGGGGTTGTACAGGAAATGGAAAAAACCGGGCTGGTTCCCGTGTTTTATCACAGTGACCTGGAAACCTGTAAGAATATTGTTCGATCCAGCTATGACGCCGGGATCAGGGTGTTTGAATTTACCAACCGCGGTGATTTCGCACAGGATATTTTCGCAGCTCTCGTGCGCTACGCGGAAAAAGAATGTCCCGGATTAATGCTTGGTATAGGCTCTGTGATCGATCCAGCTACCACGGCCATGTATCTACAACTCGGAGCAAATTTTATCGTGTCTCCCATTATGAATCCGGAAATGGCCAGGATCTGCAACCGAAGAAAAGTAGCCTGGATGCCCGGGTGCGGAACGCTTACCGAGATCAGCGAGGCACAGGAATGTGGTGCTGAAGTGGTCAAGATCTTCCCTGCTTCTGAAGTGGGCGGACCTTCTTTTATCAAGGCAGTGAAAGGACCTATGCCCTGGACGAGTATCATGCCTACTGGCGGCGTGTCTCCGAATAAGGAAAACCTTCAGGAATGGTTCGGTGCCGGCGCGCATTGCGTGGGTATAGGCTCCAAATTATTTATAAAGAAAGATGGTGCCTACGATTTTTCAGCAATTCAGAAGAAAATAGAAGACTCGCTTCAAATTATAAAGGAACTAAAACTTGAAAAATAAATTTTTACACACCAAATTATCACTGGTTCTATGCTTGATGCTGGTTTTATTCTCGTGTAAAAACGAGGAAAAGGCCAAAACCATCAAACTCGGGCACGGGCTGGATGTTTCCCATCCTGTTCATAAGGCCATGGTATTCATGGCAGACCGGGTTAAGGAAAAATCGGGTGGTAAATTACTGATCGATATCTATCCCAATCAGCAGTTGGGTTCCGAGCGTGAGTGCCTGGAATTATTACAGATTGGAAGCCTGGGTATGACCAAGGTTTCGACCGGCGTACTGGAGAATTTTGCTCCGGAACTTCGGGTTTTCGGACTTCCATTTCTATTTAAAGATCGCGAACAACGCTTTCGTGTGCTGGAAGGAGAAATTGGGCAGGACCTGCTGAATGCGAGTATTCCGAAGAAACTAAAAGGCCTCACTTTTTACGATGCAGGTAGCCGCAGTTTTTACACGAAAACGGAGGTTTCTAACCCGGCCGGTCTCAAGGGGCTGAAACTGCGGGTCATGGAAAGCCAGTCGGCCATTGATATGGTGAAGTATTTAGGCGGAAGTCCCACGCCGATCGCCTGGGGGGAACTTTACACCGCTCTGCAACAGGGTATCGTAGATGGTGCCGAAAACAACCTTCCGAGTTTTTACCTTTCCAGACACTATGAAGTTTGTAAATATTTCATTCTGGACGAGCATACGGCTTTGCCAGATGAGCTGCTGATTGGTACGCCAACCTGGAATAAACTCAATGATCAGGAAAAACAATGGCTTACGGAAGCGGCACAGGAATCTGCCGAATATCAGAAAAAAATCTGGCACGAAGCAGAATTGCACGCTCTGGAAGAAGTGAAAAAAGCCGGCGTGACTGTTCGCGAGGCTGATAAGGAAGAGTTCAGGAATCTGGTGGAACCCATGTATGAAAGTTTTGAAGAGAACCCGGAGATGAAAGAGATCATTCAGCAAATACAGTCAGTAAAATAATAATATGAAGCGCAAATTAGATAAAGTTTTAGGCGGATTTCTCGTGATGCTTCTCGCAATCATGGTATTCGCTGTGTTATGGCAGGTGTTCTCGAGATATGTGATGAAATCACCGAGTTCAATAACAGAAGAACTTGCAAGATATTTATTGATCTGGATCGGGATCCTGGGAGCAGCCTATGCTTCCGGGCAGCAGGCGCATCTTTCCATCAATCTCCTGGGGCCTAAACTGGCTGAAAACAATAGGAAACGACTGCGAATTTTTATCAATATCCTCATCATTTTCTTCGCTGTATGCGTTCTGATTGTGGGTGGCGGTCAGCTGGTACTTTTAAATATGGAGCTGGGACAGAGTTCCGCAGCGCTAAAAGTTCCTTTATATGTCGTATACCTGGTCATCCCGCTCAGCGGTCTCGTGGTTACGGTGTACAAAATCAATGAAATCGTTTATTCTGAAAAATACCTGGTATGATTCCCGAAATTCTGATCTTAGTAGTATCGTTTGTGATCCTTTTGGCAATCGGTGTTCCGGTGGCCTGGTCAATCGGGCTTTCGTGTCTTTTCACCATGCTTTTTACCATAGATTCCCTGGCGTCTTTTACAACTATCGCACAGCGAATGGCAACGGGACTGGACAGTTTTTCCCTGCTCGCGATCCCGTTTTTCATACTCGCGGGGCAGATCATGAACCAGGGCGGTATTGCCAATAGGCTTATTGATTTTGCCAAAGCGCTAATTGGTTCGCTCCCGGGTGGTCTCATCTACGTAAATGTTGTTGCGGCCATGCTTTTTGGAGCTATCGCAGGTTCTGCAGCAGCTGCAGCTTCAGCGATCGGTGGAATTCTTGGGCCGCACATGGAAGAAGAGAACTATTCCAGGGAATTTGGAGCCGCGATCAATGTGACTTCTTCAACCACGGGTTTGATCATCCCGCCTTCCAACGTGCTCATCGTCTATTCTTTGGCAAGTGGCGGTGTTTCGATCGCATCTTTGTTCCTGGCAGGTTACCTTCCCGGAATTCTGATGGGACTGGCACTCATGCTTACCGCGTCATTCTGGATCAAAAAGAAAAAATATCCTGCTGGGAATTCTACCAGTATCGGTCGCATATTTTCCACATTTTTAAGAGCCCTTCCAAGTTTGTTATTACTGGTGGTGGTGATCGGCGGAATTGTTTCCGGGATCTTTACCGCTACCGAAGCTTCAGGAATTGCCGTGCTGTACACCTTTATTCTGGCCCTGATCTATGGTGAGCTCAACCGCAAGGTATTGTATGATATTTTCCTGAATTCCATCGGGACCACCGCGATCGTCATGTTGCTCATTGCTACATCTATGAGCATGTCCTGGGTGATGTCTTATGAAAGCATTCCGCAATCAGTTAGTGAAGCCTTACTCACGCTGAGCGATAATAAATATGTTATTCTGCTAATTATCAACTTGCTACTGCTATTTGTGGGGACTTTCATGGATATGACTCCGGCGGTATTGATTTTTACGCCCATTTTTCTGCCGGTATTGCAAAACCTGGGAGTAGATCCTGTGCACTTCGGAATTTTGATGGTAATGAACCTTTGTGTGGGACTGTGTACGCCACCGGTGGGCAGCGTGCTCTTCATTGGCGTGAGCGTGGCAAAAACCACTATTCAGAAGGTCATGAAACCTTTACTGCCCTTATATGTCGTCATGGCCATTGTACTGCTGATGGTCACCTTTATTCCGGCGATCAGCCTCTGGTTGCCGAGTCTATTCGAATAACCTAATCAACTAGAAAATGGAAAAAACTTTAAATAAACAGCTGAATAGAGAAAATACCGGACTTCAGGAAAAGTTACCGATCAAAGTAGTGCAGTTTGGAGAAGGAAATTTTCTTCGCGCTTTCGTGGATTACATTATTGACAAACTGAATAAACAGGCCGATTTTAATGCCGGAGTAGCCGTGGTGCAACCGCTTCCGAAGGGAATGATCCATATGCTGAACGACCAGGACGGGCTTTATAACCTGTTTATGAAAGGCGTGAAAAAAGGAAAGGAAATTCAGCAGAAAGAGACGGTATCCTGCATTCAGAAATCTCTCAATCCTTATGACGATTATGAAGCTTATTTGAAACTGGCGGAAGAAGAAAGCCTGGAATTCGTGATTTCCAACACGACGGAAGCCGGAATTGCTTTTGACGAGAATGATACGCTGGAAGGTGCGCCGCACAATAGTTTTCCTGCCAAATTAACCGCTTTGCTGTATCGCCGTTTTCAGCATTTTGATGGTGCTGCCGCGAAGGCTTTGACGATCATTCCATGTGAACTGATCAATTACAACGCCGATACTTTAAAAGAAATTATTCTGAAATATGCCCAATTATGGGATCTGGGACCCGATTTTCAGAAGTGGATAGAAGAAGAGACCGGTTTTCATAATACCCTTGTTGATCGCATTGTGCCCGGTTACCCTGCTGCGGATATTGACGGGTACCAGAAAGAATTGGAATATAAAGACAATTTGATCGTATCAGCAGAAGTATTCCTGCTATGGGTGATCGAAGGTGACGCCAAACTGAAATCCAAGATCCCATTTGATAAGATCGATGAAAACATCCGGGTGGTACAGGATATGCAACCATACCGAACCCGTAAAGTACGTATCCTGAATGGTGCGCATACGACGATGGTTCCGTTTTCGATCATGTATGGAAACGAGACCGTCAAGGAAACCCTGGATGATGACTTCACCGGGAAATTCGTTAAAAAGGCCATTTTTGAAGAGATCATTCCCACGCTGGACCTTCCGAAAGAAGAGCTGGAATCGTTTGCCAGTGATGTGCTGGATCGTTTCAGAAACCCATTCATCAAACACCAGTTATCCAGTATCGCGCTGAATTCGATCTCGAAATTTAAGGTACGCGTGTTACCAAGTTTACTGGCTTACGCAAAAGATCAAAACAGCCTGCCACAGCATCTGGTATTTGCACTGGCCTGTCTCATCAGGTTTTACGGTGATTCCTGGAAAGGTTCGAAGCTGCCGGTGAATGATGATGAGGCGGTGGTTTCCCAAATGCAGGCGATCTGGAAAACGAAAGATTACCAAGCAGTTTCAGAAAAAGTACTGGGCCATACCGGTTTCTGGGAACAGGATCTCACAGAGGTTCCAGATCTTCAGGAAGCGGTGGCAAGCGCCTTGAAGCTGATCGATGAAAAAGGTGTTCAGGAAGCTTTTCAGGAGTTTGAAAAGCAAACTAATTAAAGATTAAGGACTATGAATAATAAGTTGATAAAAGTTCATCCTGATGATAACGTGGCCGTGGCGCTCGTGGATCTGTGGCAGGGTGATAAGATAGAATTTGAAGGAGAACAGCTCATAATCCTGGCCGATGTACAGGCAAAGCATAAAATCGCACTGACCAAATTAAATGCCAGTGATAAGATCTATATGTACGGCGTTTTGGTGGGCAAAGCTACTTCAGAAATTGAAAAAGGTGGCAAGCTGGCCACTACCAATGTAAAGCACGAAGCCAGTACCACCACTGCAAAAACCGAAACGGTGAGCTGGACGGCGCCCGATGTTTCCAGCTGGAAAGATAAGCACTTCATGGGGTATCACCGGAAGGACGGGCAGGTGGGAACTGCCAATATCTGGTTATTTTTTCCACTGGTTTTCTGTGAGAACCGAAATGTGGAATTGCTGAAGGATGTTTTTGAAAAAGAATTGTCTTTCCATAAATCAACCAGGCAGCGCCAGTTATTGCGCAATCTTATCCGCGGAAATGATATCGAAATTTCCGAAAAAGAGGAAGAAGAAAAAGAGATTTTTGAAAATATCGAAGTGAAATTTATCACGCACCAGGGTGGTTGCGGCGGAATTCGGCAGGATTCTGTAAGTCTTTCCAAGCTTTTGGCCGGTTACGTGAACAATCCTAATGTTGCTGGGGCGACGGTGCTGAGTCTGGGTTGCCAGAACCTGCAGATCGATATTTTTAAGAAAGCCATGAACGATATCAACCCAAACCTGGACAAACCGGTGCTGATCTATGAGCAACAGCAAATGGGAACGATTGATGAAATGCTCAATAAGATTATTATAGAGTCTTTTGAAGAGATCAAAAAAGCCAATACTATTCGCCGGGAACCTGCACCGCTTTCCAAACTGAAATTGGGTCTGGAATGTGGGGGGTCAGACGGTTTTTCCGGTATTTCTGCCAATCCTGCCCTGGGATACGCTTCAGATATGCTTTCGGCACTTGGAGGTTCCCCGATCTTATCCGAATTTCCGGAGTTGTGCGGGGTCGAGCAGGAACTGGTGAACCGGTGCGTGGATGATGAAAAAGCAGAGCGTTTCTTACAGTTGATGCGTGCTTACGAAGATGCGGCTGAAGCTGCAGGATCTGGATTCGATATGAATCCGTCGCCGGGAAATATAAAAGACGGCCTGATCACCGATGCCATGAAGTCGGCCGGTGCTGCTAAAAAAGGAGGAACATCACCCATCCAGGATATTCTGGACTACGGGGAATATGTGACTAAACCTGGTCTTAACCTGCTGTGCACGCCCGGGAACGATGTGGAAAGCACCACGGCAATGGTGGGTTCGGGAGCTAATATTGTGGTTTTTACTACCGGCCTGGGTACGCCTACCGGGAATCCTATTGCGCCGGTTATCAAGCTTTCGTCTAATACCGAAATGGCCCGCAGAATGCCAGATATTATCGATCTTGACGCCGGGGATGTGATTCGCGGGGAAAAAACCATTCAGGAAATGGGAGAAGTTTTGTTCGATTATATTGTAAAAGTGGCCAGTGGAGAAATCACTTCGAAGGCCGATCAGAACAACCAGGATGATTTTATCCCTTGGAAACGCGGAGTTTCCCTATAACTTAACGAATGAAAAAGTCTTTTGATGTTGGTTTTATAGGATCCGGTTTTGCAGCGGAATTTCACCTGGCGGCACTTCGTAAAGTTTACGATGTGAAAATTCAGGTGGTGGGCGCCTATTCCCCAACCAAAAGCAATCTTGAAGAATTTTGTACAAAACAAGCTCTCGAAGCTTTTAGCTCTGCGGAAGAGTTGATCAGTAGGGTAGACGTGGTGCATATCTGTACGCCGCCTTCCACTCACGAATCACTATGCATCCAGGCTTTGAAGCAACATAGGCAGGTGATCGTTGAAAAACCACTTACCGGTTACTTCGGGGAAGAAGCTGATGATTTTTCAGGGGATACGTTTCCACGAGAGAAAGGTTTTGAAAAAGCTGTTCAAAGCCTGCAAAATATTCTGAAGGCTGAAAAGGAGAGTGACGGTCAAATTTTTTATGCTGAAAACTGGATTTATGCACCGGCCATTCAGAAGGAAAAAGAAGTGATCGAAAAGACCAAATCCCAGGTATTGTGGATTCAGGCGCAACAATCACATTCCGGTTCCCATTCTCTGGCCTACGGAAAATGGCGACTTTCAGGCGGCGGTTCCCTGATGGGAAAAGGCTGCCACCCGCTTTCCGGAGCTATTTTTCTGAAATATGTGGAGGGAAAGACCCGAAATCATCAGCCCATCCGGCCGAAATCGGTCAGTTGCAGGGTTCATAAGATCACCAGGTTGCCCAATTTTGAAAATGAACTCCATCTGAAGGATTCTTATACTGATGTGGAAGATTATGCAAGCCTTCACGTGGTTTTTGAAGATAACATGATTGCTGATATTACTGCGAGTGAACTACTGCATGGTGGCGTAAAGAATTACCTCGAAGTGCATGCGAACAATCACCGCACCATTTGCAATCTTACACCTAATAATGCCATGCAGACCTACAACCCGGTTCATAGCAATTTCGATGATATTTATGTGGTGGAGAAAACGGGGACGAAGCAGGGTTGGTCTAATATCTCTCCAGATGAAGCCTGGTTCAATGGCTACCAGCATGAGATGCAGGCGTTTTATACAGGAATGGCTTCAGGTGAGAAACCCGACAGCGATTCCCAACTGGCGGCCGATGTGATCGCAACGATCTATGCGGCCTATATTTCTGCGGAACAGAATGGCCGCGAAGTAGAAATTCCTAAAATCTGAATTAAATTGCGGCGTTTTGCAGGTTCAGAGTAGTGCGGTTGGAAGAATCTCTCACGAATAATTCAGGATCCAAAACCACCTTTTTCTCAATGCTGTAATTCTGACTTTCATTCACTTGTTCCAGAAATACCTGGGCGGCGATTTTTCCCATCAAATGCGGCGTCTGGTCTACTGAAGTCATTGGCGATTCCAGATATTTTGTAAATGGTTCGTTACTAAATCCTACTACTGAAACTTCCTGCGGAATGTTGATCTTCCGGTTCTTCAGTTCCTGGATCGCTCCCAATGCGGCATAATCACCGGCGGCAAAAATAGCATCTGGTTTTTCTTCCAGTTGCCAGAGATCTTCAACTGCCTGCGCACCCGATTCAATTTTACTGCTGGTTTGAAGTACGTATGAAGGATTAAACGGAATTTTATGTTCTTTCAGCGCGGCTTTATAACCTTCATACCTGTTTCGGTAAATTTCAAGATTGACATCCCCGGAAAGGTGTGCAATACGCTTGCAGCCTTCCCGGATCAGGTGAGAAGTGGCCATAAAACCACCCTTGAAATCGTCTAGTACCACAGAACTTACTCCTTTAACTTCAATTTTACGGTCAAAGAATACCAGCGGAACTTTTTCGTCCAGCACCTTCTGAATATGATCTGCAGATTGTGTGGTTTTGGAAACCGACATGAATATACCGTCAATCTGGGTATTGAGAAGCGCATTGATCTGTTCCATTTCGTTGGCGACCTCTTCATGCGATTGTGCGATGATCACGTGATAGCCGTGAGGCGTGAGCTCTTCTTCAATCCCGCGGATGACAGAAGAGAAAAAACTTCGATCAATATACGGCACAATGATTCCCACATTGTTGGTTCTGCCTTTTTTGAGCGCCAGAGCAAGCCGGTTCTGTTTATAGTTCATCTCGGCAGCTGTCTTAGCCACCAGTTCCTTGGTCTTTTTACTGATCTTTGGATTGTCATTCAAAGCTCTGGAAACCGTGGCTGCACTAATATTCAGCTTTTTGGAGATATCATAAATCGTGACTTTCTCTCTTTTTTTCATAAAGCTAGGTTTAAGAAGGGGCTCTTTATAATTGTAGAAGTTGACCTCAGGATTGCCTAAATATTGTTAATTTACAAGGGTTTAAATTCCAGTATTTTTAAAAATACACATAAATTTTTATAAATAAATAAATTATAACAATCGATTGCAATTTAATGCTGTAAAAATACACTTTCTTAAAATCAAATGCAGATAGATTCGGAATTTTGACGCTTTTATTGCCAAAATTTTAAATTGTTTTTGAATTATTGCCGATTCCTCAAATATTGAAAAAAATATTATGGAATTTCGTAAAGCTTTTATATTTTAGTGCAATCGATTACAAAAATATGAAAAAGATTAGTCTTTTAATACTTGCCGTCAGTTTCATTTTTACTTCCTGTAAAACCGGAATGTCTCAAAATTCTGATAAGGCCTGGGAACAGGCAGATGCGATCATCAGGTCCATAACCGTACCCGAATTTCCTGACAGGACTTTTAAGCTGGAGGATTTCGGTGGACTTGGAGATGGTACCACGAGTAATTCCGAAGCATTTCAAAAAGCGATCGCAGCCTGTAATTCGGCGGGAGGTGGTACGGTGCTGGTTTCCGAAGGAAAATATCTAACCGGTCCCATTCATTTAAAAAGCAATGTGAACCTTCACCTTCAGGAGGGAGCAGAGATTCTCTTTTCTACCAATAAGGCCGATTATTTGCCTTTGGTGCATACCTCTTATGAGGGAGTGGAATTGATGAATTATTCACCGCTCATTTATGCTAAGGGCCAAAAAAATATAGCGGTAACCGGGAAAGGCATTCTGAACGGGCAGGCCGGAAACGATAATTGGTGGCCCTGGGCCGGAAAGGATGTGTATGGTTACCAGGAAGGTGACGCCAATCAGAATTCAGAAGGGAATTTGCCGGCTTTAAGGGAAATGGCAGAAAACAATGTTCCGGTAACCGAAAGGAAATTCGGGGAAGGATTTTACATTCGACCTACTTTCTTTGAACCTTTTGAATGCGAAAATGTGCTGGTGGAAGGCGTGACCTTTAAAAATGCACCTTTCTGGATCATGCACCCGTTGAAGTCAGAAAACGTGACCATAAACGGCGTGAGCGTGATTAGTCACGGCCCGAACAACGACGGTTGTGATCCGGAATATTCCAAAAATGTCCTGATCAAAAACTGTCTTTTTGATACCGGTGACGACTGTATCGCCATCAAATCTGGCCGAAATAATGACGGCCGCCGCGTGGGAATTCCCAGCGAAAACATCATTGTGGAAGGCTGTGAGATGAAAGATGGCCATGGTGGTGTGGTGATGGGTAGCGAAATCTCGGCAGGTGTTCGAAATGTTTTTGTCAGAAATTGTAAAATGGACAGTCCGAATTTAGATCGCGCCATCCGTATCAAGACCAACACGCTGCGTGGCGGTTTTGTGGAAAATGTATATGTGAAAGATGTCGAGGTGGGACAGGTGAAAGAGGCGGTGTTACGCGTAAATACCTATTATGGTATCTACGGAAAGCAGGAGGGGAATTTTATCCCGAAGATCAGCAATATTCAGCTGGAAAACATCAGCGTTGAAAATGGCGGGAAATATGGGTTGCTGATCAAAGGCCGGGAAAGTGAGCCGGTAAGCAACATCGTTCTGAAAAATGTCACGATCAAAAATACTGAAACCCCGCTTGAGATCGAAAACTGTGAGCCTGTGCAATTCATCAATACGACCATCAACGGGAAAAAATATTAAACACAACCTAACAAAATATAACCAATGAAATCGAAATTTATCTACCTCCTGGGCCTTTCCGTTTTAATGGCCTGTAACGATCACAAGAAGAACGACGTTGAAGCTGAAGATCAGAATCTTTCCGAGAAGAATTCGGTAACCGCTCAAACCTATGCGGAGCTTTCGATCAAAGAAGGCGGTGCCTGGAATGGCCGCAAGTATGAAGGCGGTGAATTCAAAAATGTAGATACGCTTACGCTTCCGGCGAGCCATACAGATCATTCCTATTTCATAAGGTACGAAGGTCCGGGCTGGGAAAATAAGAATATTGGCTATCGCCTGTACCTGGACTGGAGAAACGCGATCGATATCTTCGGAAAAAAGGTAGACACCATGGTGCTTCAGGACGTGGGACAGGACAATTTTGACTCCTACCATGAATCGGCTCCATGGGGTCAGGATATTTTGAAAGCCGGGAAATCATTGGGTATTGGAGGTTATGGTCGATTTGTTGGAGACAGCGTCGCACATTTCAGAAGTGTGGAAAAAACTTTTGCCGAAGTGGCTAATGAAGAGGAAGGTTCAACAGTAAATATTGTCTATTCAGGCTGGAAAACAGGGGATAAAACCATCGATCTGGATGCGGAACTGGCCATTTACCCGGAAGATCGCTATACCAAAGTGACCTTATCTCCATCTGAAGCAGTTGAAGGGCTTACTACCGGAATTGTGAAATTCGAAGACGTAGCCTTGATTCAAAACGACAGCATTTCCGGTGACTGGGCGTACATCGCTTCTTACGGTACGCAAACCCTGGTGAACGATACTGATAAGCTGGGAATGGCGATTCTTTATAAAAAATCAGAAGTTGAAAAAATACAGGATGGTCCATACGATCACCTCGTCATCTTCCAAAATACGGCCGAACCTAAAACCTACTATTTGCTGGGTGCCTGGGATGGTGAAAAAGAAGGAATTACCAGCAGGGAAGATTTCGTGTCTTCACTGAACGAGCTGGTGACTAAACTGAATGATGGAAAACTAAATCCTTAAAATGACCTATTTGAATCGTTTGATACCTGTTTTATTCGGAATATTTTTTATTTCGGTTTCTGTAAGTTGTAAGAATTCGGAAACTGAAAAAGATCAGGCTATGGCTGAAACAGAAACAAAAGTGGTTTCCGATAGCCTGAAATGGTCAGAAAGAATGATGCTTTCAGAAATGGAACGTTTTCCGGAAGCCTCCAAACTGGATTTTCGGGATAAGCCGAAATGGAGCTATACCAATGGCCTGGTTTTGAAAGCCGCCAAGGAAGTTTACGAAAAGACCGGAAAACAACAGTATTACGACTACCTCTACGCCTACGCCGATACGATGATCACCGATCAGGGAGCGATCAGGACTTATAAATTGAGCGACCAGAACCTGGATATGCTCAATTCCGGAAATGTGCTCTTATATCTCTACCCCAAAACGAAAGAAGAACGATTTCTGGAAGCCCTTAAGACCTTGAGAAGTCAGATTGATACACAGCCACGAACTTCAGACGGTGGTTTCTGGCATAAAAAGCGCTACACGCACCAGATGTGGCTGGATGGCCTGTATATGGCTGAACCTTTTTACGCCCACTACACCCAGATGTTCAGTGACGGCGAGACAGCGAAAAAAGCTTATGATGATATTGTACACCAGTTCGACCTTATCCAGGAACATTCGCTGGATCAGGAAACTGGCTTGCTATACCACGGTTGGGATGAAAGCAGGGAGCAAAAATGGACCAATAAGGAAACAGGAACTTCCCCACATTTCTGGTCTCGTGCGATGGGCTGGTACGGGATGGCACTTGTGGATGTGCTCGATTATCTTCCAGAAGATCACCCCGGCCGCGAAAAACTGATCAATTACCTGAAACAGTTTTCAGAAGCGGTAGTCGCGGTTCAGGATGAAAAAAGCGGACTCTGGTACCAGGTACTGGACCAGGGTGATCGGGAAGGCAATTATCTGGAGGCTTCCGGTTCGTCGATGTTCGTGTATACATTCGCCAAAGCGGTCAGCAAAGGATACATTTCCCAAGATTATCAAACAATTGCTGAAAAGGGATACCAGGGAATTCTGGACAACCTGATAAGTGTGGAAGAAAACGGAATAGTAAATCTGAATGAGGTCTGCGCGGTCGCCGGTCTCGGTGGCGAACCCTACCGCGATGCCTCGTTCGAGTACTATGTGAATGAAGAAATAAGGAGCAACGACCCAAAAGGAACCGGGCCCTTTATACTGGCCAGTCTTCAGCTGGATCGATAATTACTGGAAATCATGAAAAAATTTACCTCAGTGCTGTTCTTTGGATTACTGGCTATGCTTAGTTTTCCGCAGGAGAACAAAGAACTATCTGAGGTTTGGGTGGCCGATATGGGAGATGGAACCTACCAGAACCCCATTTTGTACGCCGATTATTCCGATCCTGATGTGACCCGGTTCGGAGACGATTATTTTATGACAGCCTCCAGTTTTAATGCCGCTCCGGGATTGCCAATTTTACATTCCAAAGATCTGGTGAACTGGGAACTGGTGAATTATGCCCTTCCGAAGCAGTTTCCTGAAGAATTATTCCAGGTTCCTCAGCATGGAAATGGCGTTTGGGCGCCCAGTATCCGGTCCCATAATGACCAGCTTTACATTTACTGGGGTGATCCCGATCAGGGAATTTTCATGACCAAGACCAGTGACCCCTTCGGAAAATGGGAAAAACCAGTTCTGGTGATGGAAGGCAAGGGACTGATCGATCCCTCCCCGCTGTGGGATGATGACGGAAAAGCCTATCTCGTTCACGCTTATGCCGGAAGCCGGGCGGGAGTGAAAAGTCTTATTTCTGTGAATAAAATGAATGAAGATGGAACCAGGGTACTGGACGCCGGCAGGCATGTTTTTGATGGTCACGACCAAAACCCAACCATTGAAGGCCCTAAATTCTACAAAAGAAATGCTTATTATTACATTTTTGCTCCCGCCGGTGGTGTCCCTACGGGGTGGCAGCTGGCCCTGCGTTCCAAGAATATTTACGGGCCATACGAAGAAAAAAAAGTCCTCGAACAGGGAAGCACCAAAATAAATGGTCCCCATCAGGGCGCCTGGTTGCAGACACCGCAGGGCGAAGACTGGTTTTTTCATTTTCAGGACCTGGAAGCCTACGGAAGGGTGGTGCATCTCCAGCCCGTAAAGTGGGAAAATGACTGGCCGCTGATGGGTAAAGATTTTGACGGGAACGGTGTAGGCGAACCTGTTCAAACCTACAGAAAACCGAAGACCGATAAGGATTATGATATCCTGACACCTCCAGAATCAACTGAATTTGACCAGGACAGCCTTGGCCTCCAATGGCAATGGAATGCAAACCCCGAAGTGGTATGGCACGCACGGCTCCCTGGAACCGATCACCTTCGATTATTTTCCATCAAAACTCCGAAGGAAGCCGAAAACTTATGGCTTGTTCCTAATTTGCTTTTGCAGAAATTTCCAGGCCCAGATTTCAGGGTGACCACCAAAATACAACTGTTCCCCGAAGAAGCTGAAAGTGGGAAGACCGCCGGCCTCATTGTGATGGGAATGGATTACGCTACCTTAAATATTTCTCATGACAGGAACGGTTATTTTATTCAACAAACTCGGGCATTAAAGGCGAATGAAGGCGGAAAAGAGGAAGTGCTGGAAACGCAAAGGCTATCCTCCAAAACTGCTATTTTCCGGGTTGAGGTAAGCGCTCCAGAAGCGACCTGCCAATTCAGCTACAGTGAAGACGGGCAGAATTTTAAGAAAATCGGGAAGCCTTTTACGGCAAAACCAGGAAAATGGGTCGGAGCCAAAATAGGCCTTTTCAGCATCAGTTCCCCGGAAGTCAAACGTGGAGGTTATGCCGATGTTGACTGGTTTCGAATTAGCAAAAAATAAGCATGAAAAAAATATTGTACATACTTCTTGCGAGTTTGTTGGCTGGTTTCAGTCAGCACGGCATCGCCCAGAAACTTGCACCTGTTGATGCCGCATTGTACCAAAACCTCGAATTCGATATGCCAAAGGTTGAAGTCCCACAGTTTCCTGATTTCACAGTGAATTTACCGGATGTAGGAGGAAAGGCCGATGGGATTTTTGATAACTCCGAGGCTTTTTCAAAAGCTATCAATAAGGTGACGGAAGCCGGCGGCGGAAAAGTTGAAGTGCCTCGTGGCATCTGGTTTACCGGGCCAATCGAACTCAAAAGCAATGTGAACCTGCATCTTCAGGAAGGTGCGCTGGTCATTTTCAGTGCGAATTTTGAGGATTACGAACTGGTAGAAACCAGTTTTGAAGGCCTTAATACGCTTCGGAATCAATCACCGATCAGTGCTTTGAATGCCGAGAATATCGCGATCACCGGTAAAGGCGTCATCGATGGAAGCGGCAATGCCTGGCGACCCGTCAAAAAGGGCAAAATGGCTCCGGCCAACTGGAAAAAACTGGTAAAATCTGGCGGAGTGCTTTCCGAAGATGGGGAAATGTGGTTTCCATCAGAAAGTTCCCTCAAAGGCTATACGAGCAGTTCCAATTTTAATGTCCCAGACCTTATCGATTCCGAAGAACTGCAATCGGTAAAAGACTTTTTACGTCCCGTGATGGTGAGCATCAGGAATTGTAAAAACGTGTTGCTAGACGGTCCAACTTTTCAAAATTCACCGGCCTGGAACCTGCACCCGCTGATGAGCGAAAATATCGTCATCAGGAACCTCACGGTGCGCAATCCCTGGTATTCGCAAAATGGAGACGGCCTGGACCTGGAATCCTGCCGAAATGTATTGATTTACAATAATAGTTTTGATGTGGGGGATGACGCGATTTGCCTGAAATCTGGTAAAAACGAGGCAGGCCGGGAACGTGGAATGCCTACGGAAAACGTAGTGATCTCCAACAATACGGTTTATCACGCGCACGGTGGCTTCGTGGTGGGAAGCGAGATGTCTGGCGGCGTGAACAATATTCATGTTTCTAATTGTACGTTTATCGGTACTGATTCTGGTGTGAGATTCAAAAGTACCCGAGGACGCGGCGGACTGGTAGAGAATATCTTCATATCCAACATCGATATGATTGATATTGGTTCAGAGGCGGTGCGTTTCAATATGTTTTACAACGGAAATTCGCCGGTCCTGGATCCAGACGAAGATGCGAAAAATGAAGAGCGGGACGAGAAGCTGGTGGAAGTGAGCGAAAAAACACCCATTTTCAGAAACATTTTCTTGAAAAATATTACCTCTACCGGCTCCAAAAAAGCAGGGATAATGGTTGGACTGCCCGAAATGAAGCTGGAAAATGCCGAGCTGGAAAACGCTGTTTTTGAAGCAGAAGAAGGTTTTACGCTCATCGACGCGCAGCAAGTGCGCTTGAAAAATGTAAAAATACTTCCGGAAAATGGTCCCTCGCTGGTGATTTATAACAGCAGTGATATTTCCGTAGAAAAACTGGAAACCAACGAGACAAATGCTTCGGAAGCTATTCAGGTTTTGGGAAAAACCAACAATATCGATCTTTCCAAAAGCGGTGTTTCCGAGGAGCAGATTCGGTATGGAAAAAAAATCAGTAGAACCGAAAAATCGAGATCGAAACTGATCGAAGTGACCAATTCCGAAGAATTGATAGCTGCACTGGATGAACCGAAACCTGGAGATTCCATTGTGCTAAGACCTGGGAGTTACCAAATCGAACAGCGTTTGTACATCAACGACTCCGGCGATAAGGACCGAAAGATCTACCTGGTTGCCGATTCCGTTTCTGAAAGACCATTGCTGGATTTTTCAGCCCTCAACGAAGATTCCTCGCACCAGGGAATCGTGCTCAAAGCCGATAACTGGCATATCAGGGGTCTTCGTGTTTTCAAAGCGGGTGACAATGGAATGCAGGTTCGTGGGAATAATAATGTGATTGAATTCTGCAGTTTTTCAGAATGTGCCGATACCGGCTTGCAGCTGGACGACGGCGCTTCCAATAATACCATTCTTAATTGCGATTCGTATTTCAATGCCGATTCCAAACTGGAAAATGCCGATGGTTTTGCCGTGAAGATGGATGTGGGTTCAGGTAACCGTTTTATTGGCTGCCGCTCCTGGAACAACCTCGATGATGGCTGGGATGGCTATTTGCGGGAAGCCGATAATATTCAAACCACTTATGAGAATTGCTGGGCGTTCAATAATGGTTTTTTAAAGAATGGAAAAAAAAGTAGGGGCGATGGAAACGGTTTCAAAACCGGCGGGAGTGATCTCAAAAAGCGTAGCCATAATGCTACGTTCTTTCAGTGTATCGCGGTGAATAATGCCAGCGACGGATTTGATCACAATAGCAATCGCGGAGAAATCTCCATTCTGAACTGCTCGGCTACCGGAAATGGTCGAAATTTCGCTTTTGCGGAAAAGAATAGCCTCCGGAAAATTACCATTCTGAACAGCCTGGTTTTAGGAGAATTTGGAAAATATAATGCAGAGATTGAAAAGGTCGAAAATAACAGCTGGCAACTGGATTTCCCAATTTCAGAAAATGACTTCGATTCGATGGAAAGTGCGGAACTTGCGGCCCCTCGACAAAAAGATGGAAGCCTGCCTGAAATTTCCTTTTTCAGGCCTAAGCAAAGCAGCAAAGCAGCAACTGCCGGAAAACCTCTCGATAATTCAGCCTCCGGTTGCTGTACTTATTTAGGAGCTTTAAAACCTATAGAAAATTAAATGAGAAACTGGAAAAACTTAACCGCAATCATTTTGGTGACCATCTGTTGTGTTGCGTTTTCGTCACAGGAAAAACCTGTGAGGCTTTACCTGATCGGAGATTCTACAATGGCCGATTATACCGGCGATTACGATCCAGGCAAAGATTATATGGAAACGCGTTACCCCTTGACCGGCTGGGGGCAGGTATTCCAGCAATTTATGGTAAGTGATAGCTTGCCCCAGCTGGAGAAACTGGTAAAAACTGACAGTATATTCGTGGATAATCGGGCTCGAGGTGGCCGGAGTACCCGTACTTTCTTCCAGGAAGGCCGGTGGCGATCTGTGTACGAAAATCTGAAACCCGGAGACCTAGTCCTGATGCAGTTCGGTCATAATGACGCCGCTGAAAATAAACCCGAGCGCTATGTGGATATTGAAGGTTATAAAGAATTTTTGAGACTATATGTTCAGCAAACTCGGGATAAAAATGCCATTCCCGTGATCCTCACCCCAGTCGCTCGAAATTATCCCTGGGAAAATGCGCGCCTGGAAAATGTACACGGGGAATATTACCAGGCTGCCAGGGATGTCGCTGCCGAAATGCAGGTGTTGATGATCGATCTAAATCGTTTATCGATGGATTATTTTTCAGAAAAAGGCCGGGATTATGTAACCGCAAATTATTTTATGAATCTGCCCGCAGAAAAGTATACGGCCTACCCGGAAGGCTTGAGTGACAATACACATTTTCAGCCGGAAGGAGCTAAAGCAGTGGCTCAGCTGGTCTTTAATGCCATGAAAAATCTGGAAGTAAATTAATAATGAAACTAATTTATTTAAAATATTCGCCTTATAAATTTATGGTTTTGTTCCTGTTGATCATTATGGCAGGTGGTTCGTATGCGCAGAAAAAAGAAATCAAACCGTATACGATCCAGACCACTTATGAAAAACTGAAAAAAGATTATCCGTTTGTAAAACCCATTCAGCCGCTGGAAGAAAAAGTCTTTACTTCGGAAGAGGATGTGGTTTATAAGCAGGTAAACGGCGTCTCTCTGAAAGCCGATATTTTTATTCCCACAATTCAGAAAAACGAAAAATTTCCGGCAGTGTTGCTCGCACATGGTGGCGGGTGGCTCACCGGCACCCGGGAAAATCTTCAAATAATGGCACAGCACCTGGCTAAAAACGGTTTTGTGGCGATCACGGCCTCCTACCGTCTGGGCACTGAAGCAGCCTATCCGGCAGCTGTCCTGGACCTTAAAGATGCAGTAAAATGGATGCGGGAAAATGCGGAACACTATCATATTGCGGAAAATAAGATCGCGATCCTGGGAGCTTCTGCCGGGGGGCAGTTGGCCTCTCTGGTTGGCGTGACTGCGAATGATGATCGTTATCAAACCGGAAAAAAGGAGGTTTCAGATGAAGTACAGGCCATCGTAAATATTGACGGAATTCTGTCATTTATTCATCCTGAAGCCCAGGAAAGCTGGATGGCTGCCACCTGGCTTGGTGGCTCTCAACAGGACGCTTACGAAAAATGGAAAGAAGCCTCTCCGTTGGAATATGTTGATCAAAATACACCTCCAACACTGTTTATTAATAGTTTACAGCCAAGGTTTCACGCCGGCCGAGAGGAAATGATCGCGATCCTTCAGCAGAATGATATTTATTCGAAAGTACATACCGTCAGTGGGAGTCCGCATGCTTTTTGGCTATTGCAACCCTGGTTCGAGGAAACGCTGAAAGCGACCGTGAATTTCCTTAATAAGACCCTGAAATTTGCTGAAAATAAGCCCTACCGGGAGATTTGGGTGGCGCAGGACGGTTCCGCAGATTTTAAAAGTATACAGGAAGCGGTGAATTCCACTCGCGATCTTGGTCCTTCGGAAGTTGTGATACACCTTAAAAATGGCGAATATCACGAAAAACTGGAAATTCCATCCTGGAAGCATCAGTTAACGCTGGTAGGAGAAGACCGGGAGAAAACACTGATTTCATACAACGATTTTTCCGGAAAGCTGGATTCGCTCACCGGTAGAAAATTGTCCACATTCACATCGGCTAGCGTTACGATAAAAGGAAATGATATTCATTTTAAGAATCTGAGCATTCAAAACACTTCCTGTGGCGAAGGTCAGGCCGTGGCACTTCACGTGGAGAGCGACCGGTTTATTGCTGAAAATTGTACGATTCTTGGCTGCCAGGACACATTGTATACCGCTTCGGAAGGAAGCCGGCAATATTATTTCAATTGTTATATCGAGGGAACTACCGATTTCATTTTCGGCGAAGCCACTGCGGTCTTTGAAAATTGTGAGATTCACAGTTTAAAAAATTCCTACGTAACGGCAGCCGCAACGCCAAAAAATCAGGATTTTGGTTATGTTTTTCTGAATTGCCAATTAACGGCGTCTGATGAAGTAGAGGAGGTGTACCTCGGGCGACCCTGGAGGCCTTACGCCAAAACCGTCTTTCTCAATACCGAACTTGGCGCGCATATCCTTCCGGAAGGTTGGAATGCCTGGGAAGGAGATGAAATGTTTCCGAATAAAGAAGATACCGCCTATTACGCCGAATATCACAGCTTCGGAAAGGGCGCCGCGCCTGAACAAAGAGTCTCATGGTCCCATCAGTTGACCGATGATGCTCTTCAGGAATACAGTTTGGAGAATATTTTCAGGACAGGTGATTCCTGGTTTCCGAAGAATGAAATTGAAAGAATAAATAATGAATGAGAATATGCTGCAGTTGTTTCCGAAGAATTGGACGTTTTGCCTTTTGATCTTATGTGTGATGAATTTATCGGCACAGGATCATTCACCCACCTTGTTTCTCATAGGAGATTCGACGATGGCAGATAAAAAAGATCCTGATAAAAACCCTGAGCACGGCTGGGGGCAAATGCTTCCGGAATTGATGACTGCTGGTATTAAGATTGACAATCATGCGGTGAACGGCCGAAGTTCGAAAAGTTTTATCTCAGAAGGGAAATGGGAAGCAGTTAAAAGAAAGCTGCTGCCTGGTGATATCGTATGGATCCAGTTTGGGCATAATGATGAAAAGATCAAGGATTCCACAAGGTTTACCAACCCTTTTACGCAATACTGGCACAACCTGGAGAAATACGTTCGGGAAACCCGTGAAAAAGGAGCTACCCCTATTTTGTCGAGTTCGATTGTGCGTCGAAATTTTAATGAAGAGGGCGTACTCGTAGATACGCATGGGGAATACCCGCTCGTAACCCGCCTGGTGGCTGATAAAATGGATGTGACATTCATAGATCTGCAGTGGATCACTGAAAAACTCGAAATTCAGTACGGCCCGGAAAGGTCCAAACTATTGCATTTGCACCTCGAACCGGGAGACGATCCCTATGAACCTGAAGGCAGGCATGATGATACGCATCTTTCAGAACTCGGGGCAAGGCTTGTGGCGAGCCTGGCACTCCAGGAACTGGGCAAACAGGAATCTGCTCTGGAAAAATATATTCTTCCGGAAGTGATTTCAACAGAAATACTTAAAAATTAAAGAACGATTCAACATGAAAACGATAATTTTCAGGCTAAGCCTGTTGCTTTGCGTGAGTTTATTCAGCATTCAGTTAAGCGCGCAATCTTATGATAAGATCCTGGGAAAGGTAAATATGAAAAAGGAGGCCTGGTTTGGCGAAAAGGAAGCCAGAGAGATTGCAGATCATATCCTGTTCTATCAAAATGAAGATGGTGGCTGGCCTAAAAATTTTGATATGGCCAAAGAACCCGACCTGGAAAGAATGGCCAAACTCAAGATCGAAGGCTCCCATTTGCTGGCCAGCACGATCGATAATGGAGCCACTCATACCCAAATGTGGTTTCTGGCTAAAGTCTTTGAAGCTACCGGCGAAAAAAGATATAAAAGTGCATTTTTAAAAGGAATAGATTATTTACTTGAAGCCCAGTATGAGAATGGCGGATGGCCGCAATTTTACCCGCTACGCGATGGTTATTATGAGCATATCACACTGAATGATGGTGCGATGATAGGCGTAATGAAATTGCTTCGATCTATTGCAAATGCTGAAGAACCTGTTGATTTTGTAGACAAGAAGCGAATGGGGAAAGCACGCCGGGCAGTAGAAAAAGGAGTCGACGTATTGCTGAAGATGCAGGTGCCGGTAAACGGCGAATTAACGATCTGGTGCGCCCAGCACGATGAAGAAACCCTACTGCCTGCAAAGGCAAGGGCCTATGAGCTCATTTCGCTGAGCGGCCAGGAAAGCGTTGGTGTGATTGAATTTTTGATGGATATTGAAAATCCCGGAGACAAGGTTCAGCGTGCCATCAGAAGCGCTGTAAAGTGGTATGAAGAGAATAAGATCATGGGAGAAAAAGTGGTTTGGATAGATGATCCTTCATATTCCGAAGGTAAAGACCGGATTATCGTTAAAGATCCGAATGGTGGACCTCTCTGGGGTCGGTTTAATGATATAGAAACCGGAAAGCCGATGTTTGTAGGTCGTGATGGAATTATTAAAAGTCATTTGGACGAGATCGAACAGGAACGTCGAGTTGGCTACAATTACATCGATAGTTATGCTCAGTATTTGCTGGAAGTGGAATATCCCAAGTGGGAAGCAAAGTATTAATGCCTGGATAAACTTCAGTATTTCTAAAGAGACTTTTCTTAATGCTGAAAATCCATCAATTGCTGCCTGTTGCTTATTTCTGGTCGTATCCAAATGATTAAGCGCCTAGGAATTGCAAACCTACTAAACTTCTTACAGAGTTGAAATTAAGCTTCGGAATTACGAAAAAGCTGGCGGCAAAAGATGCCAAAATCCTATTAGACCTGTTTCTGAAAAAGGCTGAATCCTGAGATGCCGGTTCGCGGCAGGGAGAATATTGAAAAACACACCAGAATTCTGTTGGGCCGCTTTATCTGATAGCCTATGACTACGACATTAGCGCGCCTGGCGTTTATTCTGGCAATTTAAAGCCGCTTATTGCGGCTCTTTTTTTGATAGTTTCATCCTGACATCATACACTTTCAGGTTCTGGGGTTTCAGGCCTTCCTCCAGGATTGCAAAACTGTCGTAAGGTTTTTCGGGAAAGAAAATTTCAGTCATCACCGTTCTCCCATTATCGTAAAAGATCTCTATCGAAGTACGATCAGTAATAAAATTAACTTTGAGCGTTTCAGAATCTATCAGTCGCGGGGCTGTGGATCTTTCTCCCGAAAAATTGTCTTTAAAATTTACCATTCCAGACTTGCTGCGATCCACAAAAAATTGCTTGCTGGGAATGTCCAATCCAAACTGCAGGGTATCACCCGACTTGCTGGTCAGGGCAAAGTTGACTTTTTTCCTATCTTTCAGAGGAAGCTCGAACGTAAACTGATTTTGAAGAAAATCACCTGTATCTGTCGAGACCACAAAATTGCTTTCTCCCGAATTCTTAACGCTGATCTGTTTCCGGTAATTCTTAAATTCTCTGAAAGGTTCGGAATAGATCTGGTAAACGCTGTCTTCTTTTTTCAGGATGAGATCCCGCGGAATGGTCATGCTGCTGCGCCATTTTTCAGTAGGAACTTCCTGTGCGTACAACCAGTTAGACATCCAGCCCATAAATAAAACCCGGTTGCCCGGAAGATTGGACCAGGTAACCCCGGCATAATTATCTCTTCCGAAGTCGATCCAGAAAGGATGTTTTTCCTCTAAATTCTGCATATTTTTTTCCGGGGTGAATTGTTTTCCGTCAAAATCACCCACGAAATACTGGGTCCCCGAACCGCCATTATAACCGCCAGGATTCAAACTTTGGATCAGAACCCATTTGATCTCATCGCTTCCTTCCACTTTCATTGGAAAGAAATCGGGACATTCCCAAACACCGTTATGCGCACCTGTATTCAGACCAAATTCTGAAATTTTCTTCCAGTCTTTAAGATTTTCCGAAGCATAGAAAAAGCTGCGATCGTTTGCGGAAAGAACCATCAGCCATTGGTCGTTTATCGTATCCCGAAGCATTTTAGGATCCCTGAAATCTTTAAGTCCGGGATTGGGAATTACGGGATTGTCCTGGTATTTTGTCCAGGTGTAACCGCTGTCGTTGCTATAAGCGATCGCCTGGGACTGGTAATCGATGTCCCCGGCCTTTTCACCTTCCGGATCGTGGTATGTAAACATGGCGATTACCGGCGGAATGCTATCATTGCCAAAACCAGAAGTATTTTCCAGGTCCACAACCGCACTTCCGGAGAAGATATATCCTTTTTCATCGGGTTTCAGCGCAATATCCTGATGCTCCCAGTTGATGAGGTCTTTTGTTGTGGCATGGCCCCAATGCATAGGCCCCCAGACGTTGCCTTCCGGGTAATACTGATAGTATAAATGATAAGTTCCGTCGAGGTAGAACATGCCGTTTGGGTCGTTCATCCAGTGCTCTTCCGGGGTAAAATGGAAAGAGGGGCGGAACATTTCAGCGGGATCACTGGTGGCCTGTAAATGGTCATTTTCCGATGAATTTTTTTGATCATTTTTACAGGAAAACGTTAGAAAAGCCATCAGACTTATCGATACTAATGCAAACTTCTTCATAGCTAAACTTTTTTTAGGGATAATTCTTCGGAAAGCTCCTCGAGCGATTTTCCTTTGGTTTCCGGCATCATAAATATCACAAACAGCAGCTGTAGTACCATCATGAACGCAAAGACGGCAAAAACACTCCCGGCACCTATTGCGCTGATCATGGACGGCATGAGCGAAGGAATGATCGCGGCCAGCAGCCAGTGTGTGGAAACCCCGAATGACTGGCCGGCAGCCCGAACGCTGTTCGGAAAAATTTCAGCAATAAATACCCAGATCACCGCGCCCTGGCCAATGGCGTGAGAGGCGATAAATAGGAATAGGAATAATGGTACATAGAATCCGGACCAGTTCAGGAAAAAGGCGGCTGAAACCAGGGATAGGGAAATGATATAACCTATAGAGCCAATATACATCAGTTTTTTCCTTCCCAGGCGGTCAATCAGGAATACGCCAAAAAGAGTAAATATCAGGTTGACCACGCCAATCCCGATACTGCTTAAAAATGCTGTTTCCTCTCCCAGTCCCGCTTCCTGGAAAATCCTTGGCGCGTAGTATAAAAAGGCATTGATCCCTGAAAACTGGTTGAAGAAGGCGATCAGGATGGCCAAAATCAATGGATATCGGTATTTCCTTGCAAGAATGTTTTCTTTTTTCTGGGGTTCGTCTATCTGACTTTCGATTTCCTGAATTTTCTTATTTACGTCGAAATCGGGATCGATGATCTTCAAGGTTTTTTCGGCCTCCCGGATTCGGCCTACTGAAATCAGCCAACGCGGACTTTTCGGAATCGTAAAAGTAAACAGGATATAGATGAAGGCCGGAATTGCTTCCACACCCAGCATCCATCTCCACGGCTCTTCGCCGGTATCTCTTAACAGGTAATTGGAAAGAAATGCAATAAGAATTCCAAGTACGATATTGAACTGATAGAGCGCGACCAGCCGGCCACGATCTTTTCCCGGGGCAATTTCTGAAACATAGGCCGGGGCGGCAATGGTAGAAGCGCCAACGCCCAAACCGCCAATAAACCTGAAAAAAGCAAAAATGTACGGGCCGTCTACCAGTGCCGATCCCAGTGCTGAGATGAAATAGAGTACCCCAATAATGATCAGCGTTTTCTTTCTGCCGAGCTTATTGGTAGGAATACCCCCGAAAATGGCTCCCACAACCGTTCCCCAAAGTGCCATGGCCATGACAATGGTGCCATGCACAAAATCTGAAGTTCCCCAAAGCTCCTGCAATTGTTGATCGGCTCCCGAAATAACAACGGTATCAAAGCCAAAAAGAAATCCGGCAAGCGCTGCACAGATAGACCAGAGTAAAATTTTATTCATAAGAGTGATGCTTCATTAGGAAACAGTGATGATTCGTAGGATTTATGAATATATAAATATTTGTGAAAATTTATGATAGATTGCTGAAAATGACATGGAAATCTTCCATCTAAAATGACAGTTTGCGTTTTTTGGCGATAGAATTATTGATTTCTTCGAAAAGTTATTTAGAAAACATTTTAGAAATAAAAAATGAATTTTATTTACTGAATATTCTGAAAAATAGAAAGTTAGCCCTGCCTGGTTTAAATTTCAGAGTGAGTGATTCGGCGGTCTCGCCAATTTAGTTCAACCTTATTATTTTTTACGATGAAGAAAATACTACTTTCTTCAGAAGCAGTAAAAATGTTCTTTTGCACATTTTTACTTACTCTGATTTTTTCAGGTTTTGGCTATGCTCAAACCGTGGCGACAGATAAAGATGATTATGCGCCGGGAGAATATGTGATCATAACGGGCACAGGCTGGACACCCGGTGAAAAGGTGGTTTTTACTTTTGAGGAGGACCCGAAACCCGAGACCTGTATCAATTCTCACAATTTTTTTACATATGCAAGCGGTGCCGGTGATATTTATTACGATGAATTTCTGATTAAGGAGAATCATGTTGGTGTTGCTTTCGTACTTACAGCATTAGGAAGTGATTCTAAATTAATCGCGAATGCCTATTTTACAGATGCTAATAGCGATATTAAAATTTCTGCGCCTGAAATAGCTGAGAAGTTTTCGAACATAACAATCTCTGCACAGCTCACTCAAAAAGGCAATCAGAGCTGCGAGGGCTGTGTTGGTCAAAACAAAGGGATATCTGGCAGAGATATCATTTTTTACATTTATGGAACTTATATAGGTGAAGCTAAAACTAATTCCGAAGGTTCTGCTACTATAAGTTATACAGTCGAGTTACCGATTGGTAATTATAATGGGGTAAATGGTATAAAGGCTGAGTTCAAAGGAGATCCAAATAAAAATCCCTACGCCGGATCGGAATTTTCAAAAAATTTGCAAGTAATAGGATCACAATGTACTTCTCCCAATATCTCTTCCGAGCCTTCATGGCAATCTAAAACCTACGGTGAAAATGTTTCATTTTCGGTAGTGGCTTCAGGAGACGCGCTGGCTTACCAGTGGCAGGTAGATACTGGTTCGGGGTTTCAAAACCTTAGTGATAATCTTTTTTACTCGAACACTTCCACTGCCACTTTGCAAATTACTAAGCCTTCCGTTTCTTTTACCGAATCTCAGTATCGCGTGGTTGTTAGCAATTCCTGCGGGACGGTGTATTCTGCTGCGGCTGGTCTCCAAGTAAAAGCAAAGGATATTACTGGGATTTTCACTGTTTCTGATAAAACCTATGATACAAATACTTTGGCTAGCATTACCAGCATTTCTCTAACAGGAGTGTTGCCTGAAGACCAGGTCAGTATTTCGGGAGGCACTGCCAATTTCTCTGATCCGAATGCTGAAACAAACAAAGCTGTATTTCTGACCGGTGCGCAACTTTCAGGAGCTCACGCGGCAAATTATAAATTGCTATCGGTAAGTACTGCAACTGCCACTATTTTCAAGGCAATTTCTACTACTACAGTTACCATTAATGGTGGACCTTTTACTTATAGTAATGCACCTATAGAACCAGCAACCGTGACTGTTACCGGAGTAGGATTAAATTTGAGTCCGACAGCCACCTATTCTGATAACATCACAGCGGGAACTGCTACAGCCAGTTATAGTTACGATGGTGATGACAATCACTTCCCGAGTAGTGATTCGAAAACTTTTAATATTGGTAAAGCCGATGCTGTAATTTCCGTAGTGGGTTACTCCGGAATTTATGACGCCCAAGCTCATGGAGCCAGCGGATCAGCCAAAGATCTTTCAGGTAATGACCTTGCCGGGCTGGATTTAGGAGCATCTTTCACCAACGTACCCGGTGGAACTGCTAACTGGACGTTTAAGGATGTCACCGGAAACTACAAAGACGCTTCCGGTTCAGTAGAAATTGCCATTCAGAAAGCCGATGCTGTAATTTCTGTAGTGGGTTACACCGGAATCTATGATGCCCAGGCTCATGGAGCCAGCGGATCAGCCAAAGATCTTTCAGGGAATGACCTTGCTGGGCTGGATTTGGGAATATCCTTCACCAACGTACCCGGCGGAATTGCTAACTGGACATTTTCGGATGTTACCGGAAACTACAACGACGCGTCCGGTTCAGTTGAAATTGCTATTCAGAAAGCCGATGCTGTAATTTCCGTGGTGGGTTACTCCGGAATTTATGATGCCCAGGCTCACGGAGCCAGCGGATCAGCCAAGGATCTTTCAGGTAATGATCTTGCCGGGCTGGATTTGGGAGCATCCTTCACCAACGTACCCGGCGGAATTGCTAACTGGACATTTTCGGATGTTACCGGAAACTACAACGACGCGTCCGGTTCAGTTGAAATTGCCATTGAAAAGGCAGATGCTACGATTTCCGTGGTGGGTTACTCTGGAATTTATGACGCCCAAGCTCATGGAGCCAGCGGATCAGCCAAGGATCTTTCAGGGAATGACCTTGCCGGGTTGGATTTGGGAATATCCTTCACCAACGTACCCGGCGGAATTGCTAACTGGACATTTTCGGATGTTACCGGAAACTACAACGACGCTTCCGGTTCAGTTGAAATTGCCATTGAAAAAGCCGATGCTACGATTTCCGTGGTGGGTTACTCTGGAATTTATGACGCCCAGGCTCATGGAGCCAGCGGATCAGCCAAGGATCTTTCAGGGAATGACCTTGCCGGGTTGGATTTGGGAATATCCTTCACCAACGTACCCGGTGGAATTGCTCACTGGACATTTTCGGATGTTACCGGAAACTACAACGATGCTTCTGGTTCAGTTGAAATTGCGATTCAGAAAGCCGATGCTGAAATTTCCGTGGTGGGTTACTCCGGAATTTATGATGCCCAGGCTCACGGAGCCAGCGGATCAGCCAAGGATCTTTCAGGTAACGATCTTGCCGGGCTGGATTTGGGAGCATCTTTCATCAACGTACCCGGCGGAATTGCTAACTGGACATTTTCGGATGTTACCGGAAACTACAACGACGCGTCCGGTTCAGTTGAAATTGCCATTCAGAAAGCTCCTTTAACGATCACTGCAATAGATAAAGATAAAACCTATGATGGAGTTCCGTTTGCAGGAGGGAATGGCGTAAATTATGCTGGTTTCGTGAATAATGAAACAGAACTTGTCCTTGACGGTCTACTCTCTTTCGGAGGCAGTAGCCATGGTTCCGTTGACTTCGGAGTTTATGAAATTATTCCTCAGGGATTAACCAGTGTCAATTACGACCTTCATTTTATTTCTGGAACCTTAAAAATTAATAAAGCTACGTTAACTGTATCGGCAACGAATCTTTCCAAATATTGCGGGCAGGATAACCCTAAGCTTATAATGGAATATTCAGGTTTTGTTAACCAGGAAAGCGAAGCAGTATTAGATTCAAAACCTGTTATTTCTACAACTGCTACTTGGGGAAGCACCGGTTCGTCATATCCTATCACCGTATCAGGTGGATCAGATAACAATTATGATTTCAATTATGTAAATGGAGAGCTTACGATAAATTCAATTTCTATTGACGCCAGCTCCAGTAGTACTCCGGTTCAGTTAGGTAGCAATGCCGTTTTACAGGCCAATGTGATGCCCGCTGTACCTGGAGTGAGAGTTAGCTTTTACCTGAATGAGAATTGGAAGGGCGAAGCCTTAACCAATGAACAGGGGATGGCAGCCTTATCTGTAGCGGGATTGCCTGCCGATGTTTATATTGTGAAAGCGGTGGCTGGTTCAGGTTGTGATCAGTCAGAAGCTTACTTGCCGGTCTACGATCCTAACGGCGGTTTTGTTACCGGCGGTGGCTGGATCGATTCTCCAGCAAATGCCATGGAATCAGGGGTTACCGGAAAGGCCAATTTTGGATTGAACGCAAAATATAAATCAGGAAAAAATAATACTACGGAAGTTGATGGGAATACGAATTTCCAGTTCAAAGCCGGTGATCTCAATTTCTCCAGTTCCAGTCATACTGCAATGTCTCTGGTGATTTCGGGTGCTAAGGCAACCTATACCGGTGAAGGAACAATTAACGGTCTTGGAAATTATGAATTCCGCTTGATTGCGATAGATGGTGACTTGCTTGGAAACACTGCTGATAAATTCCGGATTAAAATTTGGGAAAAAGGAGTTCCTTCAAATGTAGTTTACGATAACAGGCGCGGGGCTTCCGAAGCTGCTGACGACGCCAGTCTCCTTGGCGGCGGATCAATTGTGATCCATAAGCCCAAAGGTAATAAGGAAAGCGAAAGCCTGTCCAAACCAATTGCTGTCACTAAAACGCCTATTGAAATAAGTATGATCAATAATTTGGGAATAGCGCCGAACCCGGTTTATGATCTTGCTGAAATAAAGGTTTCCATGCTACAGGATGCTTTCGTTAAGATCAAGCTTTTTGACCTGAGCGGAAGAATGGTAAGGGATATTTATAGCGGAAAGATCGCTGCGGGAATGGAGCAGATTATTAATTTTGAAAAAAGAAACCTGATGAGCGGCATGTATATCTTAAAAGTCTATTCGGAAAACGGGCAGACCATGGAAAAACAGATCGTGATTAAATAACATTTTCAGCAAACAAAAGCCCGTTTAGAACGGGCTTTTTTAATTCTTAAAAAACACAACATAACAGACCGCTTCCGTCTTTAAAATTTTGTTTTTTTTAAACTATAGCGTTAAATCTTACACAATTAATTTTTACCACCTGCCTTAAACTATATTTTCGTTGACGTAACTAAAATATTTCAAAAACTATGGCAGCCTATTTTAATACCGACGAGCTAAAAACTGCAATGACTAACCTTATTAAGCAGTATATCGATGAATGCGAAGAATGTCAGGAACTATCACAGGATTGTATAGATTTGATCAGGCATAATTTCCTTGCCGAATATGCAGTTTACAATCCCGATAATAACAGCATCGAAGTAGGTATTGATGTATCTGAAGATAGTTCAGAATACCCGGAACTGGAAGTATATACAATTCCTCTTACAGATGCGCAGATCAGGATCAGTAATTCTTTTCGCCAAAATGCTGAAGATTTGGAATTTTACGGCAAGCTTTTAAATAAGCAGAAGGGAATTCAGTCTTCTTCCGTAGTAGTGATGCAATAGTAAAACAATATACCCCGGAAAAGAGCTGGTGCTGTCAAAGTGCTGGCTTTTTTTGTTTGGAGACTTTTGAGAGTCAACTTTACCAACTTTTCCCTAGATTTAACCGATTAGGCCTTGGATAAGTAACCGGAATAGCTATTTTTGACAAAGCTAAACTCCTTCCTGACCATGAAAAGAGTCCTGTTACTCATTTTCTTATTGATTTTCGCTTACAAGACTAATGCTCAGTCATTTCCAGGTGATGTTACCATCTCTCCCCAGGCAGGTGTAAGCCTTTCCACTTATTTCACTTCAAAATCTGGTTTCGATCCCAGGATTGCCAGCACTGGAGGAATCATTATCGAATATTATTTTACCCGGGTCTGGAGCCTGCGTAGCGGTTTTATTTATGACCAGATGGGGGTGCGTGATAACCTTGGATATACTCAAAAACTGGACTATGTAACAGTTCCTATCAACGCCAACTGGCATTTTGGGAATCGCAATAATTTCTATCTCAACTTTGGGCCGGCAGTTTCTTTGCTGCTGGATGGTAGAGCTGAAAATGACCAGGGAGACATCATTGTTCTCACAGATGATACCGGTGCCAAATTTCAGGAATATGATCTTGGGGTTACTCTTGGTATTGGCTATAAATTTTATATTGATCGTAAAACCCAACTTTTCTTAGATTACCAGGGCTTCGGAAGCATTTGGAATATTGTTGAAAACCTGCCTTACGATGTACGCAATTCCCGTAATGCCTTCAATATTGGGGTTGTTTTTACTATGGATCCTATGAAAGGTTTCCGCCGCCGTTAACCGGTTCCCAGTTTTACCATTAGCTTAACGAGTGTTCCCGTTACATTTAAGTAACTTGAAAATAAAAACACTATGAAAAGCTATGAAAATTTAAATCTTCAGTTCATTGATGGTACTTGGGGAAAGGGTAACAGCGATTCTGTAATTAAGAATCTGAATCCTTTCGATGAATCACTCATTCACGAAATTCAGGCTTCTTCGGAAGAAGATGTAGATGCTGCTCATGAGGCCGCGTCCAAAGCAGCAGAATCATGGGGAAAAGAATTGCCCCAAAAACGAGCCGAAATTATTCAGAAGGCAGTACAAATACTGGAAAGTAGAAAGGAAGAAGTCATAGAATGGCTGATCAAGGAAGCCGGAAGCACTCGAGTAAAAGCGGAAGTAGAGGTGCAGATCACTATGGGAATCATGAAAGAATCAGCTTCTTTTCCAACCCGCTCCCACGGCTATATTTTTGATTCACTAACACCGGGAAAAGAAAATTGCGCTTATCGCAAACCTTTGGGGGTTATCGGCATCATTAGTCCGTGGAATTTTCCTTTAAACCTAAGCATGCGCTCCATCGCCCCAGCTATTGCGCTGGGAAATGCCATCGTGCTCAAACCAGCTTCTCAAACACCAGTAACGGGAGCCACGATCGCCGCTAAAATATTTGAAGAAGCCGGTCTTCCCAAAGGCGTGTTCAATGTGGTCATTGGAAAAGGATCTGAGATTGGGGACTATTTTGTGAAACATCCGGTTTCTAAGCTTATCTCGTTTACCGGCTCTACACCGGTGGGAAGAAATATAGGGAAACTGGCCGGGGAAGCTGTGAAAAAGACATCGCTCGAACTCGGTGGGAATAATGTTTTCGTGGTGATGAAAGATGCTGATGTAGAGAAGGCAGTGAACGCCGCCATGTTCGGAAAGTTCATGCACCAGGGTCAAATTTGCATGTCTACCAACAGGTTTGTGGTACACGAATCAATTGCCGATGAGTTCGTGAAGAAATTCACTGAAAAGACTGAAGCTTTGAAATATGGAGATCCTTCAGAAGAAGGTGTCACCATCGGGCCGCTGATCAATCACGATCAATTGGAAGGTATTCTGGAAGATTTGAATAAGAGCCTGGAAGCCGGTGCGAAAAAAGTGTGTGGAGGAAATCACGATGGGAATGTACTCGCCCCTACAATTCTGGACCATGTAAAAGATGATATGCCAATAGCCAAAAATGAAATTTTTGGACCTGTGGCGCCGGTAATCCGTTTTTCTAGCGAGGAAGAGGCGCTCAAAATTGCCAATTCCAGGGATTATGGATTGAGCGGAGCAGTATTTTCTGAAAATATTGAAAAAGCGGTTGCTTTTGCCCGAAAGGTTGAAACAGGAATGATCCATATCAACGACCAGACCGTTAATGATGAACCAAATGCTCCTTTTGGAGGGGAAAAAGGCTCGGGTATTGGGAGATTCAATGGGGATTTTATCCTGGAAGAGTTTACCAGGTTACAATGGGTCACCGTTCAGCATGAACCTAGAGATTATGCTCCGTTCTCCTGATGAAGATATAACTCCGAATTTTAAGAAGTCCTGCCTGGCAGGGCTTTTTCTTTTTCTGAAATATGATCTAAGATCATTTTTGCGTGTACTCGCGAGTTTTCTATAAACCACTTATGAGTTTCCACACCTCCGCAGATCACACCAGCGAGGTAAATACCCGGAATGTTGGTTTCCATGGTTTTTTCGTCGTATTGCGGAATTTTACGGCCATCTTCAGAAAGCTGGATGCCAATATTTTTCAGGAATTCAAAATTTGGCCGGTAACCGGTAAGTAACAACACAAAATCGTTTTCCAGGACTTCTTCTCCTTCCGGAGTTTCAAGAGTGACCGTATCCTCTTTGATTTCCTTCAGCCTGGAATTAAAATATGCTTTGATACTGCCTTCTTTAATACGATTCACAATATCTGGCCGAACCCAATATTTCACACGCTCCCCAATTTCTGGGCTGCGAACGACCATAGTGACCTCACCGCCTTTTCGAAAGATTTCGAGTGCGGCATCAACAGCGGAGTTACTCGCGCCTACCACGATCGTTTTCTGTGTGGCGTAAAAATGAGGGTCATTATAATAATGAGAAACTTTCGGAAGTTCTTCCCCTGGAATATGAATATAATTCGGGATATCATAGAAACCTGTGGCGATAATCACATTATCGGCCTCGTAGTTGGTTTTGGAAGAAGTGATTCGATGTTTGCCATTTTCAGCAGTTACAATAGTTGAAACCTCCTCAAAAAGGTGAATGTTGATGTTTTTAGAGGTCGCGATTCTACGATAGTATTCCAGAGCTTCCCGCTTTTGAGGCTTCGGTTTATCACTGATAAACGGGATATTATCCAGTTCCAGTTTTTCCGAAGTTGAAAAGAACTGCATGTTGGTAGGGTAGTGGTAAAGCGAATTTACAAGACAACCTTTCTCAAGAATGAGGTAATTAAGATCATTCTTTTCGGCTTCCAGGGCGCAGGCGATCCCAATGGGGCCTCCTCCAACAATGATCAGGTCCAAGTGGTTCTTTTCAGGAATTTGCAACTTCTTTCAGGTTTTTAATGGTTTTGGGCTGGTCGTTTGATTTAAACACAAAGCTTCCCGCGACCAGGGCATTAGCACCGGCTGCCGAAAGTTGTGCGGCATTTTCACTGGTCACACCCCCGTCTACTTCGATGATCAGCTCAGGATTCAGCTCACTGGCCATTTCCTTCAGGCTTTTGATCTTGTTGTAGGTGTTTTCAATAAAACTTTGTCCGCCAAAACCAGGGTTTACACTCATTACAAGTACTAGGTCGAGATCAGGCAGGATATCTTTCAGTAAATCTACGGATGTATGCGGGTTTAGTGCCACTCCGGCTTTCATGCCTTCGGCTTTAATGGCCTGAATCGTACGGTGTAAATGCGTGCAGGCTTCGTAATGCACAGTGAGAATGTTGGCGCCCAGCGAAGCAAACTCTTTAATGTAGCGGTCTGGATCAACGATCATCAAATGCACATCCAAAGGTTTATTGGTATGGGCTGAAATTGCCTTTAAAACAGGCATCCCGTAGGAAATATTCGGAACAAAAACTCCGTCCATGATATCAATGTGAAACCAGTCGGCATCACTGTTATTTACCATTTCAATATCTCGTTGAAGGTTGCCGAAATCGGCAGCAAGTAGGGAAGGAGCAATGAGGGTTTGTGACATGATGGAAAATCTTTCCAACAAAAGTACGCAGAATTCGCTGTTTCTGAAATTCTTTCAGCGCTTAGTTCATAAAGGCTTTCAGAATATTACGGGCACTTTGCTGAGACTGTTCATCCAGAATTTCGAGGAATTTGGTGTATTCATCAAATTGATCACTGTTGTAAATCACGGTTTCGGAAATAAATTCGGTCTTGTACGTTTCGTAAGCTGCAGACTTTATGGGTTTTTCAAAAATTTTAATAATACCATAATGACGCGGATCATTTTTAATAGTGGCGTACAGATCGCCGATTTTCTCCTGTTCTCCCTCCAGTATCTGAAAGAAATTACCATCGGAATACAATAATATTCCGGTAATGTTTCGTTCGTTATTATTCTTTTTTGTTTCCTGTAATAAGCCTTCAAGGTCTTCTTTAGACATTTCTCTACTGGCTGTACTTACATAGGAGATAGCGTATCGCATGAACTATGTGGTTTTCGGCGGGATAAATTTATGAAAACTGAACAACTGTTAAGGTTTCCAAATCATAAGATTATTTTAAAAAAGAAAAAACCCCGGTTCATCAGGCCGGGGTCATTCATCAATCAAAAAACGAACAGTTATTTTCATGACGGGTCATCACTCCGTCACTAAACTGTTGTCATCTTCAATATTTTTAGCCAAGATACGTTTTTAAAATTTTACTTCGGGAAGTATGTTTTAATCTTCTAATGGCTTTTTCTTTAATTTGTCTAACTCTTTCCCTTGTTAGATCAAAAGTCTCGCCAATTTCTTCTAAAGTCATTGGGTGTTGATCTCCAAGACCGAAATACAGGCGAATAACGTCTGCTTCACGAGGTGTTAAAGTTTCTAAAGCTCTCTCGATCTCTGTTCTCAATGATTCGTGTAGTAACTCTTTATCAGGGTTCGGAGATTCACCAGAACGCAATACGTCATAAAGGTTAGAATCCTCACCTTCCACTAAAGGAGCATCCATCGATACGTGACGGCCGGAGTTCTTCATAGATTCCTTCACGTCATTGATGGTCATATCTAACTCTTTTGCGATCTCTTCCGCACTTGGTGGGCGCTCGTGAGATTGCTCTAAAAATGCAAATGTTTTGTTGATTTTGTTGATCGAACCAATCTTGTTCAGCGGTAGACGAACGATACGCGACTGTTCGGCAAGCGCCTGAAGGATTGACTGACGGATCCACCAAACAGCGTATGAAATGAATTTGAAACCACGAGTTTCATCGAAACGTTTGGCAGCCTTAATAAGTCCTAAGTTACCCTCGTTAATAAGATCGGGAAGGGTAAGCCCTTGATTTTGATATTGTTTCGCTACAGATACCACGAAACGAAGGTTTGCTTTTGTAAGCTTTTCCAAAGCGCGGTTATCACCGGCTTTAATTCTTTGTGCTAATTCTACTTCCTCATCAGCAGTAATTAAATCTACTTTTCCAATTTCTTGCAAATACTTGTCCAGCGAAGCAGTTTCACGATTAGTTACCTGCTTCGTAATTTTCAGTTGTCTCATCTATCTTCTCCTTGGATTTTTAATGGTGAATAGCTCTTACACTTATTTATACGTAGGGATTCCGAAAAATGTTACAAAAAAGTTGATAAAATTTACTTTATTCTGAAAATCAGACACATATATCGGTTTCCGCTGCTAATTAGTCGGGCATATTTGAAAACCATACAAACTGAAATAAAAAAAGCCCGGTTTATCCGGGCTTTTTATAAAGTTGCGAAAAGAATTATTCATTATCTCTTCGAGGTTTTCTATCACCACGATTGTCACGACCACCTCGGTTATCTCTGCGATCACCACGGTTGTCACGATCCCCGCGATTGTTATCGCGGTTCCTGTCGCGATCACCTTCTTTACGCTCAGGGCGTGGAAGAAGCGCTTTTCTTGAAACCTTATCTTTTCTGGTCTTAGGATCAATTCCGAAGTACTTTACATCCAGCACATCACCAATATTTACCACATCGGTCACATCGTTGGTACGTTCCCAGGCCAGTTCAGAAATGTGAAGCAATACCTCGTTTCCAGGAGCTTCAACATATTCCACAACGGCACCGAAGTCTAGGACTTTGATCACTTTTACTTCATAAACGCTACCTTTTTCAGGTTTGAAGGTAATGGCATCGATCTTGGCCAAAACTTTATCAATTCCTTCCTGGCTGGTTCCAAGAATTTCAACAATTCCTTCTTCCGTTTCAGGATCTTCGTTGATCACGATCTCCGTTTTGGTCTCTTTCTGTAGTTCCTGAATTACTTTTCCTCCAGGACCAATAAGTGCACCAATGTAATCTCCAGGAATTCTTCTGGTAATGATCTTTGGAGCATGAGCTTTCACGTTTTCTCTTGGTTCAGCGATCGTTTCAGTTAGTTTGCCTAAAATGTGCAATCTACCGTCACGAGCCTGTTTAAGAGCGTTTACAAGAATTTCGTAAGAAAGTCCCTTGATCTTGATGTCCATTTGGCAGGCGGTAATACCTTCTTCCGTACCGGTAACTTTAAAGTCCATATCTCCCAGGTGATCCTCATCCCCCAGAATATCTGAAAGTACCGCGTAGTTATCTCCTTCAGAAATCAATCCCATTGCGATACCAGAAACTGGCTTTTTCAGCTGTACTCCAGAATCCATCAATGCCATCGTACCGGCACAAACAGTTGCCATAGAAGAAGAACCGTTAGATTCTAAAACTTCAGAAACAACACGTACAGTGTATGGGCAATCTGCCGGGATCATTCCTTTTAATGCTCGCTGAGCCAGGTTTCCGTGACCAATCTCACGTCTGGAAGTACCTCTAATTGGGTAAGCCTCACCGGTTGAGAATGGAGGGAAGTTATAGTGTAAATAGAATTTTTCTTCTCCCTGTTGCGTTGGAAGATCGATTTGGTTCGCTTCTCTTGAAGTACCAAGAGTTACGGTAGCAAGCGCCTGAGTTTCTCCTCTGGTAAAAACTGATGAACCATGTGGAGAAGGTAGGTAACCTACTTCACACCAGATATCTCTGATGTCTGTAGTTTTACGGCCATCCAGACGGATGCCTTCATTCAACGTAAGGTCACGAACCGCTTTTTTATGCGCTGCGGCAAAATATCCGGAGATCATTTTACCTTTTTCTTCCAGCTCCTCTTCAGTGAACATAGCAAGAACTTCTTCTTTTAACTGAGAAAAGGCTTCGCTTCTTTCTTTTTTGCTGGTTCCTCCTTTGGCGATATCATAAGCTTTCTGGTAAGTGGCATCAAAAACTTTCTTTTCGATATCCTCATCAGTATCAGCTACTTCATATTCTCTGGTTTCTTTTTTACCGAAAGCTTCAGCCAGTTTTACCTGAGCGGCACACTGAACTTTAATGGCTTCATGGGCGAATTTGATCGCTTCAGCCATTTCCTCTTCTGAAACCTCGTCCATTTCTCCTTCTACCATCATTACCGAGTCAGCCGAAGCACCAACCATCATATCGATGTCTGATTCTTCCAGTTGCTCCGCGCTTGGGTTGATGACAAATTCCCCATTGATTCGAGCTACGCGAACTTCTGAAATCGGAGTTTCGAAAGGAATGTCTGAAAGCTGGATAGCGGCTGAAGCAGCAAGTCCGGCAAGCGCATCAGGCATCACATTATCATCATGAGACATCAGTTGGATCATCACCTGTGTCTCAAATTTGTAATCTTTAGGGAATAATGGTCTTAATACACGGTCTACCAAACGCATTACAAGGATCTCCTCGCTGCTCGGTCTGGCTTCTCTTTTGAAGTAACCGCCCGGGAATCTTCCTGCTGCGGCAAATTTTTCACGATAATCGAGTGTTAACGGAAAGAAATCCATCGTGGTTGGGGTGTATGACGATACTACTGTACAAAGCAGCATGGCGTCTCCCATTCTAACAACAACCGACCCATGGGCCTGTTTTGCTAATTTTCCGGTTTCGAGAGAAATGGTTCTACCATCTCCTAAATCGATAACCTCACTAAAAGTTTTTGGAATCATAATAATTTTGAATGTTCGATCTGAATAACTTCACCAGATCATTTTTGTTATACAAAGGTCTCCGTCTTAACCGGACGGCCGGGTTGTTGTGTTGTGTGTAGTTGTGCCAGACCAATGAAAAACTACCCTTTGGGCGACAATTTTTGAAACCTAAAATAGGTTGAAACAATATATAAAAAAAGGGGGCACAAAGCCCCCTGAAATTTATTTTCTTAGTCCAAGCTCTTTTACGATGGCTCGATACCTCATGATGTCTTTTTTCATCAGGTAATCCAAAAGACTTCTTCTTTTACCAACAAGTCTTACCAGTGAACGCTCGGAGTTAAAATCTTTTCTGTTGCTCTTTAAATGCTCAGACAGGTGTGCAATTCTGTAAGTGAACAATGCAATCTGACCTTCTGCAGAACCGGTATCGGTTTTACTTTTTCCGTGTTTTGCGAAGATCTCTTCTTTTTTTTCTTTAGCTAGATACATGCCAATATTATTTAAATGATTTTTATGTATTGAAAGTTTTTCTTTCAGTCGGCAAAGATACTACTAATTTCAGAATAACCTATCTTTTGGAAAGAATTATTCGGAAATGCCTAAGCTCTAACCGGTTGATTCTGAATAAGGTCTATGTAAAGATTGACTTTATTTTTCAATTCTGATCGTTTAACGATGAAATCCAGGAAGCCTTTTTCCAGTAGGAATTCTGAAGTCTGGAAATCCTTCGGAAGATCTTTTCCTGTGGTGTCCTTCACTACACGAGGCCCTGCAAACCCGATCAAAGCTCCAGGTTCAGAAATATTGATGTCTCCCAGCATGGCGAAAGAGGCTGTGGTTCCACCGGTTGTAGGATCTGTACAAAGCGAGATATAAGGTAGTTTCGCTTCTGCCAGCTGTGCCAGTTTTACAGAAGTTTTTGCCAGCTGCATCAAAGATAGTGCGGCTTCCTGCATCCTTGCGCCACCAGATTTGGAAATGATGATCAATGGTAGTTTGTGTTTAATGGCATAATCTGCAGCGCGGGCAATTTTCTCACCAACGACAGATCCCATACTTCCTCCAACGAATTTGAAATCCATACAGGCGATCACAACATCCTTTCCTTTGGATTTTCCAACGGCACAACGAACCGCGTCTTTAAGACCGGTTTTTTCCTGCGCAGCCTTCAAACGATCGGTGTATTTTTTGGTGTCCTCGAACTTTAACGGATCTTTGGCGGTCATGCCTTTGTCCAGTTCCTTGAACTTGTTGTCATCAAATAAGATCTGGAAGTATTCGTTGCTGCCAATGCGCACGTGGTAACCATCTTCCGGACTTACATAAAAGTTACTTTCCAACTGTTCGGCATCTACAATCTTCCCGGTTGGCGATTTATACCATAAACCTTTTGGTACATCCTTTTTTTCTTCAGTTGGGGTTTGAATCCCTTTTTGTGTTCTTTTAAACCAAGCCATTTCCTTCATTTGTTTTCAATAAAAAACAGTCTTTCTATTTGGTAAGAAAGACTGTTTTTACAATGATTTTATAAAGTATTTACGTTGTTGAGATCTTCAAAAGCCTTTTTTAAACGAGCTTTGAAAGTCAGTTCTCCTTCACGTACCCATTTACGTGGGTCATAATATTTTTTATTCGGTACATCTTCTCCATCAGGGTTTCCAATCTGAGCCGCCAAATAATCTTTTTTGCTACCCATGTAGTCCCTGATTCCTTCAAGATATGCATATTGAAGATCGGTGTCGATATTCATTTTAATCACACCGTATCCAATCGCCTCGCGAATTTCTTCAACGGTAGAACCACTTCCGCCGTGGAAAACGAAATCGATATGGTTTTCTTCAACCTTATATTTTTCAGTAATATATTCCTGAGAATTTTTCAGGATTTTTGGAGTGAGCTTTACGTTTCCAGGTTTGTATACACCATGCACGTTCCCGAATGCCGCGGCAATGGTGAACTGGTCGCTTACTTTACTCAATTCTTCGTAGGCATACGCCACTTCTTCAGGTTGTGTATAGAGTTTGGAAGAATCTACATCTGTATTGTCCACACCATCTTCTTCACCTCCGGTAATTCCTAATTCGATTTCCAGAGTCATGCCCATTTTAGACATTCTTTCCAGGTATTTTTTGCAAATCTCCATATTCTCTTCGATAGATTCTTCAGAAAGATCGATCATGTGAGAGCTGTAAAGTGGTTTCCCGTGGAGTTCAAAATGTTTTTCACTGGCATCCAGTAAACCATCGATCCATGGAAGCAATTTTTTTGCGCAGTGATCGGTATGCATGATCACTGTTGCACCATAAGCTTTTGCCATTTCATGCACGTGTTTCGCTCCGGCAACAGCACCCAAAATAGCTGCTTTTTCATTTTCATTAGAAAGCCCTTTCCCAGCGTTGAACTGAGCGCCACCATTAGAAAACTGGATGATAACCGGCGAATTAAGTTCTGCGGCTGTTTCCAGAACCGCGTTGATGCTACTTGAACCAATTACGTTAACTGCCGGAATCGCAAAACCCTTTTCTTTGGCATAATTGAATATTTCCTGTACTTCTTTTCCCGTGGCTACACCAGGTTTAATGTTGTGACTCATAGTTTAAGTTGAATTAGGTTTACAAAAATAGGAAAATAAACTGGCTTAAAAAGGATAATTGATCCCTACATTATATACCGCGTTGTTGAAGTTGTAATCTCTGAACCAGCGATCTCCGGCTGGCAGGGCCGGATTGTAGGTTTTGAAGCCCACATCAAAGCGCAATACGAAGAAATCAAAGTCGTAGCGTATCCCGAAACCAGAACCTACGGCGAGTTCGGTGAGGTCTTTAATCCCGTCAAAAGTATAATCGCTGTATCGAGTATTGTCAAGCACATTCCAGATATTTCCTACATCAACAAATAGTGCTCCCTTAAAAGCTTCGTATAATCCAAACCGATATTCCCCGTTGAAGGCCAGTTTCATATTGGCTTCATTGAACTCCAGCCTGCTGCCGCTACTTCCCGGGCCCAAATCATAGGCCTGCCAGGCACGGTTGTCATTGGGTCCTCCGGCGAAAAAAGTCTTCGAGATCGGGATACTGTTAGAATTTCCATACGGAATGGCAATTCCGCCAAAACCTCTAACGGCGATCACATTTTCGTGCCCCAGGTCCCAGTGTTTGATCAGGTCGATCTCAGTCTTGACATACTGCGAAAAAGCCACACCCATAACTTCTGACTGTCCCTGTTCGTTCTTCTGAAAATTTGCCAGGTCAGACACGGCAGAAAGAATATTCCCGGCCGTTTCAATCTTAAAGCGGAAGCGCGTGAATTCCTGGTCGTACAAACTTTCCTTGGTGTTCCATAAGTACGTGTAATTCGTGGCAAAGATCAGGTTGTTTTGCGTAAGGCGGAATTTTCGCTGTGCAATGTCCACCACATTGAAATATTCTTCTTCGGAAAGACCTAAAACGCCAGGTTGGCCATTCTGGACTACCTGAATGAACTCATCGGCTTCATCAGGGATTTCCAAAACCGGTTCTGCGGAAGTATCATTAAACTGAAAACTGCTGTTCCTGGCCAGATTGTTCAGTTCATCAAAGGAATTTCGGTAAACGTTGAAATAATTGCCAATATTCAGGTTTCGTACGTACTGTATATTCAGCAGGTCCAGGCTGTTAGTGAGTTTCTTGTTTGGCGTCCACTCATAATTCAGAATTCCTGAAAATGTTTGTTTGTCCAACCCGATATTCCGCTGGGAACTGATTCCCAGACTCATGTTGGTAAAGGGGTTGAAGTGCTTCGGAATAAATTTTTCCGTATTGAATGGGAGAAAGATCCTCGGGAAAGACAATTTTGCATCGGCTCCAACTTCAGTTATATCGAAAAACTGGTTTTGATTAGCGCTTTTTGCCGCATCTGCGGAAGAACCAATACTTCCGGTTCCGGAAATTTCAAAGTTTTCAGCCCTTCCGAATAGATTCCGAATCAGAAATGAGCCCCCGAAACCAATTCCGAATTTCTGAATATTACTTTGATAGACATCCAGGTCAAAACCGAGGGAATATTTGGGCTGCGGAGACAGGAAAATGTTACTCACCAGGTCGGTCCCGCTGGAATCGGCCGGGTCTGGAATGAACTGGATATTAGGATATTTAAAATTCCTCAGGGAATTGATACGGTTATAGGTTCGGGTTCTGTCGAGATCGCTGTACACCGAGCCGGGTTTAATGAAAACGGCATCTGTGACTGCCTCAGGTTTGTATTCCATGGCATCGAAAGAATAGATGGAATATCCGTTCACATTTACCGAATCGGCGATGGGTTTGTCCCGGTTGGCATACGTGTAATCTGTAAAAATGTTGACCTTGCTTATTTTGTGAATCTTGAAGGGCTCAGTGACGCTGTCGTTCACACCGTTTCTCCGGTTCTTGATGATGAGAGTGGTGCCAATGCGATGATTAGTGTTTATAGTGTCGGCATCGAAGGAAATGAATTCCTGATCGAAATCATAAACTCCATTGTTTCGGAAAATCTCCGTCAACCGGTCTCTTTCATCATTAAAATCCAGCGTGTTGTATTGCACGCCTTCTTTGATCAGGCTTTCCGCTTCGTGTAACTGGTACAATGAATCAAGTGCGGGTGAAGAAATGAGTGTTTCCAAGCTGTCTATCACGTAAGGTTTGTGCGTGGTGATCGTGTATTCCACGAGGGCTCTTTTGGGTTTTTCGGCAGGAATGATCTTATAATCACCTTCCACGTTGAACCAGCCATTATTCCAATACCAGGACTTCAGTCGTTCCAGAGATTTTTCGGTGTCTTCGCGGCTTACGATCACGGGTTCCTCGCCGGTTCTTTTGATCCATTGGTTGAACTCCAATTTAGAATGCAGGAAGCGCTCGTACTGTTTCTTGGAAAGCAGCCCAATCATGAACCGCTGTTTGGTACTGTCTACAATATATTTTTGATAAAGAATACTATCTATTTTTGGCCGGGCCAGGTTGTAAAAATGCAATCTCAAGGGAATTCCAAGAAATCTCGTGTTTGGTTCCTGGTAAATCTGGTTCAGAATACGTTCTTCGCGAATGCGCTCCCCGTTGGTGATCAGCTCGTTTTCAGTTAAAAGATTCTGGTTTGGCTCCAAACGTTTGACGGCGTTGCATCCAAAGAGCAGAAAAAGAAGGGAAAAAAGTAATATTTTTGCGGGTAGCCGTTTCAAACACAAATATTAAAGCCTCAAAAATACATTTTTTGCATGGTTACCAAAAACCAGATCAAGTTAATAAAAAGCCTTTCTCGTAAAAAAAACCGCGACCAGAATAAATTGTTCGTGGTGGAAGGGACCAAAAGCATCAGCGAATTTCTAAAAGCGGGTTTTAAGCCCCGGCTGTTATTCGCTACTCATCACAACGAGGCCTGGCCGGAACATATTGTAACCGATGAACGGGAACTGCGGAAAATCTCTTTTCTGAAAAACCCTTCCGGAAGTCTGGCGGTATTTGAAATCCCTGAAACATTAGCATTTGAACAAAAAGAGCTTACGTTGGTGCTGGATGGAATTCAGGATCCCGGTAACCTGGGTACGATCATCCGGTTGTGTGACTGGTTCGGTATTGAATTTCTGGTTTGCTCTCGAGATACTGCCGATTGTTTCAACCCGAAAGTGGTTCAATCCAGTATGGGGTCGCTGGCGAGGGTTGAGGTGGTGTATACCGATCTTAAATATTTTCTGCAAGAACAACAGGCGGTTTCTTATGGAGCCTTGCTGGAGGGAGAAAATGTGTATCAAACAGGCCTTTCAGAAAAAGCAGTTCTGGTAATGGGAAATGAAGGAAAGGGGATTAGTCCTGAAATTGCAGAAATCATGGATAAAAAAATTCATATTCCGCAATTCGGTGTAGATCAGGAAACCGAAAGTCTCAATGTAGCTACGGCGACTGCTATTCTATTAAGCGAATTCCGAAGAGGACGGTTTACTGGAAAACAAAATTAAGAAAAACGCCTCGAGACATCATTTTGTCTACGTTACCTGTATAGATACTATTAGGGTCAGCATCCCTGATGAGTTCATCGTTGATCGCGAAAACGCCGCGAAGGGAAGGGCTTAATTTGAAGTAATACAGGTAAAGGTCAATTCCGAAGCCGATCTCATAGTAATAGGAATTGGTGGTCATGCGAAACTGGCCTGCGCTATTATCGTCGGGGTTATTCTCGTTACTGCTGAGGTTGATGGATGTAGAAACACCACCAACCAGGAATGGCCTGAAATTATTCAGCCTGTTCGCGTTGAATTTTACCAGTAGGGGAATGTGCACATAAGTTGAATTGATCTCCCGGTAGGTATTGGCATCAGCTTTGACAGCCTGGTAGCCGCGGGTGTTGAAGCTCACTCCCGGCTCGAGTCTCAGGTCAAAATTATGACTGAGCTTCAGATTTCCTACCAGACCCACATTAAAACCGATTCGTTTTTCTACCCGGAAATCCTGACCGGTCACATAATCCGAGTTATACTCTTTGTAATCAAAATTGAAATCGTAGGTGTTCAACCCCAGGAAATACCCCCATGACCAGCGTTGCTGATCGAAGTTTTGCTGGTTCATAATGCTTTCCCCAGAAAATAGCTGGGCATGCATGGCGTTGAGTCCCGCCAGAAGCAGGAAGATGGTTAAGATTTTTTTCATAGTATTACTTTGAAGCAATATATATGGTTGATACGCCAAATGTTTGGGGCAAATCTTTTATATCTATAAACCCGGTTTTCTGTAAAATATTGTTGAAGGCCTCACCGTAGGGAAAATTTGCGGCACTTTCACTAAGATACGAATAGGCATCTTTATCTTTTGAAAATAGTTTTCCGATTAATGGCAGGATCGCCCCGGAATAGACCTGGTAACCCTGTTTGAACGGAAATTTAGTAGGAACGGAGGTCTCCAGAACCACGAAAATTCCACCTGGCTTCAGAACGCGCTGAATCTCAGAAAGACCTTTTTCAAGATCTTCAAAATTTCTAACGCCAAAAGCCACAGTGATGGCATCAAAAGAATCATTTTCGAATGGCAAAGCTTCCGAATCTCCCTGAACCATTTCTATACGACTATCGAGGTCTTTTCGGTCAATCTTTTTCCTTCCTTCCCGAAGCATCCCTTCGGAAAGATCCAGACCAATGATCTTTGGTGCATTGGTCTCTTCAGCCATTTGAATGGCAAGGTCACCAGTACCTGTCGCGATATCCAGAATGGTTTCGGGTTTGGTAGCTGCCACTGCCTGCACCACCTTCTTTCTCCATGAAACATCTGTTCCCAGGGAAATAACACGGTTCAAACCATCGTAATTTCCCGAAATATTATCGAACATCTGTTCTACCTGCTTCTTCTTGGTAAGCTCAGAATCCTTATAAGGGGTTACCTTTTTACCCATATAAAAAATTTGCTTCAAAGATAACCGATAAAGCCGAATTTGCTCATTTTTCTCCCATTTTTTGGGAGTAACGCCTTAATTTTTACTTATTTTGAAATAACGTAACTTTGTTTCACAGAAACCTGTTCCAAGTTTATGAAGATAATTATCGCCGGTGCTGGTGAAGTAGGATTTCATTTGGCAAAACTGCTCTCTTTTGAATCGCAGGATATTACATTGATTGATCCCAATAAAGACAATCTTAGTTACGCCGATACTCACCTCGACATCAGAACCATCAAAGGCGATGCCTCCTCGATCAAAATTCTGAAAGATGCGCAGGTGAAATACTGTGATATGGTGATTAGTGTCACCTCAAGTGAGGCCGTGAATATCACGGTTTGTGTACTGGCCAAGCAACTTGGGGCTAAAAGAACGATCGCAAGGATCTCCAATACCGAATATCTCGAAAATCAAAGTGAAGTTGGGTTTACCCGCTTCGGAATAGATGAACTTATTTCTCCGGAAGCCCTCGCCAGCCGAGAGATCGAGTTACTCTTGAACCAGTCGGCATTCAATGATTCTTATGAATTTGAAGAAGGAGCGTTGACGATGATAGGTGTAAGTCTCTCCAGAACAGCAACCTTCGTGGGCAAAAGCGTGAAAGAAGCGGCGCAGATTTTCCCGGAACTGAATTTTGTTCCCATAGCCATTCAGCGATTTGGAACTCAGTACACCCTGATTCCTCGCGGAGATACGCAGTTCAAAGAGGGCGACCAGGTCTATTTTACCACGCTGAAGAACGGGGTGGAGGAATTGTATAAACTCACTGGAAAGGTTAAACAGGAGATCAAAAATGTAATGGTTCTCGGCGGAAGTAAGATTGGCCGAAAAACCGCTCAGATGCTTTGCGAAAATAATTTTCGTGTAAAACTGGTGGAAAAAGACCGGGAAAAGGCCTATGATCTGGCAGATGAACTACTGCGAACCTTGGTGATTAATGGTGATGGCCGCAACGTGGAGCTGCTGGAAGAAGAAAATATCCATGATATGGATGCTTTTATTGCTGTGACGGGAAATTCAGAAACCAATATCATGTCCTGCCTGGTGGCTAAATCCAAAGGTGTAAAAAAGACCATTGCCCTGGTCGAGAATATGGATTATTTTCAGTTAAGTCATTCCATAGGGATCGATACGCTCATCAATAAAAAACTACTTGCAGCCAATAATATTTTCCGTTATGTACGGAAAGGGGAGGTGGTCGCGATGACCAAACTCAATAATATGAATGCCGAATTGCTGGAGTTTATCGTAAAACCAGAATCACAGGTGGCCAATAAACGAATAAAAGACCTGGACTTTCCAAGATCAGCGATCATCGGCGGAATTGTTCGCAACGGCAAAGGCCTGATCGCATTGGGGGATTTCCTGGTGCAGGCCGGCGATCGCGTGGTGGTATGCTGCCTGCCACGTTCTATTAATAAAGTAGAAAAACTCTTCCTTTAATGCCAAGGCTGAACTATAAGATCATACTGCATGTCATGGGGCTTTTGCTCCTTTGTAACGGTGGTTTCATGCTGCTATCTTCGCTAGTGAGCTTGATTTACAATGATGGCGTCACTCTTGAAATTTCCATGGCAGCGCTGATCACCCTGTTTTGCGGAACCCTTTTCATGTTTACCACCAGAGGACATAGCAAGGAGGTGAAAATTCGGGAAGGATATATTATTGTAACCTTCGGATGGATTTTTATGGCGCTTAGCGGAACCTTGCCCTACGTGATCAGTCAGTCGATTCCCGGGTTTACGAATGCTTTTTTTGAGACTATGTCTGGCTACACCACAACCGGTGCATCTATTCTGAATGATATTGAAGTGATCCCGGAAGGAATTCTTTTCTGGAGAAGTTTAACACACTGGATAGGCGGAATGGGAATCATCGTGCTCGCCATCGCTATCCTGCCGTTACTGGGAATTGGCGGGATGCAGCTGTTCAGCGCAGAATCTCCCGGCCCTAGTGCCGATAAGCTCAAACCGCGAATTCGGGATACGGCAAAGCGTTTATGGCTCATCTATGTTTCGTATACCCTGGCAGAGACCATCCTTCTCTGGGCCGCAGGGATGAGTTTTTTCGATGCGATCAACCACTCTTTCAGTACCCTCTCAACCGGTGGTTTTTCGACCAAGAACGCGAGCATGGCCTTCTGGAACGATAACCCTATGATCCAGTATATCGTCATTCTTTTCATGTTTTTGGCGGGAAGCAATTTCGTCTTGAGTTACTTTGCTTTTAAAGGCAAAGTTCGCCGGGTGCTGGAAGACGACGAATTCAAATGGTACTTTATGTTCGTGGCCGTTTTCACGATAATTTCGGCCGTGGTGGTTTATTATAATGCTGATTTCGGACTTTCTTCTATCGATCATCCATTGGTTAGTGGGAAGGCCGAAGGTGCTTTTCGCCATTCGCTGTTCCAGGTCTTGACGGTCATCACTACAACCGGTTTCGTTTCAGCAGATTTTACACTGTGGACGCCTTTTTTAACCATTTTCTATTTCGGAATGTTTTTTCTGGGTGGTTCAGCCGGTTCCACGGCCGGAGGAGTGAAAGTCATGCGTCATATTATCATGATCAGGAATGGGATCATAGAATTCAAAAGAACCTTGCACCCAAATGCAATTTTGCCGGTGCGTTTCAATAAAAAATCCATTCGAAAAGAGATCGTTTTCAATATTCTGGGCTTCTTTATCCTCTATATGCTGTCTTTTATCATTGGGTCTATCGGACTTGCAGCGCTCGGGCTGGATTTTGAAACAGCTATTGGAGGAGCGGCTTCGTCCCTGGGAAATATTGGGCCGGCCTTTGGGGGATTGAGCCCGGTTAATAATTTCGATATGTTGCCGCCTTTCGGAAAATGGTGGTGTTCCTTTTTGATGCTTATAGGAAGACTGGAACTGTTTACCGTATTGATCATTTTAACACCATTCTTCTGGCGGAACCGCTAAGGAAGCTTTTAATGGCTGATTCAAATTGCGCTGAAACTTTTCAGAATGTTGAAATCAGGTTTTTATTATTCTTCTGAAAAATAGAAAGCTGAATTTCAGATTATGAACCTTTCTATTCGGAAGACCTTCACCTATTTGTCAGACACATCCAATGGTTAGAATTAATATGGAAAAGCTGCTGAATTTATCGTTTGCTATCATCTGTTTTTTTGTTAGTGATTGAACAGAACTTGGCACGTCTAATTCCCGGTTTATCGAAAATTTAAAATCGGTTTTTTCTGAAAATGAATGAAAATCGTCCATTTTCCACTGAAAGTTTTTGGCTGTGAGGGGGCTTAGAAAATAAGCCTTATTCATCAATTGCCTGTCATTTTTTGGGAATTGCAATACCGGTAAACTTTGCTGAAATCATTCAATTTTGGAAAGAGATAAGAGAATAAAAGTTTGCCAGCAGTAGAATGATTTTAGTGTAGCCTTTCTAACTTTCCTTTTCTTTTCACGATATTCTTATAATCCCATTGTATTTCCCTCGATTTGTTGAGCCATTTCACCAATTGGTCTTCGTTAATTTCATCAACGGCGTTATAAATGATCGAAGCATCTTTAAATTTTCCACCTAGGATGTTCAGGTTTTCTTCATTGAAATCGGCACCACTCCAAAACATCAGTTTTAGTCCGTTCTTTTGTTTGCTGTAGCCCACGATGGGATTACCATCTAAAAACCATACCGGCTGCGCATGCCAGATTTTATTTTCAGCATCGGTCAATTGTTTATCAATGATAGAAGCCAGTGAATCTGCGATCTCTTGAAATGGCCATTCCAGCTTTTCATTATAAGATTGTATCTCTTCGTTCATGGTATTCTCTATGTTGGCCTAAAAGGCGTTGGTTGATTTGCTGATCACAGCAAGCTTGCTGTTCTTAATGCCTTCATTTTTACAGGAATATAGCGAAAATATGGTTCAGCTGATTTAATTTTTAATCAATAAGCTTACTGAAAACCAAATCAATAAGCAGGTTTTTTTAAAAATGAATAGCAAAATACAGCTGGATGTTGGCTGTACTGTTAAAGATCTGATAGCAAATTCTGAAGAGATTCCGGTTAAGACCATCCTGGAAATATTGTTCCGAAGAGCACCTTTTCAGGATTAGAAATAAAAAAACCGGCTAAAAGCCGGTTTCTATATAGTATTAAAAATCTAGCTTAAAGCATTTTTGATTCGTTTCATTGCTTCTTTGATCTGGTCTTCGCTGGCTGCGTAGGAAATCCTGATACATTCCGGGTTTCCGAAAGCATCGCCGGTCACGGTAGCCACATGCGCTTCTTCCAGCAGGAACAAACTGAAATCTGTAGCATTTTCAATATGATGCCCTTTGATATTCTTTCCGAAGAAAGCCGAAACGTTCGGGAATACATAAAACGCACCTTCCGGTTCGGTAGTCACAAAACCGCCGATCTCGCTGAGTAATTCAATGATCAGTTTTCTTCGACTTTTGAAAGTATCTACCATATAACTGATCTCTGAAACCGGTGCTTCCAGAGCCGTGATCACTGCTCTTTGGGCGATACAGTTCGCGCCACTGGTGATCTGGCCCTGCATTTTGTTACAGGCACGCGCAATATATTCAGGAGCGCCTATATAGCCAATTCTCCAGCCAGTCATGGCGAATGCTTTAGACACCCCGTTCACGGTCACCACGCGATCGTACATATCTTCAAATTCAGCCATCGAAAAATGACCACCTACAAAATTGATGTGTTCGTAGATCTCATCACTTACAACCACAATTTGAGGATGTTTTTTCAGAACATCGGCCAGGCCACGTAATTCTTCCTTGCTGTATACCATTCCACTCGGGTTGCAGGGAGAACTGTACCACAGCATCTTAGTTTTCGGGGTGATCGCTGCTTCCAGCTGTTCCGGAGTCATTTTAAAATCGGTTTCCACACTGGTAGGCACCTCCACAGGAACGCCGCCGCCCAGTTTTACGATTTCAGCATAACTAACCCAATAAGGGCATGGAAGGATCACTTCATCACCATCGTTAAGCATGACCATAGCCACATTTGCCAGAGATTGCTTGGCACCGGTTGAAACTACGATCTGCGAGCGGTTATAAGTAAGGTTATTGTCTCTTTTAAATTTATTGATAATAGCATCTTTCAATTCTACATACCCGTCTACCGGGGTGTATGAATTGTAGTTGTCATTAATAGCCTGGATCGCCGCTTCTTTAATGAAATCTGGCGTATTAAAATCGGGTTCTCCCAGGCTCAGGCCAATAATATCAATTCCCTCGGCTTTTAATTCACGCGCTTTGGCCGCCATGGCGAGGGTTTGTGAGGTGGCCATACTTGTTACTCGGTTGGATAGAAATTCCTGCATAATGTAATTTTTACTTTTTATCTGTTTTTTGCGCGTTGCCTTCTGAAGAGGCAGCTTCAAAGTTATAATTTTAAAGATTTTAGGCAGGGCAATTCGGTAAAAAAAGTGTTGAAAATCTTTACTTTTGCATAAAAAGCAGAAATTGGAACTAATCAGAAAATATTTTCCAAATCTTACACCAGATCAGCTGGAAAAATTCGGAAAACTTGAAGATTTATATAAAGACTGGAACCTGAAGATCAACGTAGTTTCCAGAAAGGATATTGATGAGCTATACATCAGGCATGTGTTGCATTCTCTTGGAATTGCCCGCCTTCAGCAATTTAAGGACGGTTCCAGGATCATGGACGTTGGCACCGGCGGTGGATTTCCCGGGATTCCGCTTGCGATTCTTTTTCCGGAAGTGCAGTTTACGTTGGTAGATTCGATAGGAAAAAAGATCAAGGTAGTCAATGAGGTGAGTGAGGGCCTCGGGCTAACGAATGTGAGAACTTTTAACCAGCGCGTGGAAGAAATCCAGGAGCAATTTGATTTTATCGTGAGCAGGGCAGTTGCCGCGATGCCAACATTTGTGCACTGGACCAAAGGAAAGATCGCTAAGGAGAACAAACACGAGCGCAGAAACGGCATTATTTACCTGAAAGGGGGAGACCTGGAGGAAGAATTGCAGGCTTATCGAACCGCTGAGGTTTACGAGCTTTCTGATTATTTTGAAGAATCTTTCTTCGAAACCAAAAAGCTCGTCTATCTACCTATGAAATACAAACCTCTTTAGTCTATTCTTTAATAATGATCTTTCGGGAATACTGTTTCCCGTCTGAAAATACTCTCACGATATATACCGCAGTGCTTAGCGGAGAATTGATTGGCAGATCAATGGTTTGAAGATCACCCATTTCATCAAAACTTTCAATTCGTTGACCATTTAGACTGAAAAGCTCTACGTGGTCAATAGTCATCCTGTCTGGATTGACCAGCCTGATCTCGCGAAGATCTCTGGCATAATCCACTACCAGGTTGTCTATTCCCTCGATGACCTCAGGATCTTCGATCTCATCTTCAGGTTTGAAGAAGACCACTTCAAAACGATCATTGATGTCACCGGGCTCCATGGAAATTTTATAATCGCTTTCCATCAGGTCGTGGTAAGAAGCAGTTTCTTTATCGTAGAGGTATATATCAAAATCCTTCGGAAGGTTTTCCAGTTCATCGATCTTGATCGTTAATTCACCCTCCTGGCCAATACGCATTCCTATTGGAAGCACACGGTCCAGGTTAAAATCTGGCACCCCCTGAATCACATATTCGGAATCGTTGATCATCCAGTACATATCTTCCACATTATTTTCGATGAGCGGAGCGTCGTAGCCCAGGTCAAAGTCGTTTGAAGTATGCGCATCTGCGGTTACCAGGATCTGGCGATGATAGCCTTTTGGTGAATCAAAACCAAGCCTGATCTTATACCTGCTGTCTTTTGCGTAATCCAGTTCAAGCGATTTTTCCTTGGTAGGGTAGATCGGTTTCAGGAATTGTGAATCTCCGGAACTTTCCGGAACAAAGGCTCGCATGGAATTGGTGAATTTCAGAGTCCCTCCGGAGGATGAACCGCTTCCAGTGGAAGTGCTAATAAAGAAGGCCTGTCCAACCGGAATATACCTTCCCGGAACCTTGGAGCCCCGGTCGCCATTATCGTTTATTCGTGCATCGCTGGAAGTTGCTGAAGAAACTCCTCCTGAAAGATTGAAGGTCGCGTATCCACCCACGTATTCTTCCAGGTAATGAGAATCCTCTTTTCCGAAGTGATCCCATAAATAAATGCTACCATTGAACTTCCCTAGGTTGTCATTGATGAACTTTTGCCCGTCGATGGCCGAAGGATACGGATTTCCTATCAGTTTATTTTGCCCGCTGCTTACATACAGGCTCACATCGCCGTTATTTGGCAAACCTTCAAAAGTATAATTTTGTCTTTTACTCAGCGGAACGGAACCAGAAGTACCTTTCATAGAATACCCAATTCCCGGAGGCAACAGGTCATTTTCTGAAATATGATGCCATTCAAAATAATCGTCGGCTGTTCCGTTAAAATCTTCCGCAGCATCCCCAAAAGTATGTAACCAATAGGTGCTGATGCGTTTATTGGAAGAGAAATCGTAATAATCGGCCCAGTGATACTGGTAATTGAAATTAAAGTCTTTTAAGTTTGCCGGATTACTGCCATCGTGTAAAACAGAGGCGATCTTGAATCCGGAATTGATTGCAGAACCTGAAAGACTTACAGGAGAAGTCCAATAATTATAGTTAAAACTGTTCGCCGTACCCTGCTGATCGATCTCGATATACCCGCTGCTGGCAGGATCCAGGACGCTGCCTTCGCTTTGTACCAGCTGAGATTCCCCATCAAAATTCATGGTTCCGTCGAGTTTCAGATAGTGCGTCACAAAAAAGCCATTTCCAGATCCTTTCCCGGTATTCATATCTACCGTACCATTCAGTTTGACCTCGCCGGTTTCAGAAATCATTCCCAACATATAGATATTTTCGCCGGTAGAAACAATGTCGTGTTTAGTACGCGCAATATTCCAGGTAATCGTTTCGCCATTGATACCTTTATCGCTGGGCCAGGTCCAGTAATTGTCCAGATCTGCGCCACCTCCCACATTGGTGTCCCAGGTGCCCCTGCTTTTCCATTCGCCGTTGGCAGCTTCGGAAACATAGGGTAGCGGCGCGGTGTTGTACTGGCTGGTTTGAATGTTTTTCAATAATCCTACGGAAGGAGTCGCAGAACGATCTGGAGTTTCCCCGTTGGAAATATCATCAGCAATTAGCCTGTAATAACCCTGAAGTTTAGACCAGCTCAGGTTGCCAGGAACATCTGCCGGAAGCACCTCTCCTTTTGTAAGTCCGCCGTTATTGCTCAATCGTTGGTTCATCATGTAATGAAGTTGTTCAACGGTAAGAGTGGTATTCCAGATCCTCAATTCTTCGATCCAGCCATCGAAATAATTCTTCGGATTGCTTGGAGTGGCAGAGTCGTACATGGCCCCGATCATTGTTTGAGCGGTAACTGAAGCCGGATTGCTCATACTCTTATTACCTACCTCAATACCGTCAACGTATAATTTAACATTGCTGCCATTGAATATCACGGCCAGGTGGTACCAACGGTTCGTAGTTACTTTACTGGAAGTGGAAACCGAGTTACTGCCCCACCTGAAGGTAGGAGCGCCATTATTAATGATTAGGTCATAACCACCGCTGTTGAAATTCGTGTAATCCCTTCTGGAAAGTACCGTCCTGATACCGGTAACCGATTCCGGTTTTACCCAAACCTCCAGGGAGAAGGCGCCGCTGGTTAACTGGTAATTATCAGCAAGTAAAATATGATCATCTACACCATCAAAATCCAGCGTGGAACAATCAGCCGAAAAAGTTACCTGCATTTCACTATATGTTGCACAGGTTCCATCGGTGTTTGCGATGGTCCAGCGTAAAGTATAGGTGTCATCTTCCCCGGTAAAAGTAGTGTTCGGATCAGTAGGATCAGTAAGACTTCCGCCAATACCAGATTCTATTGTCCAGGTTCCGGTACCAATTTCCGGAGTATTTCCGTCTAATGTGGTACTGCTGAAACCGCAGCCCAGGACCTGGTCGTCCCCGGTTTCGGCTATGGTTAGCTGGTCTGGTTCAGTGATGGTTACGGTGCCAATTTGTTGGCATCCGTTCGCATCAATTACGGTGACAGTGTATTCGCCTGCTTCCAGGTCGGTCGCAGTGGCAGTGGTCTGTTCAGAAATATCATTCCATAAATACTCGTAATAGGAATTTCCGGAGCCATCAGTAAACGGAGTTCCCCCGGTAGCGGAGACACTAGCTGTTCCATATTCTCCAAAACATACAGGATCGGTTCCTGTTGTTTCTAAAGTTATAGGAGAAGAAGGACCGCTAATTTCAATATTTTCGATCTCGAATATTTCTCCATTGGAATCTCGTACCCATGCGCTGTAGGTGCCTGCAGTCAAATTTTTGAATGTTTCGTCGATCTGGTACCCGTCCGTAGAACTGGTAATGCTATAATCATAAGGAGCCGTCCCACCGCTGGCAGTAATGTCTATTCTTCCGAGATTTGAATCATAACAAAGCAATTCGTTCGGAACTGCCTCAGCATATAAGGGCGAGTTTACTACTTCACCACCATTGGTGGAAAAACATTTAGGTTTAGGACCCTGACCGCAGCCCCATTTGATGTTGTTCGAAAAGGTGAAATAGATACTTTCTACCGTAATGAATTCTCCAAAATCCCATTCTGCAATTTCAAAAGTTCTTGCGGTACGTGGGATCGGTTCTTTCGGGTAGAAACAGGAAGGATCTGGCCTGTAATAAGTAGTCTCTCCAGTCCTTGGATTGGTAATGGAATAATTGATCTCCACGTAAAAGGAATAACGCTCCGGACCATCTGGCAATACAATGTAAAGATACCTTTCGGAAGTTGTGGCGTAGTTCAGAAAGGTAATTCTGTTTCCATTCGCATCACCAATATAGTATGATTCGTAAGCAAGGTCGTTCGATCCACAATTATCCCTGAAACATTCACCTACATATTGAATGAAAGTAAATGTTTTGGATTCTCCAACGGCATCTGTTACCACCAGCGTTATGGTTTTTTCTCCAACCGCATTGTACTGAACGCGATGCGGCCCTGCCCCGGTCGCTGTACTCACGTCCCCACCATTGTCAAAATCCCATTCGTAGGTATAAGGACCTACACCTCCAACGGCGGTCAGGTTCTCTACTTCAAAATAGGAGGTCCTGATCACACTATCGCTTTCCTCACAAATGGAGGTGGGAATGATCTCAGCAAAAATAGTTTCTGAAACAGTCACAGTCTCAGTAAAAGTACAGCCATTTTTATCAGTGACAGTCACATCATAATCACCTGCAGGCAGGTTGGTTGCAGTCTTGGTGCTTTGAATTACTGCGGCAGTTCCGGCTCTCATCCAGGCATATGTATAGCCCGGGGTACCACCACTGGCATTAGCCGTAGCACTTCCAGAAGCCGTATCATAAGTGGTAGTTCTGGTGGAAGTAACTGTAGCGGACAAAGGAGCAGCTGGCTGACTAATCGTATAGGTGTCATTAAGGGTGATCACACAGGATGGATAGTCTTTATCTCTCATCTGAACGCTGTAATTTCCGCTTGCTAAATTATTGAAAGATGCGGTAGACTGCCAGTTGGTGCCGTCGATACTGTATTCATATTTTCCGTGACCACCGGTTGGTTTAGTAAGACTGATCACGCCGGTGCTTTCCCCAAAACACTTTACATCAGTTTTAGAAAGTGTGGCGCTAAGAATCGCCGGTTCACCAACAGTTACTGATGTTTGAAGGGAACACTCATTTTCATCCTTTACGAAAATGGTATAATTTCCTGCGCTGAGGTTTTCGAATACGCCAGTGTCGTTAAAATCAGTGTTGTCTATCGAATACTGATAGTTCCCACTGGAATCTGGAGTTCCACCGGTGACTGTACCGGCAATGATCTGCCCGTCATTACCAGAATTACAGGTAGCATCAGTTACGGTACTGGTTCCGATATTTAATTCGGCTGGCTCATCTATCACGGCGTTGACAGTAATAGAACAGCCATTGACATCAGAAACTGTTACCGGATACGTTCCGGCAGCCAGGCCTTCGACATCTGGTTCATTTCCGTAGCTGCCCCAATCGTAAGCATAAGGAGGTATACCGCCGGAAGGAATTACTTCTGCCATACCGTTGGAAAAGCCATTACACAGCGCGTCGCTAACCGTTACCTCAGCTTCCAGAGGAATGATGGTGATGGTCTGACTGGCCGTGGTAGTGTTCCCGGCTGCATCGGTAAAAGTCCAGGTGATCGTTCCGGTTTCAGTAAAAGTAGTGGACCTGTCTGGAACTCCTTCGATCGTTACATCGCAGTTATCGGTTGCTTCCGGAGTGGCAAGGGTATATTCGCACCCCCAGCTTATATCGTCCAGGGTAGGAGCAACAGGATTTTCGGTATCATTAATAGTAATGGTCTGGATCACGGGAGCTGCATCATTACCATTGGCATCGGTCGTTTCCCAGGTAATGGTTGTGGTTCCTAGCGGAAACGCCTGCGTAAGGGAGAGACCATCGCTTCTTGTTCCTGTTGGATTGTTTACGGAACAATTATCGGTTGCACCCGGATTGGAAATCGTCAATACCCGGCTACAGGCTCCGGGGTCATTGTTTTCTGTAATATCTGAAACGGCGTTAATAACCGGAATTTCATCATCTACTACAGTTACTGTAGCATTTGCAGTATCAGCGTTGCCATTTTCATCGGTTACGGTAAGACTGATGGTATTAGCGCCTACATCTGAACAGTCAAAGTTTTCCTGGCTCAGGCTGTAAGAGGCAATTCCGCAGTTATCAGATGAGGAATTATCGATATCTGATGCGGTAATAGAAGCCTGGCCATTGGCATCCAGGTAAATCGTGATATTCTGAGTTTGTACCGTTGGAGCAATATTATCTTCTACCACCACAGTGGCCGATGCGCTCGCGGCATTACCATTTACATCGGTCACAGTAAGTGTGACGCTGTTATTTCCCACATTTGCACAGCTAAATGAAGTAATATCAGTTGAATAGCTGGCAATTCCGCAGGCATCAGTCGATCCATTGTTTACGGCATCATTGGCAATCGTGGCGTTTCCGCTGGCATCCAACTGAACGGTTATGGTTTGAGTGATGACTTGTGGCGCCGTATTGTCGTTTACAGTTACGGTAGCGTTTTTCGAGGCGGCATTTCCGTTATTATCAGTAACAGTAAGAGTTACCGTTCTGGTTCCGATATCGGCACAATCAAAATCGGTTTTGCTCAACGTCCTGGAAGCAATCCCGCAACTATCGCTGGAACCATTGTCGATGTCACTGACAGCAATACTGCCCTGACCGTTGGCATCCAGTGTAAGGGTATAATCTGAAGTTAAAACTGTTGGTGCCGTTTGATCTTTTACGGTAATGGTAACATCTACAAAATCAGAATTCCCGTTGACATCAGTAACCGTAAAACGTACTGAATTGTTGCCCACATCAGAACAATCAAATGCAGTCTGGCTGAGGCTAAAACTGTCAATTCCGCAGTTATCGGTAGAGCCATTATCCACATCACTGGTACTTAAAGTAGCATTTCCGTTACTGTCTAACAGTAGCTCAAAATTCTGTCCACGGGCCTGTGGGTCTTGTGTGTCATCAAAGCCTACATTGAATGTCCTGGAAGTGGTATTGGAGTTCGAATCAGTGATTTGAATGGTATAACTTCCGGTGGAAAGCCCGGTAAGATCTTCATTAGATGAGGTGTAAGAACCAGGGCCAGTCCAGGAATAGGAATAGGGGGCTGTTCCTCCTGATGGCGTGATATCGATCGCGGCATCTGAGGCATCACTACAGCTTGCCTCACTCACCGTACCGGAAACCGATAGTTGAGCGAAAGTATTTGTAGCGAATAAATTAAATTGTAAAGCAAGAAAAAGGGCGAAACCAAACCTTACTTTTCCAAAGGTAATTTTATGCATAGGCACCGATTAGTATTGTAACTTCGGTAAAAGTACATATAAAATCGATAAAGTGCATAAATTTCCACTAAAAACATGGCTTAACTTGCTTTTAGCCAGTTTTGTAGCTCAAATTGTAAGAAATTATTTTCAATTTTCTATTTTACGATGATCTTCTTATTGCACATCGCATCACTGCAGAAGACCTTCACAATGTAAATTCCTGATTGTACCGGTGGTAATTTCAGTAGAATCTCCTCATCAGTCGGCATTTCGTCGTAGGTTTCAATGAGCTTTCCGCCGAGGTCAAAAACCATGACTTTTTCTACATCCAGATGATCGAAATTAGTGATCTTAACCTGCCTGCTAAAATGACTGTAACTAATGCCTACCAAACCATCGACCACGGGAACCTCTGGAATTTCTGGATCAATCACAGGATCTTCCGCAACCGGTTTGAAGAAGACGATCTCAAAACGATCTTTGATCTCACCTGCTTCTGCAGTGGCGGTATATGGCTGTTTGCTGATTTCCTGAATAGAATCCACGACCTTATCTTTTAAATAGATCGGTATTTCTGAAGGCCAGTTTTCGGTACTGTCTATCTGAATTTTGAATTCTCCGCCTTCTTTGGTTTTAAAACCTATTGGTAAGACGCGTTCCTGTTCAAAATCTGGTACTGCCTGGATCACATACGGACTGTCATTTACGATCCAGTACATGTCTTCTTTGTTGTTTTCAATTAAGGGCGCGTCATAACCAAGATCAAAATCACTACTGGAATTTTCATCGCGTGTCACGAGAATTTGGCGATGATAACCTGCCGGACTTTTGAATTTCAATCGTAATTTTGCGCGTTTATCGGCTTCAATGGAACTTAGTTGTCCTTTTTCCCGCTCCTCCTGTTGTAAGAATATAGAAGGATCGCTGCTCTCCTTAGCGAATCGACGCTGGTTGTTATTGAAATAAATATTTCCGGAAAAATTCCCGCCGGAACTATTCACAAAGAATCCCTGTGCCACCGGAATGTATCGCTGGGCGATCTTAGAATCAGAAGCGTTTGGGTTGGAGTTGTCAATCCTCCAGTCGCTGGAATAAGCCGGAGTGGAGCCTGCAAATGAATAGTAGGCATAACCACCTATATATTCCTCCAGAATGTGGGTGGAGCCGGCGAAGTGACTCCAGTAATACAATGTGCCGTTGAAAGGTTGCCCGGTATTTCGACCTTTTCTTCCATCAGGTGCAGTGATCGTGGAAGGCAGGTTGTCCAGCAAAAATTCATAGACATCCAGTGCCGATGCATAAGGATTTCCTAATAAATAATTCTGATTCTGACCTATATTCAGCGTAATATCACCATTATGAGGTTTTCCCTGGAAAGTATAATTCTGTTTTTGAGTATTTGGAGCCACGGTACCATCGGTCCCCTTCATGCTAAATCCTGCCCCGGCGATTTCTTTTGAGCTGCTACCTAAATGGTGCCAGTCACCATAAACATCGGCTTCCCCTCCTTTAAAATCCCAAATCCAGTAGTCACTGATGGTAATGGGTGAGGTACGGGATCCATCAGCCGCGAAATACTGTCCTTTCCAGGTTATTCCCTGAGGTTTATCTTCGTCGGTACCATCTAGCATCACCTTGTTCAGGGTAAACCCGGAATTATTTGTCGTGCCCTGATCGGTTACGGGGCTTGTCCAATAATTATAATTGAAACTACTCATACGGCCCTGCTGGTCTCTTTGCAGCCAGCCACCGCTGGAATCATCCAAAATACTACCGTGATCCTGAAGTAATTGTGACTCACCTACGAGATCAATATTTCCATTAAGTAATAAATAATGGCTGATAGAAAGTGCATTATCGGCGTTGATGGTTAGCAAATTGCTTTCTGACAGGACTCCGAGCATAATAATGTTCCTGTTGCCTGAATTGATCTTATGATTCAACCTGGCGATGTTCCATTCTATTTCCGTTCCATCAAATCCGTTACTGTCTGGAGCATCCCAAACAGTTGGACGCGCCCACGTAGTACGATCACCCCAAGCGCCATCAGTTCCCGAAAAATATGGAGTAGGAGAGGTGTTTTGCTGGTGGGTGGTCATATTGTGCAGTCTTCCGTCAACGGCAGTGAGAGCCAGATCTGGCGTATAACCGCCTACCGGTTTATAAGTATTCGGAATGATATTCAGATCTGGATCAGGAAATTCGGAAATCAATCGGTAATAGGCGATCAGGTCATCCCATGATACATTATAGAAAGGTACATCATCTTTATCCAGATTGTGAGTGCCATCAGAATGGTAACTGCTCGGTGCATCGATATAAAGATTAGGGACCGCTTCTCCCTCCACGATTTGACCAGATCCTTTTGAGGCCAGGTCAAGTCGCTGATTCATCATGAAATGCAGCTGCTTCTTGGAAAGATTGACTTTCCAGATTCGTACCTCGTCGATCCATCCGGAGTAAAAATCTTCAGCTGCCTTAGTGGAAGCATTCCATTTTGCACCAATGATCGTTTTCCCTGCAGTGCCGGTACCATTGATACTGGTTCCGCTATCAATTCCATCTACGTATAATTTTGTGCCAATGAGCGCGATATGATACCAGCGGGAATTAGGAGTAACACCTGTAGGCAGATCGCTCATTCTAATTTCGACACCCGGGCCGGAAAGAATAACTCCATCACTATCTTCGGGATAGATCCACATTTCAATTGTTTTGGCATCAGCAAAACCATCCTGAATAGATACAAAATCATTTACCCCATCAAAATCCAGCGTAGTACATTCCGGAAGACTCACTTCAGCAGGAGTGATAACTGGTGGACAACCAGTATTTTCGATCAATACATCGTTCTCATCGACCGCGGTGGGTGTTAATTGCCAGCTGAAACTGTAATCTCCAATTTGTGAGCCTTCGAAGATTGCATTAGGGTTATTTACCGGCTCTAAAGTCGAGGTTTGATCGGCATTGGTAAGGGTGTAATCGGTATTAGGGCCGGTAATTACCCAGGCGCCGGTATACCCATCCAAGGTTTTAAGATCATCCGTAGCAAATTCTGAAGTGACATCTCCCTGGAAATCACCCGTGATCGTAGCGGAAAGCTGCACGATTGTATTTCCGCATTCCCCGGTTTCGGCCACCACAGTAGTGGTGTATTGATCGAAAACAAAAACACGCACCGTTTCTGAATTATTAATGGTTTCACAAGGATCACCATTACTATCTAATAACAGGGCTGTTTTTACTTCAAAATCATTCCAGCCTATCTTCCGCGGAGTAAAGGACACAACGTTCTGGTTATCCTGCCCGATCTGTTCCAAAGCGTTATCAGGATCTGATGCGTCTTCATCATAGAACCATTGTAATAACACGTCCTGAGGACCTTCCGGTACCTTAATATTGTCAACAGCCCAAACATCCCCGTCAATAGTTCCGTCAAACCTAAAGCGGATGCGTAAATTTGACTGACCCAGGTAATCACCAAGATCGATCACCATTTTGTTCAAAGGCCTGGATTGTGGTGTTCCATCACCGAAATTGTTATAATTGCCACTGGTTGCCGTACCGGTCATTTCGAATAAAACCGTATTATAAGTACTTCCGCCATTAGTGGAAATTTCTACGTAGATTTTCGCTCCTTCCGTTAGATTGTATGCCTGATCGAAGGTAAGGATCGCTTCATCAAGACTTCCCAATGAGAACACCGGCGTTTCCATGTTGGAATCGTTGTTCCCGGTCACCAGAGCAAAACCTTTATTTCCTGCATTTGATGAAAAAGTCCTGAAATTGACCATCGAACCGTTGCTGGGGCTTTGACTTGAAATAGGATAAAGATTCGCCGTGTATACTTTTTCATTCGCGGGATCGCTACCATGAGGGTTCATTCGCAGCCAGTGATCGGCGCGCCCATTATTGGCACCTGAATCAAAATCATTGGATCCTCCACTAGGATTGGTAAAATTCCATCCATGGTTTTTAATTCCGGCATTATCAAAGGCACCCCCATCAAACTGACCATATTCTGCACCGTAACCGGTTTCAGAACTCAGACTGATATCTGCTCCATAACACAGTACTTGCGGAGTTACCTGTACCGGAGAAGGTTTAATGTCAGAAGGGATCACACTCAAAATGGCCGTTTGGGAATACGTTCCATCAGAACAGGCCCCATTGGCTATTTTCACCCTGAAAACGGTACTTTCTACCGTGCTTCCAAGAATATTTTGAAAATCGGAATTTGTAAGACTAGGATCCTGACTATCGTAAGTTGACCAGGTCATGTTGCTGGCTGTACGATATTCCCATTCTACGATCTGCCCTACAAAATCATTGAGAGTTAATTTTTCGTGAAGATCGTTCGACTGCACTTCACAGGTCAGGAAAATTCGCTCCCCATTGGGCCAAGTCAGATTTCCGCCCTGCGGAAGCTGGTCTACCCTTACATTAAATGTAGCGTAAGCTTCTTCACAGGCTCCATTTTTCACAACTGCCCTGAAATCGGTACTTTCGGTCAAATTGCTGAAATTTCTGGTGTCCAAGACAGCATCATCAATTTTCGTCCAGGCATCAGCTGCGGAAGATGAAGCTTTCCATTGCCATTCTGTTATATTTCCAGTATAACCGGTCAATTCCAGTGTTCCTGAGGCATTATTGATACAAACGCTTTCAGGTCCCGAAATACTTCCTGGTACGGTTACGGCATCTACGGAAATCGGTACTTCGTAAGTGGTGGAACAACCATTGGCAGTTCCTTCTACGATATAGGTGAAATCACCGGTTTCATCTGTAGTGATCGGCAGGTTGGCCTCATTTCCCACCACGTCACCATTGAGGGTCCAGACATAGGTTTCGGCACCGCTTGCGGTAAGATTGATCGTGCTTCCCAGGCAGGTTGGTGAACTGGAACCTTCAGCAATCCCGGCACTTAAATCGGGAAGTGATTTTACATTGACTTCCACTTTCGTGAGGTCGCTTTCGCAACCGGTATCAAATATCTGGCTCACATAATAAATGGTCAATTCGGCGCTGGACGTATTTGGAGTGGGCGCACTGATCTCTGTTTCTCCATCAGCAGCATACCAGTGAATGCTGGCATTTTCCGCAGGGGTCAATGAAATAGCTGTTTCTACCACTTCTTCAAAACAGTAATCCAATTGAATGGTTTCCGTAGCAACCGGCTCAGGTTTATCCAGCACGGTGACCACTAAAGGCTCCATTCCGCTTTCACAACCTGTTTCCACCAATTTTTGCGTGACATAATAAGTGGTAGTTCCCGGGGATGAAGTTGAAGGAGTATAGTTATCTCCTATATATGTAAATTCATCGGCGCTGGAATCGTAGGAATACCAGCTGTATTCGTAATCGCTATCTGGATTGTCAACGCTAAGGTTGGAGGCCGTGTCGTTCAAACAAAAAGTCAGATCAGTAGTTTCAGGATTATCAGGAATAGGATTGACCCGGAAAGTAAAGTTCTTCGAAGTAGCCTGCGGACAGGTAAAGTACTCTGGCCCGTCAATTTCCACGGCATATACTCCCGAATCTTCTTCGGCAATATCCAGAATGGTCAAAGTCCCGGTGTATTCACCATTAGTGCCTTGAGGGGCCGAAACTTCCATATCGTAATTTACTCCGTCATCGTTTATAGGATTGCCATCCTTGATCCACTGAAAGGTCAGCGGAGCCCCGTTGGCATGAGCGATGAATTCAAAAGTAATTTCGGTATAATCTTCTTCGCATATGGTAAGATCTTCAGTTGGTTTGACGATAATGATATTTTCATCCACGTTCAGAGTAACCGTTTCTGAAGTCGCTTCGCTGCAAGAATCAGCGCCTGATACCACTACATAGTATTCGCCGGCATCTATAGAGGTCGCATTGGAAAGACTGAAAACGGCATCATCTTCACCGGCTAAAAGCTGCGGAGTTCCTTCCACTATTCTGTACCACTGATAGCTTAGTCCATCACCCGAAGCGCTCACTTCAAATTGGGCCGGTTCACTGGAGCAAATTCCCACATTTTGAGGCTCGGTTAAAATGGTGACTTTTTCATTGATCTGAACATCGGTTGTGGCAATAACTTCGTCACAACCGGCAGCAGCAGTTACGGTATAAGTGATTGTATGGACTCCAGGAGTGGAATTAGCGGCATTGATGTTTCCATTGGCGTCAATATCGAGTCCGCTAGTACCACTAAAGGCTCCACCGGTATATTCGCCGGCCGTGCTGGTAAATGTAACAGGAATATGATCGGTTTCTGAAGTACAGACAGCTTCAGGATATTCAATGCTAACCTGCGGATTTTGGGTGATTTCAATAGTAGTGGTCAGAATAACTTCCTGACATCCCCCGGAAGCCGGAATGGTATAAGAAATCGTATAGGTATTTGGGTCGCTGGTTTTAGGTGCAATTTCACCGGTGGATGCATTGATATTAAGACCGGCAGGTTGGGCAGAAAAACTTCCGCCTTCGTAATTTCCTTCAGTATTTGCGAATACAGGCAAGTAGGCAGCAATATCGTTATTACATAATGGATCTGTGTAGGAGATCTCGGCGTAAGGAGTGGCATTAATGACTACAGTAGTTTCAGCAGTCACAACCGCACAGATTTCCGGAGTTGTGTAGGTAACTGTATATGTGCCCGGATCGCTGTCGCCAGGTGTGATTTCTCCGGTAGAAGTGTTGATTGATAAACCGGAAGGGGAGGAGCTGTACGTTCCATTCTCATATTCTCCGGAGCCTGTAAGACCAGGCATAACCGTACCCGACTGAGATTCGCAGAAATCTCCGGTATAAGATAGTTCAGCAGTAGGATCTGGTTTTACGGTGATGGTCCCTGTTGCCGTAGCCTGTTGGCAATCTCCTTGCGTGGTAACTGTATAGGGAAATGTTCCTGCCTCAGTTGGATTCCCGGAAATACTGAAAACACCATTGCTGAAAGAGGTGGTAATTCCATCTGGAAGTCCGCTAATAATAGCATTCGTACCAGGTTCAGTGATAGAGAATTCGATAGTTTCCAGAGCGGTATTGATACAGATTTCCTGATCAGTTTCAGAAGTAGACGTGATGGTTACATCCGGATTGACCACCAAAGTACCTGAAGTAGTAGTGCTATTACAGCTTCCCACGCTGGTAAGCGTATAATAGAAGGTGCCCGCTTCGGTTGGTGTACCGGAAATAGTGTACTGGTTATTGCTCAGGCTTCCTGAAAGCCCGGCAGGTAACCCACTGGTGTTGATTGCAGTAATAGGATTATTAGTGCCAAACACCATTGGCGAAATGGCAGTATTAATGCATATTTCCTGGTCTTTATTGTTCGCATCGGTAATCAGGTCATCATCAGTTACCGTGATGGTTCCGGTGGTACTGGTTTGCTGGCCGGAACAATTACCCGTAGTAGATATGGTGTAAGTAAAACTTCCGGTTTGTGTAGGTGTTCCACTGATCGTAAAGGTACCCGCATTATAATTACCACTAAGATCCGATGGAAGTCCGGTGATAGTCGCACCTGTCGCACCGCCTCCAATAGTAAACGCCATATTTGTCAAGGCGGTATTGATACAAACCTGTTGATCTTTATTAGCGGGCGAAGTAATAGTTGAAGTGGGTATAAAGTAAATCAGCATCTCATCACTACCTGGTCCGCATGCTCCACCTCCCGGAGCTTCCGTGATTAAAGTGATTTTTACCGGTGAACTGTTGAAATCACTTGAGTTAGGTGTATAGATGAAGCTAAAATTATTAACTTTTCCATTTGGAACATTAGAAATAGTACCACCTCCCGTTGTTGTCACCTGACTTATCTTTAATTTTCCATTAAAACCTATTGAACCATTGATGGTAATTGGATTTGTAGACTGGCATAAGGTCATATCTTCACCAATATATGCCTGAACGTGTTTCTTAATGGTGATACCGCTATATGTAGAAGCAGTACTTGATCCACAGATGTTTTTAGCGCTTACACTTACTGAGGCATTATTGGTTTCCGGACTGGAAGCATTGACTCTTACAGTTATAGAACTGGTATTTTGGCCATTCGTGATTTCCCATCCGCTAGGAAGAACCCAGTCATATCCATTTGCATTTACATCGTTGGCTACGGTAAAAGTTATACCTGTTGCCGGAGGGCAAATACCGTCATTGGGTAAATTTGTAGTAATAGTTCCGGGATTATTCGGAACGCCATTAACAGAAGTTACTGCCAGTGTTACTTCGCTGCTGCCTCCGCAGTCATTATGGGCTGAAACACGGATATTTCCGGAATTGGCCGAAGCTGATACGGTAATCGTATTGGAAGTAGGATTGGAAGAGGTGATATTCCATCCTGCGGGAAGAATCCATTCATACCAGCTGGCATCGGTAACACTGGCGACCGAATATGTTAGGCCAGTAGCCGATGAACAAACTTCCGTATCACCCGTAATACTACCCGGGGCCACCGGGGCCGGGGCTTTGACCGAAACTGCTAATGTCTGAGCAGTACTGATTCCGCAGTCATTTTCAGCTTTTACACTGATTGTTCCGTTCCCAGAGCTTCCGGTTGTAAGTGTTATGGAATTTGATGTGCTGGTGCCACTCCAGCCATTTGGAATGGTCCAGGTGTAGCTGGTGGCGTCTGGCACCTCGGCAATAGTATAGGTTTCTGTGGTACCGGGACACACAGCTGTATTTCCATTTATTGTTGAGGGAACAGCGGGAGTACCGGGTTTAACCGTAATATTCAGGGTTTGAGCACTGCTGGTTCCGCAGTTATTGATGGCTTCCACTTCAATAGTCCCTCCACTGGAACCCGCGGTAAGCTGGATGCTGTTTGTTGTGCTGCTTCCGCTCCAACCAGATGGCAGCGTCCAGTTATAAGTTGTAGCACCATTCACCGGAGAAATACTATAGGTGTTCGTAGTTCCTGGACATACTTCGGTTTCCCCGGAAATCGATCCCGGCGTTGCGGGGGGTCCGGGCTGTACGCTCACATTAAGCGTTTTGGTATTACTGGTCCCGCAATCATTATAGGCGCTGACGGAAATGCTTCCTCCGGAAGTTCCCGTGGTTACATCAATAGAATTTCCTGAATCAGATCCGGTAATGGTCCATCCAGATGGAACTGTCCAATTATATGCTGCGGCATTAACTACGGAACTGATACTGTAAGTTTGAGAAATCCCTGGGCAAACCGATGCCTCACCGGTAATAGTTCCTGGTTGAGCGGGAGTTCCTGGTTTTACGGTAATTGCCAGATCTCTGGTGGTGCTTGTTCCGCAGTCATTTTTCGCTGCAACACTGATGGTTCCGGAACTGGAGCCCACGGTGATATTAATGCTGTTATTGGTGCTGTTTCCACTCCATCCTGAAGGTAAGGTCCAAACGTAACTGCTGGCATCAGGGACTGCAGCTATGGAGTAGGTCTGCGTGGTTCCTGGGCAAATTTCCACCGTACCACTGATACTGCCTGGTTGTGAAGGCGTTCCTGGTCTTACGGTAATCGTTGGACTTGTTGCTTCCGCGGTAGTGTTGGTAACGCAGGAATAGTTGCTGGTTAAAACAACCTTCACGGTGTTGGATCCGGAATTGAAGGCCGCTGTTGTAAAGGTATTGCTACTACCAGATTGAGCCGGGCTGGAACTGGAATTGATATACCAGTCATATTGCGGATTAGGCCCTCCGTAGCTGGAAGTGGCGGTAAACGTCACATTTTGACCAGGACATACACTATTGGTACTCGAAGTTAGGCTTACTCCTGGAGTTCGGTTGGTATTCACGGTCATGGTATAAGCGCTGCTGGTAACTGAACAGGCTGAACCATTTGCATCAGTAACAATAACAGAAATTTTCTGGTTGTTTGACAGACTGCTGGAAGTATAGGTGTTGCTGTTTGTGGCACTTCCCACATTAGAGCCGTCAATCTGCCACTGATATGTGAAAGGCGAAGTCCCGTTTGTGACATTCGCGGTAAAAGTAACCTCGGTTCCCTGGCAAATGTTATTGCCTTCGCTCGACGATATGCTAACTGCAGTAGGACATTGCCCCCAGCTGAAAAGTGGGAGGAACAGGAGAGTTAGTAAGAAGGAATATCGTAGTTTTTTCCCCATAGTCAAATGGTTTAAATGCATAAACAATACTGGTAGGGGTCAAAAAAATGTGGGGCTGCTGCTGGGGCGGGCTAACCTTTAAATATTTGGGGAGTAGGGAATTAGCAAATAAATTTAAGTCAATTTTAATAATAAACACTAAAATTTCGCTCAACGGTTATAAAAATCGATGAAATTGTCAGAAAATACTTCTAAATATCTGATTAGCAAATGTTAATAAATGAAAAAGCCCGGTTTTAAAACCGGGCTTCATGAAATTTAATCTTATTCAATTATTCTCCCATAAACGGATAACGGTAATCCTCAGGAGCATCAAAGGTTTCTTTAATAAGTCTTGGTGAAACCCATCTTAATAAATTCAATTTGGAACCAGCCTTATCATTGGTCCCACTGGCACGTGCACCACCAAATGGCTGCTGACCTACAACTGCTCCGGTAGGTTTGTCATTGAGGTAAAAGTTTCCTGCTGCATTCTGAAGTGCTTTCGTGGCCTTTGCCAGCTCATATCGATCACCAGAGAAAACTGCCCCGGTAAGTCCGTATGGGCTGGTTTCATCAACCAGTTTCAGGGTTTTTTCCCATTCGCTGTCCTCATAAACATAAATGGTCACCACGGGACCAAATAATTCGGTATGCATGGTTTCATATTGAGGATCGGTGGTCACAATCACGGTAGGCTCTATGAAATAACCTTTGGATTTGTCGTAATTTCCGCCCACAACGATTTCAGCTTTCTTACTTTTCTTAGCCTGGTCGATATATTTGGCCAGTTTGTCGAAGGAACCTTCATGGATCACTGCAGTGATAAAATTGCTCATATCTTCTGGTGAACCCATTTTGAAGGATTGAACATCTTCCACCACATAATCCTTAATCTCTGGCCATAAACTCTTCGGAAGATATACTCTAGAAGCGGCGCTACATTTTTGTCCCTGGAATTCAAAAGCTCCCCTGGAAATGGCGGTTGCTACTTTTTTCGCATTGGAAGAAGGGTGAGCAACAATAAAATCTTTACCTCCCGTTTCTCCAACGATTCTAGGATAAGTCTTGTAGTTATGGATGTTATTTCCAATTTTCTGCCAGATGTCTTTAAATACGGTGGTGCTTCCGGTGAAATGGATTCCGGCGAAATCAGGGCTGGCAAGCAGTGTATCTGTGATCATGGCCGGATCGCCCATTACCATATTGATCACCCCGTTTGGCACTCCCGCTTCTTTGAATACTTCCATGATGATTTGTGCGGAAAATACCTGGCTGTCACTAGGTTTCCAGATCGCTACATTCCCCATCAAAGCCGCACTCGATGGAAGGTTCCCGGCGATAGCGGTAAAATTGAAAGGAGTGATGGCATACACAAAACCTTCTAAAGGGCGGTATTCCACACGGTTCCAGTTTCCTTCAGATGATTCCGGCTGCTCATCGTATATCTGTGACATATATTCCACGTTGAAACGTAAGAAATCACATAATTCGCAAGCTGAATCAATTTCTGCCTGATAGATATTTTTAGACTGGCCAATCATCGTAGCCGCGTTGATGCGTGCACGATACTTCCCGGCGATCAGATCAGCAGCTTTAAGAAAAATCGCTGCACGCTGTTCCCATTCCAGGTTGGCCCATTGATCACGAGCTTCCAAAGCCGTCTCGATCGCTTTTTCAACGTTTTTTTTGCTGGCTTTATGATATACACCCAGGTTGTGCTGGTGGTCGTGCGGGGGATGCATGGTTTCGGTATCCCCGGTTTTGATCTCCTCACTGCCAATATATAAAGGCACCTCCATTTTCGAATTGTAAAGGTCTTTGTAAGTGAGTAGTACTTCTTCTCTTTCGGGGGTTCCCGGAGCGTAACTCTTAACTGGTTCGTTAACGGCTACAGGAACGTGAAAAAATCCTTTTCCCATAAATATAATTTTTGCTTTTTTCTATTTGTTTTTACTGCCGTTAAAGGTAAAAAAATTAAGTGGTTTACAAGAAGGGCACTTGCTCCTTCACGAAAGCTTAACTTTTTTCGTACTTTTCTTAAAAATTACCAATTTCATGTGTACGGTCACTCTGGCCCCTCAGCCGGATTCTCCCAACGGTTTTGTACTTACTTCCAATCGCGATGAAGCGATCTCCAGGCATGCATTGCTGCCAGAATATGAAAAATATCATTCCAGAAATTTATATTTTCCGAAGGATGCCCAGGCAGGAGGTACCTGGATTGGAGTGAGCGACCTGCAGCGTTGCCTTTGCTTGATGAACGGCGCTTTTGAACCTCATATTCGGAAGGCTGGCTACCGGAAGAGCCGCGGCATTGTGGTCAAAGATATACTGGCTGAAACCGGGAAGCTTTCTGAAGTTCTGGAGCATTATGACCTGAAGGGAATTGAAGCTTTTACGCTGGTGGCGGTCGACTGGAGTAACGGACTCCAGTTTATCGAACTCGTGTGGGATGAAAATAAAAAACATCTTCAGAAACTGTCTTTAAAACCACATATCTGGTCATCATCTCCTTTATACGACCAGAATATGAAAAAAAGTAGGCGGCAATGGTTTCAGCAATTCCGGGAGACTCATGAGCTTCATGCAGACATGCTTCGAGATTTCCACTTGAATACTGAAAAAGACAATATGGAATTCGGTTTAATTATCGATCGTGGTTTCCTGAAAACGCAGAGTGTAAGCCAGATCATCAGTTCGGATCAGGGAATCAGGTTTTGGTTCCGCGATTTACAATCTGGAAAAGAGCAGGAGGAACGGCTTCAGTTTAAAGCGTAAGTTGCAGCCAGTTTGAAGGAGGGTATTGAAACCTGGAATTTTTTGGTAGTATTCAGATTGACCATATTATAATGACCTTTCATGGCGCCGAATGGACCGGTTAGTAAGCAGCCGCTTTGATAAGTATGGTGCTCGCCGGGCTGTAAAACGGGTTTTTTTCCAATCACCCCTTCGCCCTGAACAAATTCGGTATCGTTCAGCGCATCTTTTATTTCCCAGAAGCGCGTTTGGAGCTGCACCGTATCATTGCTCTGGTTTTCGATGTGAACCCGGTAGCCAAATGCATAACGCAATTTGTAGTTTTTGTAGAACATCCCTTCAAAATGCGTTTCAACCGAAATTTTTATTCCCTGAGTAATTTGTTGAACCATATCAGTAGATTGAAAATGATGCAAGCAGTGAAATAAACACTGCTATAGTCGCTAAAGTAAAGAAAATCAGGTTTAAAATGATGAACTTTAGAATCGTTTTAACACGGCGCTGGCGGTAAAAATTGCGCATGGATTTATAGAGGTAAACGGCAAAAACGATATTGGCCATGGTAATCCCCACATTTAAAGAAGCGATGAGATCGAAAGTGAGCCCTACGATATAAAAGACGAACAGCGTGGTTTGCACATGGAAGGCGAAGATAAGATGCTCCATATAATTAAAATTTCGTCTCATATATAGTAACCAGATAAAAAGAGCAAAGACCGGCAGGTAGAAAAAGATGATGAATGGCAGTTTACTGATGAAATAATCTATAAAAAGGCCGGGATTGTTCTTAAAAACGTTAGCGTCTACCGCCTTCTTGTAGAGCCAGTGATTGTAATTGGTCTGGTCGTGTTTTAGTGAATCCAGGGCGCGATCTGGTGTAGCGATCCCTGTCTCATCCTGAAATTCGTAATACAGGTTGAATTTTTTGAACAGCGCCGAGAGATTGCTCATCGTATCAACTGTTTTCTGGGAAATATAGTAGTCTTTATAGGTTTTCTGAACGGTATCCAGTTTGAGCTTGTCCAGCGAAAGATTTTCTTTAGCCAGGGCCGCATTAACTGAATCTAGTGCCTCCGGCGGAATTGGTGGTGTTTTCCCGGCAAGTTCCACCATGTCGCGATCCCGGGGGCCAATCATATCGTTTTCTGAATGGATCGAGTAATTGAAGAGCAGGAAAAATATGATGGATGCACTCAGGTAGAACCTGAAAGGATTGGCATACCGCATCCGTTTTCCGTCTATGTAATCCCTGGAAATCTTTCCGGGTTTGAAAAGCATGACGCGCAGCGTTCGCTGGAAACGGGAATCGTAGGCCAGCAAGCCTGAAAAGAATTCATTGAAAAAATCATCAAAAGTTAATTTTTTGGTGCTGTTGATCTGGCCGCAATTCGGGCAGAACTGGTCACTTTTTTCCAGGGGTATATGGCAATTCTGGCATTTTTCGCCACGATATTTTAAAACCGATTGCCGGCCTGGGAGTGATCTTTTCAAATTAATTTGTGATGTTTTTGGAATTGGCAGAGCCTACTCCGATAAGGCGATCGTAACGCGCTCCTGGAGCATGATAATAAGCTAAAATGGTATAGGTATTTTCAGTCTCGTCAAAATTACCGCTGATGAAGCCTTCATCCAGCTGCCCGTTTTCATCCAGCAGCACGTATTTGTAATTGTAATAACCCTGTTTGAAAAGCCTGGCGCATTCGTAATAACCGGTCTCCTCATTATATCTCAGTTGGGTACTTTCATCCAGCTGAAAATTATTGAAGCCTCCGTATAGGTGCAGTTGGCTTTTACCGATAGGGTCATAATTCTTCAGCTGAAAATGTACCCAGACATATTCGGCTTCGATATCAGAATTTTCAGCAGGATAGCTTCGAACTACAAATCCGCCGTTGAGGTCGGGATTATAGGTATAGGGATTTCCATTCCGGGTACGATCGGTATACAGATAATGATGGTAGAGTTCGTCCAGTTCCACGGAAGCGATATCTGCCGTGGTAGCGCGAAGATCCTTATCGTCGAATTGAAGGAATTCGTTGCCTCCCCAAAAAGCTGATTCGGCATCATACTTATAGATCAACTCGCTGGCAATGGTATATTGCGGTTTCAGGTCAAGAATGGCAGATTTCAGATTGTAATTCTGCATTAGCAATACCCTTACGTTGTTTTCAGGGTTCTTCAGGATAAAATCTGGCGAATTGATGCTGAAATTCACTACCTGTTTTTCGTTGATGAATTCCAGGTCACGCGATCGTTTCACCTGTGCCGAAACCTGTGCGAAATTTTCGTAGACCATAAATTTCCTGGAGAAGACAAGTTCGCGATTGGCATTGAAAATCTTCAGCAGGTAATTTCCGGAGACTTTTAATGCTTTTGTTCGGTTATTCGGAATGCTGAGCTCATAATGGGTGTAAGGCTGCAACGTATTGTAGGCATTGGTGTAATTTGTAATGCGAAGGTCATCAAAACCGTCCATGTACTCATTTTTCGAAAGTTGGGATGGCGTCCAGTCGAAATTATAATGTTCCACGGTGTAATAATAATCGGCTTCATCACCAATAATATCATCAAAGCTCAATTGCAGGGTACCGCCGAGGAGGATGATAGGATTGCCGGGATTTTCCGTGTTTTCACCGGTAAAACTGATGGTGCGGATATAGTTAGGCGAAGCCGTTTCCTGAACTGCCTGGCCGTAAAACTGGCAAAAACCTGAAAGACTTATTAGAAATGTTAGAAAAAACCTCATAATTCGAATAATGAACAAATTTATAAGAAAATACGATTCTGCCACTCATTATTTTAACATTGGTACAACGGTAAAATTCTGACATTTGTTGGGATAAGTGGTCTGAAAATTCATAAATTTGCACGACTTTAAAATAAAAATTTTAACATACACTCCATCCTATGTCAAAAGACATTCGAATTAAAAGAGGATTGACTCTGAAATTAGAAGGAGAGGCGGAAAAGGAGCTGGTCGAGGCTCCAAGATCTAAGACTTACGCAATAAAGCCGCCAGATTTTCATTCGGTTGTACCAAAAATGGTTGTTAAAGAAGGGGCTAAACTTCTTGCCGGTGATGAGATTTTCTACTCGAAATACACAGACGAAATTCGCTTTACCTCACCTGTTAGCGGGGTTCTAAAAGAAATTAAACGCGGCGCTAAAAGAAAGGTTCTTGAAGTGATTATTGAAGCTGATCCTCAAGATGTTTACCGCGACTTCGGAAAAATGGATGCTTCCAAAGCTGAAGCCAAAGACGTGAAAGAGCGTATTTTGGAAAGTGGTTGCGGGGCATTTATCTACCAGAGGCCTTACGATATCGTAGCTGATCCTAAAGACACGCCGAAAGCGATCTTTATTTCAGCAGTGACGACGGCACCTCTTGCGGGTGATAAAGGTTTTATCATCAAGGATAAGATCGCGGCCTTTCAGGAAGGTGTCAACGCCCTGAAGAAATTAACGCCTGGAGCCGTTCACGTTTCCGTAGATGATCATTCCGCTCAATACCTGAAGAGCATTCAGGGAGTGGAGCTACATCATGTAAAAGGGCCGCACCCTGCCGGAAACGTTGGTGTGCAGATCCATAATATAGACCCGATTAACCGTGGGGAACGAGTGTGGACGATTGGAGTGGAGGATGTAGCGACCATTGGGACGCTGTTCCTTACCGGAGAGTATCACGCGGAAAGAACCATTGCGGTTGCCGGGAGCGAAGCAACCAATCGCAAATATTATAAAACAAAGATCGGAGCCAATGTTTCAGATCTTATCGGGCAGGTTTCTGATGAGGTTCGAATCATTTCCGGCGATGTGCTAACCGGAACGCAGCTGAGCAACAATCAGTACGTTGGTTTCTTTGAAAATGAAGTGAGCCTGATTCCGGAAGGTAAGAACTATCGTTTGTTCGGTTGGCTGCCATTTACCTATAATAATATTCATTCACATTCTCATACGTCACTTTCGTGGTTATTTCCGAATAAAAAATATACGCCTACTACCAATTTGAATGGGGAAGAGCGTGCTTTGGTAGTAACTGGTGAAATGGAAGAGGTGTTGCCGATGGATATCTACCCAATGCAGCTGATCAAAGCCTGTATGGCGGGAGATATCGAAAAAATGGAAAATCTAGGGATCTACGAGGTGGCTCCGGAAGATTTTGCAGCGGTAGAATATGTGAATACTTCCAAAATTGAAATTCAGGAGGTGATCCGTCTGGGTCTGGATTTAATGATAACCGAAGTAGGTTAAAAAGCTGAAGAATTATGGAATGGATTAGACAAAGATTAGATAAAATCAGAGCGCCTTTTGAAAAGGGCGAGAAATTTGAAAAGTATGCTCCGGCGATCAATGCCCTGGATACTTTTCTTTATACTCCTAATCACGTAACGAAAAAAGGGGCTCACATTCGTGATGCCGTAGATTTGAAGCGTACCATGATCACCGTGGTTATCGCTTTGATCCCCGCCCTGATCTTCGGGATGTGGAACGGAGGATACCAGCACTATTCTCAATTAGGAGAATCTTTTACTTTTCTTGATGCAATTTTGCACGGGGCTAGTAAAATCGTACCGATGATCGTTGTTTCTTATGCAGTGGGTCTTGGTATCGAATTCGCCTTTGCGATCTTTAGAGGTCACGAGGTAAACGAAGGTTACCTGGTAACAGGGTTATTGATCCCGATGATCATGCCAATTGATATTCCACTTTGGATGGTGGCAATTTCAGTGGTATTTGCAGTATTGATCGGGAAAGAAGCTTTTGGGGGAACAGGAATGAATATCCTGAACCCGGCGCTTACGGCGAGAGCTTTCGCATTCTTCGCCTATCCAACGTTCATGTCTGGTAACACCGTTTGGGTGAGCGAGGCGTCGAATGTAGATGCGATCTCTGGGGAAACGATTCTTGGTAAACTGGCCTCCGGAGTAGACGTGCCTTATTCTTCTATGGATATGTTCTCGGGAATGATCCCTGGATCTATTTCAGAAACCTCTGTGATCTGCATTCTTGCAGGTGCATTGCTGTTGGTTTTGACAAAAGTGGGAAGCTGGAGAATCATTTTGAGCGGATTCATTGGAGCCGCGGTAATGGGATTGATCTTTAACGCACTTCCTTCTTTAGGAGTAACAGGTAATGATCTTACAAATTTCCCTTGGTATCTTCACCTGATGGTTGGAGGTCTTGCTTTCGGAATTGTATTTATGGCTACCGATCCGGTTTCTGCGGCGCAAACCATGAAAGGAAAATGGATCTACGGATTCTTGGTTGGATTCTTCTCGATCATGATCAGGGTTTTTAACCCGGCTTATCCGGAAGGTGTGATGTTAGGAATTCTTTTGATGAACGTATTTGCTCCAACTATCGACCATTTCGTGATTCAATCGAATGTGAAAAGAAGAAATAAACGACTTAAAAACGCTACTACTCAGGTAGAAACAGCAGTTTAGTTATGGAAGAAAAATCAGTAAACAAAACAAACAGTAACGGTTATACCTTTATGTTCGCGATCATCCTCGTGGTGGTAGTGGCTGCTTTGCTGGCTTTTGCTGCGACCTCTCTTCAGCCAATTCAGCAGAAGAATGTTCGCCAGGAGAAGAAGCAAAACATTCTGGCAACCGTTGGAGTGGATTCAGTAGAGGTTGATGGTCAAAAAGTACCTTTGACACGTGATCTTGCCGATGAATTTTTCGACAAATACATTACGGAATCAGTTGCTTTGAAAGAAGACGGTTCTGTAGACGATTCAGTAGATGCATTTGAAGTGGACCTGGCGAAAGAACTGAAAAAACCAGTATCAGACCAGATCTATCCTTTATATATTGCTGATATTGAGGGAAGCAAATATTATATCGTGCCTTTAAGAGGAAAAGGTCTTTGGGACGCGATCTGGGGATATATTTCTCTGAAAGACGATATCAACACCGTGAAAGGTGCGGTTTTCGATCATAAGGGAGAGACTCCGGGTCTTGGAGCCGAGATCACTAAAGACTGGTTTCAGCAAAGATTCCAGGATGAGAAGGTATTTGACGGTAATGGGAACTTAATTGGAGTTTCAGTAGCAAAAGGTAGTTTAGGAAACGGCAATAAAGACGATAACCGTGTGGATGCAATTTCAGGAGCTACTATTACAGGTCGTGGTGTTTCAGATATGATTTCTGAAAGATTAAAGCACTATCTGCCTTACTTCAAGCAACAAGGAGATATTAAAGTAGCAAGTAAGTAATTATGGCTAAAGATAAAAAATTCAACTCTGCAAAAGAGGAAGAGAAAAAGCAGGAGATGATCCTTTTTATGTCAGATTCTGAAGAGAAAGAATCTTTTCTTTCAAAACAGAATGTGAAGCTTCTGAAGGATCCTCTGAATGATAATAACCCGATAACCGTTCAGGTTCTGGGTATCTGTTCAGCATTGGCAATTACTGTACAATTAGAGCCGGCTATCGTGATGGCATTGGCGGTAATGGCTGTAATGGCGTTCAGTAACATGATTATTTCGATGTTGCGAAACCTGATTCCTAGCCGAATCAGGATCATCGTTCAATTGGTGATCGTAGCGGCTTTGGTAATTCTTGTAAACGAGGTGTTGAAAGCTTATGCTTACGACGTGAGTAAACAGCTTTCGGTATTTGTTGGACTGATTATTACAAACTGTATCGTAATGGGGCGTCTTGAGGCGTTCGCATTAGGGAACGGTGTTTATAAATCTTTTCTTGATGGTATCGGAAACGCTGCGGGTTACGGATTGATACTTGTAATCGTTGCATTCTTCCGTGAACTTCTTGGTTCCGGTAAATTATTCGGATTCGAGGTTCTTGGTCATAAAGCTGCTACCATGGCAGACTCAACTGGAGTATATGCTTTAGGATATCAGGATAACGGTTTGATGCTTCTTTCACCAATGGCGTTGATCGTGGTGGGAATCATCATCTGGGTACAACGTTCCAGAAACAGAGAACTGATTGAAGAAAACTAAAAGCGCAACAGCTTAAAAACTTAAAAAATGGAATTAGTTAATTTATTCGTTAGAAGTATTTTTATCGAAAATATGATATTCGCCTACTTCCTTGGGATGTGTTCCTACCTGGCGGTATCAAAAACTGTAAAGACAGCTGTTGGTTTAGGTGCTGCGGTAATCTTCGTTCTCGCTATCACCGTTCCTATCAACTTTCTTTTAGATACATACTTATTACGTCCGGGAGCACTTAGCTGGTTAAGCCCTGATCTTGCAGATGTAGACTTGAGTTTCTTAAGTTTCATCATGTTCATCGCGGTAATTGCTTCTATGGTGCAGCTGGTAGAGATGTTGGTAGAAAAATTTGCGCCGGCCTTGTATGGTGCGCTGGGTATCTTCCTTCCACTTATTGCAGTAAACTGTGCAATCCTTGGTGGTTCACTGTTCATGCAGCAAAAAGATTTTGGAGGAGTTTCTGAAGCGATCACTTACGGTCTTGGTAGTGGAATTGGATGGTTCCTTGCGATCCTGGCCATTGCGGCCATTCGCGAAAAGATCGCTTATTCAAATGTTCCTGCTCCATTAAAGGGACTTGGAATCACATTTATTATAACGGGACTTATGGCTCTAGGGTTCATGAGTTTTATGGGAATCGAATTATAATCGAAAAGGGAAGATAATGACAGTTATTGTAGCAAGTATTGTAGTATTCTTAATTCTTATCCTGTTATTGGTCTCCGTGCTTTTGGGAGCGAAAGCGAAGCTTGTTCCTTCAGGGCCGGTAACCATTAACGTGAATAATGAGAAAGATATCGAAGTAGGATCTGGGGGCACACTCCTTTCTACTTTAGGAGATAATAAACTATTTCTTCCTTCTGCCTGCGGTGGTGGTGGTACATGTATCCAGTGTAAATGTATCGTTAGCGAAGGTGGTGGAGCTATTCTGCCTACTGAAGAGCCGCATTTTACCAGGAAAGAGATCGCCGATGGTTGGCGTCTTGGTTGCCAGGTAAAGGTGAAGCAGGATATGAAAATTCAGATTCCGGAAGAAGTATTCGGAATTAAGAAATGGGAGGCTACCGTTGTTAGAAATTATAACGTAGCATCGTTCATTAAGGAATTCGTTGTGGAAATTCCTGAAGATATGGATTACAAAGCTGGAGGTTATATCCAGATTGAAGTTCCTAAGTGTGAGGTGAAATTTGAAGATATCGATATCACTGCGCATCCTGAAGAACATGAAACTCCTGATAAGTTTCAGCAGGAATGGGATAAATTCAATCTTTGGCCTTTGGTGATGAAAAATCCAGAGACTGTGGAAAGAGCTTATTCCATGGCTTCTTATCCAGCGGAAGGTCGTGAGATCATGCTGAATGTTCGTATTGCGACTCCGCCATGGGATCGTGCTAAGAATGGCTGGATGGATGTTAATCCTGGTGTGGCCTCTTCTTATATTTTCAATCTGAAAAAAGGTGACAAGTGTACCATTTCAGGACCTTATGGTGAATTCTTCATAAACGAATCAGACGCTGAAATGCTGTACGTTGGTGGGGGAGCTGGAATGGCACCAATGCGTTCACACCTTTACCACTTGTTCAGAACATTACAAACCGGTAGAAAAGTTACTTACTGGTATGGTGGTCGTTCTAAACGTGAGTTGTTCTACACAGAACATTTCCGAGCATTAGAGAGAGATTTCCCTAATTTCCGTTTCTTCCTGGCGCTTTCTGAACCAATGGAAGAAGATAACTGGAAAGTAAAGGATGGTGTAGATGGAGAAGGAGACGGATTCGTAGGCTTCATCCACCAGGTTGTGATCGATAACTATTTAAGTTTACACGACGAACCGGAAGAAATTGAACTATACTTCTGTGGGCCACCATTGATGAACAAAGCTGTTCAGAAAATGGGAGAGGATTTCGGAATCCCGCCAGAGAATATCCGCTTCGATGATTTCGGAGGATAATCATAAAAACAAGCCGGTGCAAACGCACCGGTTTTTTTATCTTTGAATATGCCTAAACTTAGTGAACAGGAACTGCATAATCTTGCCATGAATATTGTGGGAAAAGATCTGGAGGATAACGGATACGAATTTCTAGGAGTTAATTCCAAGCTGAAAAGGAATCCGCAATTCGTGGCTTTAAAGGACAAAAAACTCCATTTTGTGATCGTTCGAGCCATTCTGTATCCAGATGATCCTGCAGCATTCGATCCTGCTTTTATGAAAGATATCAAAGAGCACGCAGAGAAATTCAATGCGAAGACTTTCTATGCCGGTGTAGGGCTGGCCAATTCAACCGATTATGATAAACCAATTTCCAGCGATGATGATTACGTGGTCAATTATCAGGGATGGAAGGAATTCTGATTATGAAAAATTTACTTTTTAGCTTTCTTTTTATGAGCCTGCTTTCCTGCGAGAAAAACAATTCAATTCAAAAATATGATACGGTTGGCGAAGCCTTAGGAACAACTTATTCCATTCAGTTTTATGCTGAAAATGAATTTGATGTGGAAAAGGCGCTGGATAGTATTTTTGAGGATGTCAATGCTTCCATGAGCACTTATCGGCCAAATTCTGATATTTCAAAAATCAACCAAGGAGATTCTACTGTAGTGGTCGATCAGAATTTCAGAAATGTTTTTAAAGCTTCCGAGGATATTTACCAAAAAAGTAATGGCTTTTTCGATCCCACTGTGGGCTCTTTGGTTAACGCCTACGGCTTTGGTCCCGGAAAACAATTAAAGCAGTTAGACAGTGTTCATTTAGATTCTGTGAAGCGATTAGTTGGTTTCAGTAAAGTAAGACTTACTGCCGATAATACTATCAGGAAAGAGAACCAGGATATTTATTTAGATTTCAATGCGATCGCGAAAGGTTATACTATTGACCTGATTGCAGAATATCTCGAATCTAAATCGGTTTCTAACTACCTGGTGGAATTGGGGGGCGAGCTCCGCGCGAAAGGAGAAAATATTGACAGGCAGAAATCCTGGGCGGTAGGAATTGATGATCCATTTCAGCAGGAAGGCGAGCGTGTTCTCCAGGCGGCAATCGAATTAAAGGACCGGGCAATGGCAACTTCCGGTAATTACCGGAAACATCGTGAGGATTCCATAACCGGTCAGAAATATGTGCATACCATAAACACCAAAACAGGAAAAGCTGAAAAAAGCAATCTCTTAAGCGCTTCGGTATTGGCGAAAACCTGCATGTATGCCGATGGATATGCTACTACTTTCATGGCCATGGGGCTGGAACGGTCTCAGGAGCTATTAAAGAAATTAGAAGGTGTAGAGGCTTACCTGATGTATTCCGACGAATCAGGAAATTTGCAGGTTTTTGCTACGCCTGGTTTTCAGGAAACAGTGCTGGAATAATTCACAACAGGATCATATCTTCGTAAAGATTTGTTTAAAAGTGAGATTCCTGGTTTGGCCGCCCTCGAAAAACGGACCTACCACCACATCTACTGAAATCTCCCATTTGGAAGAGGAAATCCTTTCTCCGCTCACGCTGCCTTCTGTGATACGACTTGGCAGGTGTGCTATCCATGCGCCGTTAGGCTGGTAGATCGCCTGGATGGAAGCAAGTTCTTCATCGGTATATTCAAAAGATTCCAGGTCTGAGCCTATTTCAAAATAAAAATTTTCGCCGGTTTCATCATCGATTACTTCAGGACATTCCGCGCCTACATATTCATATTTAAAGACCTGTTTGTCTCCTTCAGAAATAGTAAATGAAAATGTGCCATCTTCGGTGTCTTCGGTCAGCGTGATTTTCTGGTTTTCCTGGAACCTGGTGCTAAGTTGCTCCGGGTTACAAGCATCGCCTTTCAGGCTACAGGCTGAAAATAGGAAAATGAAGGGAACGAATAAATATATTTTGCTCATACTCTTTAGTAGTAGATGCATGAGCTTTGAAAAGGTTGCGTGAACTTAAATTGTGGATAACGCTTACTTATAACAAACGGGAATGATTTCGCCTTCTGCCAGCCGGAAACGGTCAATTTCTTCCGGAGTCAGTTTTTTGGTGTAATCCTCTTCCTGAACCTGGAAACCGATGCTTCGCAGTTTGTCAAAATAGTCTCTTCCGTAGACTCTTACATGGTCATATTGCCCGAAAATGCGGGCTCTTTCAGAAGGATTGGTAATACTGTCATCCTGGAAGGTCTGTTCCCGATCCAGTTCCTGCGGAATTTGCAAAATGGCGGTCCCGCCGGGTCTTAGAATTCGATAAAGCTCCTGCATTGCTTTCGTATCATCAGGAATATGCTCCAGCACGTGATTGCAGAGAATAAAGTCGAATGAATTTTCCTTAAAAGGCAAATTACAGATATCTGCCTTTACATCTGCAAGAGGCGAATTGAGATCGGTCGTGGTATATTTTAAATTTTTCAGCTTACGGAAACGTTTGTAGAAAGCCTGCTCCGGTGCAAAATGCAATACTTCCAACTTCTTCTGAAAGAAGTCAGTTTCCTGTTTGAGGTAAAGCCATAGCAGCCTGTGCCTTTCTAAGGACAGGGTAGAAGGAGAGAGCACATTTTCTCTCTGGTTCTCATATCCATAAGGAAGGAATTTACGAAAACTATTGCCGTCAATCGGGTCGGTATAGCGGGAACCTTTAAGGTAAACCTTTAAAAATGGCCTTACCAAATAACTGATTCTGATAAGAAACGGCCTTGGAATACTGTTTAAGGCCAGTTTAAAAAGTTTACCCATTGAATTCCTCTAAACTTCGATATCTCCCCAGTTTTCTCCAGATTTGATTCGATACAGCTGCATTTCAGACACACCAAATTGTTTGGCGAGTACTTTGATCCTTGTTTTTCTTTCGGGATCTAACAACTTTTTCTTGAGAATTACAGCCTGCGCATAGGTCAACTTGGAATAGGAAGTTACCTTACGCAACTTTCGTTTTCGTTTGTTTTCCTGCACTTTCGGACTGTGATACTGGTGCTGGACCCATTCTTCTTTTGTAGCCCATGCAAGGTTTTCCACGCGATTGTCGTTCTTCACGAAGTTCTTGTGAATCACGTACTGATCGCCTTCTTTCTTTTCTAAAAATAATTCTGCAACAATGCGATGAATGTAGTAAGTCTTATGCTTACCATTCTTCAGTCTTACTGCAAAATTTAAATAGCCACCTACTCTTCCGCCATTCATAAGTTCTCCCTCCGGATTTTTCAGATAACTGATCATTCTTCCGAAGTTAGAGACTTTATAGACAAAGCGGTCTTGCCAGGAATCTTTGTGTAGGGTTTTCCAGATTTCCTGTCTGTAACTTTTAATCATAAACTTTAGCTCTAAATTGGTCTTCTTCTTTGGTTTTAATGTTTAACGAATCGTAAATGTACTTAAATGTTGATAGCAGCTCTGGTTTTCCATCAACCAGGGCTACATTGTGCTCAAAATGAGCACTTGGTTTTCCATCGGCAGTAAGAATAGTCCAACCGTCTGGTAACTGCTTAATGCGCTTGGTTCCCAGGTTGATCATAGGTTCGATGGCAACGACCATTCCTTCCACGAATTTCTTTCCGCGGCCCCTTTTTCCATAATTCGGCATTTCAGGATCTTCATGCATGGTTCGACCAAGACCATGACCAACAAGTTCCCGAACCACGCCATAACCATGATTTTCGGTGTATTTCTGAATGGCGTAACCCACGTCTCCTACGCGGTTTCCGCTCTTGAACTCTGCAATGCCAAGGTATAGGGACTCCTTGGTCACTTCAAGCAGCTTTTTGACTTCGGGACTTACTTCACCGACTTCAAATGTATAAGCATGGTCTCCATAGAAACCATTTTTCTTTGCTCCACAATCTATGGAAATGATGTCACCTTCCTTAAGCGGTGTATCATTTGGAACGCCGTGCACGACCTGAGCATTCGGGCTCATGCATAGCGTATTTGGAAAATCATACAGCCCTAAGAAGCCGGGTTCGGCTCCATGATCTCGTATGAAATCTTCAGCCAGTTTATCCAAATACAGAGTTGTTACCCCCGGTTTAATTTCCGAAGCCAGCATGCCAAGCGTTTTTGACACAATCAAAGCGCTTTCTCTTACTAATTCAATTTCTTCCTTGGATTTAGGTATGATCATAAATTCTAAAATCTTCCGAATAAACGGGATTTCTTCTTTTTCTTTTTCAGTTGGCCGGGTTGCTCCAGTGATAATTTCTGATACATTTCTCCCCAGCCTTTTAAACCGCCCATATTACGGTCGTCAATAAAAATATCTGCCAGGATTTTCCGACTTATGGTGTTATCGAATTCTTCTTCAGGATAGCTCTTGTTGATGCAGTAAAATTCTATTCCGTTTTTCCGGCAAAATTCAACCGCCTCTTCCAGTTTGACCCCGTGACGATACGTCCAGAGAATTAACCGGTGGCCTTCCTGTTGCAGCTTTTTCAAAGATTCAAATGCAAACAAAATAGGTTTGCCAATTTCGGGATAGCGATTCTCCACTATAGTCCCGTCAAAATCAACTGCTATGGTTAGAGAATTAGACATACACTGCGAAATTACTGATAATTTTTTAAACCGAGCTTTATTCGGCTAATTTCCTAATCGCTGTATGAATCGTGATATTCCTCGCCGCTTACGATTTTTGCAATATCTTCTTCCAGGCTCGCTCCCTGGGCATATTCCACAAAGCGGTTCACTTCTTTCCCATCTTTATAGAAAATGATGGTTGGAACGTGGTGAATATCATATTTTTCCTCTAATTGATCGGGCGTGGTTTTGTCATAATCTACCGCGAACATTTCGAGGTTGTTATAGTTATAACCGGCTTCATCGAGCAACTTCAGCATTTTAGGAGTTTCTCTTTTGCTGTCGCCACACCAGGTTCCCATAAATAGCTTGATCTGGTAATCGTTGATATTTTCTTTAATAGTCTCCAATGCCTCGTTTTCCGGAGTGAACTTCTCGTACCGTGGATTGAACCAGCCGGCGTATGGCTTAGCCTGAAGATCTTCTTTATGAAAAGGACCAATGAGGATATCACTCTGTACCGAGCTTTCTTCCTTCGGCTTTTCACTTGAAAGATTACTTTTTTGAGTGTTCACGCAGCTTAGTGCGATCGCGGCAAATAGAAAAATTGTTCTGATCATAAAATTTTAAATTAAGGCATCTTCGGTCATCAGGTCGGGTTTTTCAATTCCCATCAGCTTCAAAATAGTAGGAGCGATATTACCTAATTTCCCGTCTTTAATATTTTTAATATCCTTATCCATCAGGATTAAAGGTACTGGATTCGTGGTGTGGGCGGTGTTCGGGCTGCCATCAGGATTGATCATCGTTTCGCTGTTTCCGTGGTCGGCGATGATAATTACTGAATAATCATTTTCAAAAGCCGTTTCGGCAACTTCCTTGGCGCAGGTGTCGACGGTTTCACAGGCCTTTACCGCTGCATCAAAATCTCCTGTGTGGCCAACCATATCGGGATTTGCAAAATTCAGACAAATAAAGTCTGCTGAATGTTTTTTGATCTCCGGTACAATCTTGTCCTTGATCTTTTCAGCGCTCATTTCCGGCTGAAGATCATACGTTGCCACTTTTGGGGAATTTAGCATGATCCTGTTTTCACCTTTGAAAGGCTTCTCCCTTCCGCCGGAAAAGAAAAAGGTCACATGAGGATATTTTTCGGTTTCCGCGATACGGATCTGTTTTTTGCCCTGGTATTCCAGCACTTCTCCCAGGGTGGCCTTGATGTTATCTTTTTTGTAGATGACGTGAACATTGGTGAAATTATCATCATACTTGGTCATGGTGACGTAGTAGAGCGGAAGTTTTTTCATGTCATACTCCGGAAAATCTCTTTGAGATAGTGCCTGTGTAAGCTGGCGGCCACGATCTGTTCTAAAATTGAAGAAAATTACCACGTCTTTCTCCTGAAGTTTGGCAACCGGCTCCCCGTTTTCAGTCAGGACAATTGGTTTAATGAATTCATCGCTTACCCCTTCGTCATAACTTTCCTGAATGGCATCAGTTGCGCTGGTGGTTTCCTTTCCTATTCCTTTTACGATAAGATCGTAGGCTTCTTTTACCCGTTCCCAGCGATTATCACGATCCATGGAATAATAACGGCCAATTACAGATGCCAGTTTTCCGTTTGTTTTGTCCAGGTGCTGTTCCAGTTCCTCGATAAATCCTTTCCCGGAATGTGGGTCAACATCACGACCATCTGTAAAAGCATGGACATATTTGTTCTCAATTCCCAGCTCTTCCGCAGCGGTAAGAAGACCTTTTAAATGGTTGATATGTGAATGCACGCCACCGTCGCTAACAAGGCCCATGAAATGAACCGCCTTGTTGTTTTTCTTGGCATAGTTGAAGGCCTCTTCCAAAACCGGCTCTTCTACCAATGTGCCTTTTTCCACCGCCATATTGATTTTTACCAGATCCTGATAAACCACACGGCCAGCACCCAGATTCATGTGCCCAACCTCGCTATTTCCCATTTGCCCTTCCGGAAGGCCAACATTCATGCCGTCTGTTCGAAGAGTGGCATGTGCAAATTTCTCGGGAAGAGAGTCAATAAATGGAGTGTTTGCCTGTGCTACGGCAGAAACCTTGGGATCCTGGGTAATTCCCCAGCCATCCAATATCATTAAAAGTACCTTTTTACTCATTGGGATTTTCTAATTTGGGCGTTAAAGATAAAAACAATTGACTGCCCAACCTGAGCAAGTTTCTATAATGTTTTATTAAAAGTCTCCAACACTATTTTCTAACGGGGGTAGGGTCTTCTTGTTGTGTATCAACTAGCTTTTATGCCCCGGAATATTTAGGGCATTCCTTTCTATCGTTTCTAATTTTTGTTGTTATGGGTAATGTTACAATTCCTTAACAAAATTGCTGTATAACAAAAACTTAAATTTTAACACCTTCAAAATTTATCCGCAATACTATTCTTCAAAATGACTCGTTTTTGAATCGGTCTTAAGCCTCAAAATTGGTGGATTTAGCAGCTTAAAATGTTAAAAAATAACTCTTTAGCATATTTTTGAATAAATTTTGTATGTTGGCAAGGCTTTTGGTTTTTATTAACAAAAAATTAGAAAAAGAAGATTTATGAAGTACCGAGTCCTGACTGTTTTAGGCGTGTTAGTTTTTTCTTTTGCATTCCATAACGCGGATGCCATTAATTCCAAAACCAGTATAAAGCCCGCCCCGGTCGCTACTGAAACAGAGCCTACATTTGAAGCCCGTGTGGCTGACCTTTATGACAGCTTTTCCCTGAAAAACTCATCCATGCCCAATATGCTGGCTTTCGAGCGAGCCTTCAAAGGTTATTCAAAACTCAAGGAAGAAGGGAAAGTGCAGAACAATTTACTCACTATTGTAGATTTTGATCTTTCCTCTACCAAAAAGAGAATGTGGATCCTGGATATGGATTCTCACACAGTGCTCTTTAATACGTATGTAGCACATGGCCAGGGAACTGGCGGGGAGTTCGCCAAGAATTTTTCAAACATCGAAAATTCCCACCAAAGCTCATTAGGTTTCTACATGACAGGCGCGACGTATTATGGTGGAAATGGCCTTTCTCTATACATGGACGGAATGGAAAAACAATTCAATTCCAACGCCAGAAAAAGGTATATCGTCATTCATGGGGCTGATTATGCTGAACCTTCTTTCATTCAGCGTGTGGGGAGACTCGGCAGAAGTTATGGCTGTCCTGCTGTTCCAAATAAAATTGCCAAAAACCTGATTAATACTATCAAGGGACAATCAGTAGTATATATTCATAAATCGAATCCAAACTACCTTCAGAATTCTACTTTTCTGAATTACGAGGCTTAAGCCGTTCCCAAAGGTCCTGATCATAATTGTACACGTCGTTTATAAACCGAACGGTGTTGCCAACAGGATACGCCGTCCAGTATAAATGATGCACTTTGAAGTTCCTGGTAACGGGAACTTCTGTTGTTTTACCAGATTCCAGGATCTCTTCGATCTTTTCATGATCGTATTGCTTCTGGTCATTCAGTAAAAATTCGGCAAGTGCCAGTGCATCCTCCACGCGAACGCAGCCAGAACTTCTGGCGCGACTATTCTTTTGAAACAGTGATTGGGATGGAGTGTCGTGCAGGTAGATCATGTATTGATTCGGGTAAATGATCTTCACGCGGCCCAGCGGATTGCCTGGTCCGGGATTTTGCCTGAAAACGTAATGATTGGCCTCTCCATTTTTCCAGTTGATCGTGGTAGGGTCAACCGCATTGCCGCTGCTATTATAGACTTTTAAATTTCGGCTGTACAAATAATCGAGGCTTTTAGCGGCTCCCGGGATCACATCGTGTTTTTTGATGGTAGGAGGGATGGTCCAGGTAGGATTAAAAACCACATACCTTACCCGATCAGAAAATACAGGCGTTTTGCGGGCGAGTGTCCCTACCATTGTTTTGTGAGAACGCAGCGTATCACCGTCTTCCACCACATCGAGGTGATAATTGGCAATATTGATCAGGATAAAATTTTCGCCAAGATCCTTTGGAAACCATCTCCAGCGTTCCATGTTCACCAGTATTTGATGGTAGCGATCCTTCCTGCTCATATTGAGCTCCCGGATCGTGGAATTTCCAAGGATCCCATCATTCTCAAGTCCGTGGTCATCCTGAAATTTCTTAAGCGGTTCCTGTAAATTGGAATCGTAAATTGTCGTAATAGAATCAAAGGAATCTGGAAAATAGCCGAGTTCCTGTAGTCTTTCGTAAACCAGTGGAATTCGATCGTCAGACTCTTTGGGGTGTATTAATTTTCCGGTGCTGATCTTCGGAAGGGATTCTTCGGAAAAAGTGGTGGAATCTTTTAAAATTTCAGCCAGTTCTTTCTGCAAACCTTCGTAAACAGGGTTCTGAGGAGCGATTTCCTGTAGCGTTTCTGAAATATTTTGGTTAGAAACAGCTTTTTTCAGAAGTTGTATGGAAGGAATTTGATTTCTTGGTATGCCCCAAATTTCATAAAGATCATATGGATCCAGTTTCCCGCTTCCAAGATCCTGGGCGTAGCTTAAAAAAGTATCGGTAAGTAGAATTTCCAGTTGTGCCAGCTCTGTTTCAGAAAGTTCGTCGAGCTTTGATAAATTTTCCTGAAGAAGTTCGAAATGATAATCTTCCCGAAACAAACCCTGAAACTGGCTGTTTTCAATAGCTCGGTACAAATCTTCCCGCAATTCCCGCTCATTCCAAACCGGTTGAAAATTGTTTTGGTGGTAAAATGCCAGCAAAGAATCCCTGGCCTCCAACGGGAGGCCAGACTGATCCAAATTTTGCTGAAGATTGTCAGGATTTGTTAATCGCGTGATCTCGGGTAACTCGTTCTTCTCTTCAATTCCTGGTTTTTGGTCGTTCTTACAGGAGCTGAAGATTAGGAGAAATACGGCGATCTGGAGCAGGCGTATTTTCATGGGGTGAAAATTTTGAAAATTCAGGCGCGTACATCTGCGTAGCTTTTGTGCAGCTCAAACTGAACTTCAGCAAAAGGGCAAAGCGGTTCAATTTTCAGGTCGTTTTCACGGGCATATTCCACGCTTTCTTTCACCAGCCAGGTACCAATTCCCTGGTTTTCCATTTCCTTTTTCACTTCGGTATGATCGATTGTCAGCACATTTTCTCCGTCTCGGCGGTAGGTCAACTCACCAATCACTCCTTTGTCATCTTCAATATAGAAAAGCCCGCGCTGGTCATTTTCTTTGTGCTTGATCTCCATGCTTATTTTTTAAATATTCCGTCTACAATTCCGTATTCCAGGGATTCATTGGCGTCCATCCAGTAATCGCGATTAAAATCCTTCAGTACCTTTTCCACCGTTTGACCGCAGTTCTCAGCAAGTATTTCTGCACTCAGGTGTTTAGTCTTGAGAATTTCCGCAGCAGCGATTTCGATATTGGACGCCTGCCCGCGTGCGCCTCCGCTGGGCTGGTGAATCATTACTTTGGCGTGCGGCTGGATGAATCTTCTTCCTTTTTTTCCTGCGGAAAGAAGGATCGATCCCATGGAAGCGGCCAGACCCGTGCAGATGGTAGAAACGGGACTATCCAATGACATAATGGTATCGTAGATCGCAAAACCATCGGTCACATATCCTCCGGGGCTATTGATGAATAACTGAATTTCTCCGTCACCTTCCAGATCCAGATACTCCAGGCGATCGATCACATATTTGGCGCTGGCGTCGTTCACCTCACCCCACATATAGATTTTTCTTTTTTCAAGAAGTTTGTTGTCTATGAGATCCTGGATCTTATCAGTTTTATTTTTTATTAATGACATTGTTTTATTTTTTTTGAAGTAGTCCTAAAAATAGAACTATTTTATCAGAATAAAGAATGGCGCTTTGAGCATTTAACAAGATTTTGATAGAAAGCAGGAATCGGATTCCCGGCAGATGAAAAAAGTTCTGGAAAGTTTTGGAAGTTGGAAATATTTAAAATTATATTTGCAGCCGCAGGCGGGAGTAGCTCAGTTGGTAGAGCGTCAGCCTTCCAAGCTGAATGTCGCCGGTTCGAACCCGGTCTCCCGCTCACTAAAAAGCCCTATCGATTCGATAGGACTTTTTTATTTTAGTCATTTTCAGAATTAAAAAAGCCGGAATAAGTTCCGGCTTTTTCAAGTAGGGTTATTTAACAGTGTTTAACCGTTCATGGAGATTAAAAACTCTTCATTATTTCTGGTTCCCTTAATCTTATCATTAATGAATTCCATGGCTTCCACAGGATTCATATCGGCCAGATACTTGCGGAGTACCCACATTCTCTGGATGGTACCTTCATCAAGCAACAGGTCGTCGCGTCTGGTGCTGGAAGATACAAGATCGATAGCAGGGAAAATTCTTCTGTTGGAAATTCTTCTGTCTAACTGAAGTTCCATGTTACCGGTACCTTTGAATTCTTCAAAGATCACTTCGTCCATTTTTGAGCCGGTTTCAGTTAAAGCTGTTGCAATGATCGAAAGCGATCCGCCATTTTCAATATTACGGGCGGCACCAAAGAATCTTTTCGGTTTATGTAATGCATTTGCATCGACACCACCAGAAAGTACTTTACCACTGGCCGGTTGTACGGTGTTGTATGCTCTCGCCAAACGGGTAATAGAATCTAAAAGGATCACTACATCGTGCCCGCATTCCACCAGACGTTTTGCTTTATCTAATACGATATTCGCAACTCTTACGTGCTCGTGCGCTTCTTTATCAAAAGTTGAAGCAACTACTTCACCTTTCACGTTACGCTGCATATCTGTAACTTCTTCAGGGCGTTCATCGATCAAAAGGATGATCTGGTATACTTCAGGATGGTTCGCGGCAATCGCGTTGGCGATATCCTTCAGCAACATGGTTTTACCGGTCTTCGGCTGTGATACGATCATACCACGCTGTCCTTTTCCGATAGGTGCAAAAAGATCCATTACCCTGGTGGAAATCGTACTTTGCTTTTCAGCGATATTGAATTTTTCTTTAGGGAATAGGGGAGTAAGGTGTTCAAAAGAAACACGGTCTCTCACTACCTGTGGATCCAACCCGTTGATTTTATTGATCTTGATTAGTGGGAAATATTTCTCACCTTCTTTTGGCGGCCTAATTTGACCTTGTACGGTGTCCCCGGTTTTTAAACCAAAAAGCCTGATTTGTGACTGGGAAACATAAATATCATCAGGAGAAGTGAGGTAATTGTAATCTGAAGATCTGAGGAAACCGTAGTTATCCTGCATGATGTCCAGCACGCCTTCACTCTCTATAATGGCATCGAACTCATAATCTGGCTCGCGGTAGCGGTTGCGGTTGTCGCGGTTGCCATTGGTGTCGCGGTTATTATGAGGATTGTTTTTCTTGTCGCTGCGGTTATCGTTGCGGTTATCATTGCGATTATCGTTGCGGTTGTCGCTATGAGTGCGGTTATCGTTACGATTATCGTTTTTGCCTCTTTGATGGTCCTTCCGGTTGTTGGAATGAGGCTTGTTCGATTTTCCAGATTTCTGATCGTCCCCTTTTGCAGTTTCCTGATCTTTTGGGGCTGATTCTTTTGGATTGGATTTCGAATTTCGAGGTTTCCTGTCGCTACCAATTTTGCCTTTTCTGGGTGGATTCGGCTTTGTAGATTCTTGAGGAGCGGAAGCAGAAGTGTCTTCCTGGTCATCGGTAAGCGCGTCTTTTACTTTTTTAGGATTGGATGCCTGATAGTCCAGGATTTGGTAGACCAAATCCAGTTTTTTCATCGTCTTGTACTTGGGAACATTCAGGGCTTCAGCAATCTCCTTAAGTTCAGGAAGCTTTTTAGCTTTTAGTTCTGAAATTTCAAACATGAATTCGTTTAAATAAATTTATTTCTTTGGATTGTTTTAAAAATTCTCGAAGAGAAAAAAGTTTGGAGACTTAAGTAACCAATATTGAATGGGTTACGAAATGTACTTGCAATTATACAACTTTATTTTAAATATTTACGCAGTAATTCTGAAAAGAATCTGTTATTTTTGTGCGCGAAACAGCCGAAAATGATTCAACGAATACAAACTGTTTACCTGCTAATTGCCTTCGTGGTGAGCGCCGTGCTCATCTTTGTTTTTCCAGTTTGGGAAAACGCGGCCGGAGAGCCTGTTTTTGCACAGGAACAATTAATTTCTTTCGGAATGTTTTTGATTTCCGGAGCATTGTCGTTAATTAGCATATTCATGTTCAAAAATCGTAAACTACAGTTCGTCCTTGGGCGACTGAACATCATATTGAACTTTTTTTTACTAGGAGTGTTTGTTTATTGGTCTCTAAGTTTACCTGGAGAAATGGATATTTCAGAGAAGGGTATTGGGATGTTCCTTCCCATTGTTTCTATCGTTTTTCTTGTGTTGGCCAACAAGGCCATCAAAAGGGACGAAGATCTCGTAAAATCTGTTGACCGATTGCGATAAGCCTATCATCTTAGTAGTATTAGTGCGTGAAAAACCCGGAATTGTCATTCCGGGTTTTTTTATGCGAGTTCGATAACTTCCAGGTCTGAGATCTCTTTTTGGTCAATTTTAAACCGCAGCATCGTCCGTTTCTTATGAAACCCCTGCTTGCCTGCCGCACCAGGATTCATGTGCAGCAATTTCAAATTCTTGTCATTCATGACCTTCAGGATATGGGAATGCCCGCAAATAAACAATTTTGGCGGATTTTTTCTGATTTCCTCCCTGATTGCCGGAGCGTATTTTCCCGGGTATCCGCCTATGTGGGTGATCCAAACATCTACATCTTCGCACATAAACCGGTTGTTCAGCGGGAATTCCTTCCGGATAGTGGCATTGTCGATATTTCCGTAGACCGCTTTAACAGGTTTAACGGCCGCCAGTTGATCAGTTACATGAAGATCGCCAATATCACCGGCATGCCAAACCTCGTCGGCCTGCTCGGCATAATGCAGTATTCTATCGTCCATATACCCGTGGGTGTCACTTAAAAGCAATATTTTTTTCACAGCAGTTCCTTTTAAAAGCTTCCGCAGAAATGCCCATTCAATAGTATTTCTCCTTCTGCGATTTGCCTTATCTTTGCGTTTCGCTAATATAAAAATTACGGCGCGCTTGCGGTATTTTATTGAACTTTCATATTACGGAAAACACTATCACGGCTGGCAGATTCAACCACAATCTGTTAGCGTTCAGGAAGTACTGCAAAACCAGATGCGGAAAATCCTGCCTGGTTTTTCTGAAGTGGTGGGCGCAGGCCGCACTGATGCGGGTGTGCATGCGAAGCAACTGTTCGCTCATTTTGACCTGACGGAAGAAATTGATGTTGCTGAAATGGCTTATAAGCTGAACTGTATGCTGCCAGATGATATCGCGATCGCCGAAATTTTTCCGGTAACGGAGGAAGCACATGCTCGTTTTGACGCGACTTCCCGGAGCTATGAATATCATATTATTCAGGAAAAAGACGTGTTCAATCGCGAGCTGGCGTGGTTTTTTAAACCGGAACTGGATCTGGAAAAAATGAATTCTGCAGCTGCAATTCTAAAAGAGTATTCAGATTTTCAATGTTTTTCACGAAGCAGGACCGATGTGCGTACGTATATTTGCCAAATTTTCCATGCCGAGTGGAAAAAGGAAAAAAATAAGTTGGTTTTTCATATTTCTGCCGACAGATTTCTTCGAAACATGGTTCGCGCCATCGTGGGAACGCTGGTGGAAATCGGGCAGCGAAAACTGCCGGTCGCAGCGATGCATGAAATCATAAAAAGTAAAGATCGGGCGAAGGCGGGTGCTTCAGTTCCTGCTCATGGCTTATATTTGACAAAGATCGAGTATCCCGAAACAATCAGAATTAATTAAATGGCTTCAAAGACAGGTAATGCTTTCGATATGGATTTGTTTAAGCGCTTGCTTAAATACACCAATCCTTATAAACGAATCTTCTATTTCGTAGCCGTTGCCGCGATACTCACTTCGCTGTTCGGGGTGGTGCGCCCAATGATCCTGCAATATACGATCGATAATGCGCTGATGACTTCAGATTATGAAAACCTGGTCCTCTTCGTGAGCATCATGGTTGGAATTCTCATTCTGGAGGTGGTCTTCCAGTTCTGTTTTATCTATTACGCGAACTGGCTGGGGCAGGAGGTTGTACGGGATATCAGGGTGAAACTCTTCAAGCATATGCTGGGTTTCCGAATGAAATATTACGACAAATCGGCGGTAGGAAGACTGGTTACCCGGGCAGTGAGTGATATTGAGACCATCGCCAGTATCTTTTCCCAGGGCTTGTTCATGATCATCAGTGACCTGCTGAAAATGCTGATCGTCATTGGTGTGATGTTCTATAAAAGCTGGGAACTCAGCTTGCTGGTTTTGACGGTGCTGCCGTTCATCGTTTATGCTACTCGTGTTTTTCAGAAAAAGATGAAACTGGCTTTTGAAGAGGTGCGAACCCAGGTGGCCAATTTGAATACCTTCGTGCAGGAGCGAATTACCGGTATGAAGATCGTTCAGCTTTTTACCCGTGAAAAGACCGAATATGAACGATTTAAAGATATCAATGACAAACACCGGAATGCCTGGGTGAAAACCGTATGGTATAATTCTATTTTCTTCCCAATCGCGGAAATGTCTACATCCATTACCATAGGTTTGATCGTGTGGTTCGGAGGTTTGCGGGTCTTTGCCGGCGACGATATGTCTCTGGGTATTATCGTTCTTTTTATAGAACTGTCCCAAATGCTTTTCAGGCCGTTAAGACAGATTGCTGATAAGTTCAATACCCTGCAAATGGGAATGGTTGCGGCCAACCGCGTGTTTGATATCATCGATACCGAAGCGCATATTGAAGACAACGGAAAACTGGATATTTCAGCTATCAAGGGAGAAATTGAATTTCGCAATGTACGTTTCAGCTACGTGGAAGACGAAGAAGTGTTGAAAGGGATTTCCTTTAAAGTGAACCCGGGTGAAACCGTGGCGATCGTTGGGGCAACCGGCGCCGGGAAATCAACCATTATCAACCTGCTCGGCCGATTTTACGAGATCGACAGTGGGGAAATCCTGGTAGACGGGACCAACGTGCGCGATATTAGCCTGAAGAGCCTGCGCTCTCAGATCGCCGTTGTGCTGCAGAACGTTTTCCTGTTTGCGGATACGATCATGAACAACATTCATCTGGACAAAGAAGGGATTTCAGAAGAAGATGTGATCAATGCGGCCAAAGAGATCGGGATCCACGAATTTATCAATGCCTTGCCGAATGCTTACCATTATAACGTAAAAGAACGTGGAGCGATGCTTTCTTCGGGACAACGCCAGTTGATCTCGTTTCTTCGGGCTTTTGTGAGCGATCCGGGAATCCTGGTGCTGGATGAAGCGACCTCTTCCGTAGACAGTTACAGCGAACAGCTCATCCAGGAAGCTACCGAACGTATTACCAAAGGCAGAACGTCTATTGTGATTGCGCACAGGCTGGCGACGATCAAACAGGCTGATAAGATCATTGTGATGGACCAGGGAGAGATCGTTGAAACCGGTAGCCATCAGGAATTGCTTAAAAAGGAAGACGGTTACTATCGCAAACTGTACGAGGTGCAGTTCAAGGAAGAAGAAACGGTTTAAATTACCTGCTCAGGTCTTCCTTCAGTTTTTCACGAAGTTCCTCCATCGTTTCGAACATCACGAACTGCCCGTCTTTGATAAAAGAAGTCTGGCCGGTTTCTTCGGAAACAACTAACGCTAACGCATCAGTCTTTTCAGTGATCCCAACAGCCGCGCGGTGTCTTAAACCGAAGCGCAGCGGGATGGAACGATCGTTCGATACGGGTAAAATGACCCGGGTTGCCGTGATCTTGTTCTCTTCGATGATCATCGCGCCATCGTGCAGTGTACTGTTTTTAAAAAAAACCGACTCGATAATGGGTTGGTTAAGTTCTATTTTCATCTTATCCCCGGTGGTTTTAACAAAATCGAGCTTGTTATTTCGCTGGATCACCATGAGCGCGCCAGTTAGCGATTCGCCCATCGACTGGCAGGCGTTGACAATAGCATCGATATTGGTTCTGGATTCGGTTTCATCCCTGCTAAAGCGAAGATTTCGGAAGAAGCGGCCATTATGCGTAAAATTCGTCGAACCGATCATTAACAGAAATTTCCTGATCTCCTGCTGAAAAACCACGATCAACGCGAAAACTCCCACTCCAATGAACTCTCCAAGCACACTGCTCAGCAATTCCATCTGGAGCAAACGCGTGAGCAGCCACACCAGGTAGATCACCACGATCCCGATAAAGATATTGACTGCGGCGGTGCCTCTTACCAGTTTATACACGTAATAGAGGAGAAGCGCGACAAAAACTATATCGAGGATATCGAGAATTCGAATATCTATGATGTCCAAATTGCTGGGGTTTTATGTAAAAATAGAAAAACTATGATTAGTTTATAATTTCAGAAGTTAATTTGATGCATTCCATCGCTTCTTTGACATCGTGAACGCGCAAAATATGAACTCCTTTCTGAAGCGCGACGGTGTTTAAAACGCTGGTCCCGTTCAAGGCTTGAGCAGCTTCGATCTCCAGCGTTTTCCAGATCATGCTTTTACGGGAAAGACCGATCAATATTGGCAATTCCAGCATTTGCAAGAGTTCGGCTTTGGAAAGCAATTCAAAATTCTGCCGAATGTTTTTCGCAAATCCGAAGCCCGGATCCACAATAATATCATTAATTCCCAGTTGTCTCGCAGCGTTTACTCGTTCAGAAAAATAAAATAAGATGTCTTTCAGGAGATCGTCATACTGGTTTTGGTCTTTCATGTTCTGTGGCGTTCCTTTCATGTGCATCAAAATATACGGCACCTGCAGTTCTGCTACCGTTTGGAGCATATGAACATCCAGTTTTCCGCCGGAAATGTCATTAATGATCGCGCCGCCGGCTTCAATTCCCTTTCTTGCCACTTTTGATCGAAAAGTGTCCAGGGAAAGTAAAGCTTCCGGAAATTCTTTCAGAATAACTTCAATTGCGGGAAGGAGTCGGTTGATTTCCTCTTCTTCGGAAATATCAGTGGCCCCGGGACGGCTGCTGTAGGCGCCGAGATCCAGGAAGGTCGCACCCTCCTTCAGCATTCGTTCGGCTTTTTTCAAAATATCGGAATTGGTCTGAGCCCGGCTTCCGCTGAAAAAAGAATCGGGGGTGATATTGATGATTCCCATAACCCTGGGAGTGGAAAGATCGATTAACTCGCCCTTGCAATTGATGTACATGAAATAGCGGCTTTAAATAACTTTGACTATCTGAAATATTTGCCCGAAATTTACGGAAATTAGTGCTATTCATGCAGGATACTTCCAAACAATACGATGCGGTCATTGAAGTGTGCCGCTCGCTTTTTACCAATAAAATGAAGGATTACGGCTGTGCTTGGCGAATTTTACGCCTGCCGTCGCTTACTGACCAGATTTTCATCAAAGCCCAGAGAATAAGAAGGCTTCAGGAAAATGAGGTGCGAAAAGTTGATGAGGACGAAAAATCAGAATTTATCGGCATCATTAATTATTCGATCATGGCGCTGATCCAGTTGGAGAAGGGAATAGCCGAGCAGCCAGACCTTTCCGCAGATGAAGCTACGCAACTGTACAACGATAAAATTGCGGAAACCAAGCAATTAATGATGGATAAAAACCATGATTATGGCGAGGCCTGGCGGGATATGCGCGTAAGTTCCCTTACCGATCTGATTATTCAGAAATTATTGCGGGTGAAGCAAATAGAAGACAATAAAGGCAAAACCCTGGTAAGTGAGGGGATCGATGCCAATTACCAGGACATGATCAATTATTCGGTTTTCGCGATGATCCATATCCAGGAAGCTGAAGAAGCCAAAACCGTTTAAAAAATTAAGATGAAGGCAATTACCGGAATAGCCAGGGTGCTGGTTGGAATACTTTTTATTTTTTCAGGATTTGTAAAACTGAATGATCCGCTGGGTTTTTCGTATAAACTTCAGGAATACTTCAGCGAACAGGTGCTGGACATTCCGGTTTTAATTCCGTTCGCGCTCATAATTGCGATTGTGATTGTGATCTATGAACTGGTGCTGGGAATTATGCTTCTCATTGGTTATTCTCCCAAATTCACAACCTGGAGTTTGCTCATCATGATCGTGTTCTTCACGTTTCTCACCTTTTATTCAGCTTATTTCAATAAGGTGACAGATTGTGGTTGTTTTGGGGATGCCATCCCGCTAACTCCCTGGCAGTCTTTTTATAAAGATGTGATTCTGCTGGTGTTGATCCTGATCCTCTTTTTTAATAGGAAATATATTAGTCCGTTATTCGCACCGGCTTCCCATCGCTGGATCATATTTGCTTCTTTTTTCGCGTGTTTTGCGTTTTGTTATTATGTTTTAATGCACTTGCCACTTATCGATTTTCGGGCGTATAAGATTGGGAATAACATTCCGGAGCAAATGCAATTACCGGAAACTGCGGAAGTGACCTATCGCTGGAAATTCAAGATTGATGGGGAAGAGCAGGTTATCGAAAATACCGGTGCCTATCCGCAGGTTGATGGGGAATTCATAGGCGTCGAAACCTCCCAGGAAGGAGCAGAGATGATTGCGCCTATCCACGATTTTGTGATCGAAGGTCCTGATGGAGATATTACTGAGGAGGTGCTGAACGCTGAAAAAGTGCTGCTGATCGTGGCTTATAACATCCGATCCACCGAACTGGAAGGCTACGCAGGCATCAAAAACCTGATTAGTGAGGCAAAGACCAAAGATTATATGATCGTGGGGCTTACGGCTTCCGGGGAACGACTTCAGCAAACTTTGAAAAAGGAAACAGGTGTAGACCTCGATTTTTACCAGGTAGACGAAACAGCGCTTAAGACCATAGTTCGGGCAAATCCCGGTATTTTGATACTGAACAATGGGACGATCAGCCAGAAAAAACACTGGTCAGATTCTTCGGAAATAGAATTGTAAAATCAGATAAATCGCTATTCTTTGGCTCGGCTTTAGGAAATAGCTGCGGGCCATTTTTTATATTTGTAGCACAGGAATAAAATCAACTACTGAAACCAAAAATTATGAGAGAAAAAATTGTAGCAGGAAACTGGAAAATGAACATGGATCTTGCGGAAGCCGAAGAACTGGTTACCAAACTGAAGCTTCAGATGGTGAAGGAACCGGAAGCGACCGTGATGGTAGCGCCTCCGTTTACGAATTTATATCCTGTATTTAAAGCATTGAAAGACACTCCCGTGGTTGTGGCTGCCCAGAACATGAGCGAGCATGAAAGCGGGGCCTATACCGGCGAAATTTCGGCTAAAATGCTGAAGAGCGTTGGGGTAAAAACGGTAATTCTTGGGCACAGTGAGCGACGAGCTTACTACGCGGAAACGAACGAATTGCTGGAAAAGAAGGTAAAATCAGCCATCGAGCAGGACATGACCGTCATTTTCTGTTTCGGTGAAGAACTGGAAGATCGTAAAAGTGAAAAACATTTTGAGCTGGTGGAAACGCAGTTAAAAGAAAGCTTGTTCAACTTGCCAAAAAGTGCCTGGGAAAAGCTCATTCTTGCCTATGAACCGGTTTGGGCAATTGGGACTGGTGAAACAGCAAGCCCGGAGCAGGCGCAGGAAATGCACAAGCACATCCGTACGCTGATCGAGAAAAACGTGGGCAAGGAAACGGCAGATAAAACATCGATTCTTTACGGCGGAAGTGTGAAGCCTGGCAATGCACAGGAGATCTTTGCCAAGGAAGATGTAGATGGTGGTCTTATTGGTGGTGCCAGCCTCAAGGCGGTAGATTTTGTGGAAATTGTAAACGCATTTTAATGTCGGGGAATTACCTGGAATTTGACTTTCAGATTGAGCCTTTGCAACCAGCTTCCGAGATCCTGATCGCGGAATTGGGTTACCTGGGCTTTGAGAGTTTTGTAGAAAACGAAGACGGAGTGACGGCCTATATTCCGGTAGAGGAATATGAAGACGACCTGCTCACGAATGTACACATTCTGCAATCTGAAGAAGTCAAGATCACCTACGAACAGAAGGAAATTGAAAGAATTAACTGGAACGAGGAGTGGGAAAAGAATTTCACTCCTATTCTGGTTGATGATATTTGCAGCGTGCGTGCACCATTCCATCCGAAGCCGGAAGTGGAATTTGATATAGTGATCGAGCCGAAAATGTCTTTCGGTACCGGGCACCACGCGACAACGCACATGGTGATCCAGCATATTCTGAAAAATGACTGGGAAGGAAAGCGTGTTTTAGATATGGGTTGTGGCACCGGTGTGCTCGCAATATTAGCTGCTATGAAAGGCGCTAAGCGCATTGACGCCATCGATATCGATAACTGGTGTTATCTCAATACCCTCGAGAATGTGGCGAAAAATGAGTGTGACCATATCCAGGTGGAAGAAGGTGGTGCGGAATTACTCAATGAGAGTAGAAGTTACGACATGATTCTGGCCAATATCAATAGGAATATTTTATTAAGGGACCTTCCTGAATACATTCAATGCCTGAATGAGAACGGAAGTATTTTCCTCAGCGGATTTTATTCTGAAGACCTTCCGGTGATCCAGAAAACCTGTGAAAAATTGGATCTGAAATTCGTGGAACATCTGGAACGTAGCAACTGGGTGGCTGCAAAGTTTTCACGCTGAGGTTTTTATGAATAGTTGTATCTTTGCCGCGAATTACATGAGAAAATAATTGAAGATGAGCACGAAAGAAGAATTACTTGAAGAAGTTGATCTCAAGACCCAAAAGGAAAGAGAGAATGAGATCGTTCTCTATAATGACGATTACAATACTTTTGACCATGTTATCGAGACGCTGATCTATGCCTGTGATCATACTCCGGAACAGGCAGAACAATGTTCCATATTAGTTCATTATAAAGGAAAATGTACGGTAAAAACCGGGCCTTATGATGATTTGAAGCCGAGGTGTTCCAAGCTGTTGGACGCGGGACTTAGCGCTGAAATAATTTAATTCAGATTTTTTTTCCGGAAACTTTTCAGTTTTTAAAATAAACAATATATTTGCACCCGCTTTGTAAGACACAGAGCAACTGAAAAACTGGCCTCGTGGCGCAACTGAATAGCGCATCTGATTACGGCTCAGAAGGTTCCAGGTTTGAATCCTGGCGAGGTCACAAAAAACCCTAATAACTAAAGTTGTTAGGGTTTTTTTATGCTGACCTCTCAGTGATTTTTATTAAATGTATTTAGTACGTTTAATAAAAAGTCTTATCTTCCTACAAATTCCATAAATATGAAATCTTTGTTTAGAATTGGCTTTTTGCTAGTGTTCACTACCTTTTTATTCCAGTCATGTGCGGGAACCAAAAATGAAACTCCTGAATTCTCCAATTATCTGTTCGCCTATTTTACCGGGAATGGCGATGGGGAAGAGGCCGTGCATTATGCGATTAGTTCAGATGGTTACAATTACTACGCATTGAACGATGATAAAGCCATTCTGGATAATCGATCGATCAGCAGTACTGGAGGCGTGCGCGATCCACATATCCTGCGAGGTCCAGATGATCAGTTTTATATGGTGTTGACCGATTTGAAAACTTCGGAAATGGGATGGAATAACACGGCTATGATTCTTTTGAAGTCTAATGACCTAATAAACTGGAAATCCAGTGTGATAGACATTACCCGCAGTTTTCCTCAGGAATTTTCAGATGTAAACCGCGTTTGGGCACCACAAACGATTTACGATGAGCACTCAGGTAAGTTCATGGTGTATTTTTCCATGCTTCAGCCAGGCGGCTACGATAAGATCTATTATGCTTATACCAATCAGGATTTCACGGCACTGGAAACAGCCCCGAAACAGCTGTTTTTCAGTCCTAATGAGAAAGCGACGATCGATGGAGATATCATTTTAAAAGACGGGAAATATCACCTTTTTTATAAGACGGAAGGGACCGATGATAAAGGGATTAAAGTAGCCATTTCAAATAGTCTTACCTCTGGTTATCAAGCGCTTCCTGGGAATGTGGACCAGACTGATAAAGCCGTTGAAGGATCGGGAGTTTTTAAACTCATTGGCTCTGATCAATACATTCTCATGTATGACGTGTATCGCGATGGCGAATATCAATTTGCCGAGAGTAACGATCTTCAGAATTTTAAAGTGGTAGATGAACAGATTTCCATGAATTTTCATCCAAGGCACGGAACCGTCATTCCTATTACTGAGGAAGAAACCAGCCGCCTTCTTCAGAATTTTCCATCCAAAAATATTCCGGGTATTATCGGCGTACAAGGCGAAAATGTACGTTGTCCCAACATGGTGGTGGATGAAGAAAATAAGACGGTTTTCATTCCGGTAAAGCCAGGTACCGATATTTCCAGTTTTGAACCTTCTTTTAGGCTGGCTCAAACGAAAAGCATCGAACCAGGCGGACCTCAGGATTTTACGAATGGCCCCGTAAAATATACTATTAATTCAGATAAAACCTATGAAGTTCATGTGGCGGTCAATAACAACCCGATCGTAGATGGGTACTATGCCGATCCCGAAATTCTATACTCTAATAAAACCAGTAAATACTATCTGTATCCTACCAGTGACGGTTTCACCGGTTGGAGTGGAACATACTTCCGAACCTTTTCTTCGGAAGATCTCATCAACTGGAAAAAAGAAGATACGATCCTGAACCTGAAGACCAACGTTAGCTGGGCCGATCGCAATGCCTGGGCTCCTGCAATGGCTGAAAAGAAAATCGATGGAGAATACCAGTATTTCTACTATTTCACAGCTGCCCAGAAAATTGGAGTAGCTGTGGCGAGCGATCCTACGGGACCTTTTAAAGATAGTGGTGAACCATTGATCGACTTTAAGCCTGCCGGGGTGAAAGGCGGACAGGAGATCGACCCGGATGTGTTTACCGATCCAAATTCAGGTAAGAGCTACCTCTACTGGGGTAATGGTTATATGGCGGCTGCGGAACTGACTTCAGATATGCAACATATCAAACCGGAAACCATCAAGGTACTCACGCCAGATGAGACTTTTAGAGAAGGAACTGAAGTGTTTTTTCGAAATGGGAAATATTATTTCCTGTGGTCTGAAGATGACACCCGAAGTCCAAATTACCGGGTGCGTTATGCCACTGCTAATTCTCCGCTGGGACCTTTGGAAATCCCGGAGAATAACCTTGTGATTAAAAGGAATGACCAGCAACAGATCTATGGAACCGGGCATAATTCAGTAATTAATAAAACCGGAACAGACGAGTGGTACATCGTATATCACCGTTTTACCAGGCCAAAAGGAATTGAAATGGGAGATGCTGCAGGCTTCAATCGGGAAGTCTGCATGGACGAACTGCATTTCGATGATTCTGGTAAAATTCTGGAAACAATCCCTACTTTGGAAGGAATTCAGTAGCAATTACCATTTATTGCTGTTTTTGAGCAAACCGATACATTTCCGAAGCTGCTAATAAGTAGGCTCCAACACCAAAATCGGCCGTAGAATTTTTGTCTACGATCTGCCCGGGAATCGCTTTTTCCCCAATTGGCTGTACATAACCAATTTCACCATTTTCCTGCAAGGCCACCTTGTTCAAATACTGCCAGGATTTTTCAACAACAGGCTGGTAGGTTTCTTTACTGAGAACCCCGTTGTTCATTCCCCAAAGAAATCCATAGGTGAAGAAGGCTGTTCCGCTGGTTTCAGGACCGGGGGCGTGCTCCGGGTCGAGAATACTCCGGGTCCAGTAACCTGCATTTTGTTGCGCATTCTTTAAGGCTTCAGCCATATCTTTAAACCTTTCTTCAAAAAAGGCACGGTGTTCATAATCCTCCGGAAGGTCCTGCAAAACCTTGGCCAGACCCGCGAAAACCCATCCGTCACCACGTGCCCAGAAATCCTTTTTGCCATTCAGGCTCTTATGCTGCGGGAACACGTATTTGGCATCACGATAATAGAGACCTGCCTGCTCATCGTACATGATGGAATTAGCGTATTGGAAGTATTCGTAAAGTTTATCCAGGTAATGTTCATTACCCGTAATTTTATAAAGTTTCGTCATTACCGGCATGACCATATACAGCCCGTCTGCCCACCACCAATAATCTTCTTGTGGAGTGCTCATCTGGTATTCCATTACTTCACGGGCACGCGCGATCTTCGTGGAATCTTCTGAACCTTCTAAAGTATAGATATCCGCATAAGTCTGAAAAGCGATCTGCCAGTCCCCAAAAAGCACATGTTCCGGAGTTTCGCCATAATGATATTTCCAGTTTGAACGATCATCTGAAGTGGCTCCTTTCCAGTTATTATGCTCAGCCCATTTTTTTGAGTATTCCAAAAATCGTTCGTTTCCGGTAACCTTATAAGCTTCGATATTTCCCGTATGATAAGCAGCCGGATGCCAGAAAGCCCGGTCTGGTTCTGGATGCGAATTTTGCCAGTGATCGTTCACCAGGTTGATGATGTTCAGAACACTGTCGGCTTTTGGCGGAAAATGTTTTTCATCGTTTGGCGTTTCACTCATTTTCTTATTACTGAAGTTGCAGGAAAGAAGCAGTAAAGTTACAAGCGGCAGGCTATTTCGGATAATAAGGTGATACATATTTTCTATTTTTCGGCTTTATCGATTGGTATATTTTGTCCGTTCCAGATCTTTTTCTGAGTCCATGGTTTGGCTTCATCGGTCCAGAATCGATTATTTTCGGGCAATCCGAGGACTAAGAATGCTTCGGAACACAGGTACAGCGAACCGGTGGAGATATAACCTTCTCCAATACTAGGCTGGTGGCCAAAAAAGCCAATTTGAAGCCAGCCATTTTCATCAAAAGTCCCTGGAGTATTCAGCTGATTAAAAATGACTTTCTGAAGTGCTCCCCGAACCTGTGACGGTTCCAGTTCTTCTGGAAGTTCTTCCCAAAGGGCAATTTGAGAAAGCAACTGGAATGCACCAAACCTGTACGCCAGTGAGCGGCCAATAGGCGGATAGGTTCCTTCCGGAGAGATCAGTCTTTCCTGGATCTCAGCATAGCGTTTTGCCCGGTTCAGTACAGCTTCATATTCCTCTTCGTGTTTCAGGCCTGCCTCATTCATTGTTTTGAGAATGTCCAGAAGCATCGGCTGAATGACAAAACTGTTGTAATAGTCCCAGTGAAAATCAGGACCATCGCCATACATTCCATCGCCTAAATACCATTCCATATGCTTTCGAATGGGTTGCTGCAACCTGAAATCATCTGCCGAATCATCAAATTTTAATAATGCGGCTTCAATCATGGAACTGAACAATAACCAGTTGCTATAATACGGTTCAATACTCCTCGTAGCTTTCAGGGATTTGGTCACCTGCTGCTTGGTTTCAGCAGGAAGCGGGTCCCATAATTGGGTTGGGGCGCGTAATAATGCCTGCGCCAGAAAAGCGGCATCTACCAGGGGCTGGCGATCTTCCGTGAAGTTCATATAATCGGCCGCTTCAGGATTGGTGGCATTGGTAATGCCTTTTCTGGCCATTTCAAGATATTTTTTCCGAAGTTTTCCTTCTGAAGAATCATCAGGCCCCAATTCCAGCCAGGGAGCCATCCCGGAAAGTAAGCGTCCAAAGCCTTCCAGGTACGTGACATGAGTTCGATCGTCCCAGGCACTGGGCGAACGTTCCACCGGCATCTGCAACTTTAGTTGATCTTTGCTGATGGCAGAAAGTAAAGGATCGGCGATCCTCACCAGCGAAGCCACATAAAATTCGCGGGAATGGGAAGGGAATTCTTGATTTTCGGGATTCTGGCCACAAACCAGGAAAGGCATTCCAAAGAATAGTAAAATCAGCAGTTTATTACTCATACTGAGTTTCCATGTTTTCATAATATTCTTTCAAAGTGAAAAAGGCCTTTTTCTTGTTCCCCTTATCGTCGATTAGGCCTTTACGGTTCCAGCCATCCTGAAATTGCGGATTGTTCCTTTTGGGAGATCGAAAATCTGCAAGGATCCACGGCATCATACCAGAAAAATTTTCCGGCATCTGCTGCATCATTTTGATGGTTTCTTCATAATACCATTCCTGGAATTCTTCCGTCCAGCGTTGTTCCTTTTCTCCGTGATATCCGCCTTTTGCCCCGGCGCCGGTTTCACTGATTAAAAGCGGCTTGTCATAGGCTACACCCCATTTGGCCTGAGCTTTGGCTCCAGGCAGATCCCCATACCAGCCTAAATATTCATTTACGGAAACCACATCTGTATATGCTCCAAGGGGATCGTCAATAAAGTTTTCTTCACGATTGTAGTGTACCTCCAAAGCGGCCGAAACGAGTCTTGTTTGATCCATCACCTTGGTCTTTTTTATAAGATTATGCATGAAATTGGTCCGCGCTTCACTCACCGGGGTTTCATTTCCCACAGACCAGATGATCACCGAAGCCTTATTCCGGTCCCTAATGATCATTTCTTCCAGCTGTTTTTCGGCTTTTTGATAAACGGAATCATTCTTAAAATTGATAGTCCAGTAAACCGGAATTTCAGACCATACCAGAACGCCTAGCGAATCGGCCATTCGGGTCATGTATTCGTTATGCGGGTAGTGCGCCAGGCGAACCATATTGGCATTCAGGTCTTTCACCCATCCAAATAATTGGGCTGCGTCTGTTTCATTTTTTGCTCTTCGGGCTTCTTGCGGAATTTCTTCATGAAGGCAGATTCCTCTTAAAAACAGCTTTTCGCCATTCAGTAAAATATCTTTTCCGGAAACTTCGATCTTTCTGAAGCCGATCTTATCGGAAAGTGTATTTCCTTCAAAAACGATTTGTACATCATATAGTTTGGGCTTTTCAGGAGACCATAATTGCAGTTTTCTGGCAGTAAGATTGAAGCTTACTTCCCGGCCATCAATGGCTAGTTTTTTATTGATTTTCAATTCCGGGATCTGGATATTTACTGAACCGCTGGTAGAATGATTGAATTTCAGGTTTCCCGAGATCTCAAAGCTTTTTTTCTTTTTAGCTTGTTCAATGTCCTGTTCCTGTTTCAGCTGAATAGCATATTGTTGAACAAACGTTTCAGGCGTGGAAATTAATTTTACATCCCGAGTAATGCCACCATAATTCCACCAGTCGGTATTCACTGTGGGGATTTCATCAGGATGTCTTTTATTGTCTACTTTCACCACGAGGAAATTTTCTTTTTCTTTGAGCAGTTGCTTCGGTATTTCAAAATTGAAGGGTGTAAAACCACCTTTGTGCATTCCCAGTTTTTCGCCGTTGAGATAAACCTGTGCTTCATAATTGACCGCTCCGAAATACAGGAAATACCTGTTATTTGCAGCCACACTAGAAACATCGAATTCCCGCTGGTACCAAACAGTGCCTTCGTAATATTTAAAAACTTCGGCCTGAGAATTCCAGTCTCCGGGTACATTCAACGTATAGTTATCGCTGTACCCGTGCTCCTTTCGGTCTGATGCATTTTTTATAACCGGGTTATTCCAGTAGGCCTCCGGATCGTCAGCGTTTTTTTCTTTAAATCGGTAATTATAAAAGCCTGTTTCGTAAGGATCGATAATGTAATGCCATTTCCCGTTGAGCGATTGAGTTTGGCGGTTAGCCGTATTGATGATGAGGTTATCCTGTGCCAGTAAGCTGAAAGGGAAAACTAGGAAGAGGAATAATTGCAATATTCTCATATACATTATTTTTTAGGCAGTTTGGTTAATTCAACGATCTTGATCATGGTGGGTTCGGTATCTGAAAGTCCTTCGGCATCTTCCTGTTTTACATTCTGAACGAAAAGGTGTAATTCCTTATTCGATTTAAATACCCTGCGGTCATAATTTGGTTCCCATTGGCCAACCGAATAGGAGGTAAGGTCTTTCACCTTCCAATCGGTCGTCATTCCGTATTTTTTATAAGCCAATGAGATCCTGTTGTTTCTTTCGGCATCGCGATACACCAGGTAAATGATACCACCGGTAACCAGTATTTCAGGCCTGGAAATGGGAATGCTTTTGGTGCCGCCACCTCCCAGGTCAAAGGTGCTATTCCTGAAATCAGTTATTTCTTTTTTCCATTTTCCGTCCTGAAAATAGACGATCTGAAATTGGGTCTGGTCACCTTCCTCCCAGTAACTGCTAATAAATGGTAAACCTTTATCATTCACGGTCATCGAGGTTTGGTTGATCAGGTTTTGTTTTTGCGGGATTTCCCACGCTATTTCTGCGGAAGACTGGTTGATAGGAAGAGTATAGGTTTCACCAGATGATTTTTTCCAGGTTTTTCCTTTATCTGAAGATACTGCGTAGGCAATATCATGATTGGTTGAAACATCCCATGTTTCACGCCAGGTCCAGGAAAGATGGATCCTATTTTTCTTATCAACTGATGCCTGCCAGTAAGCATTTCGCTCTCCTTCGCCATCTATCAAATTGTTCTGAATTTGCTTCCATTTACGCGTTTCATTATTGAAATAATTGAGCACCAGGCTTCCTTTTCCCGACTGCCCTGAGCGGTACATGAAAAGCAGATCACCATCTGAAAAATTATAAAACTGCGGATAGGAAACTTTGCTTTCCTGTTTGCCGGTCATGCTTTGCATTTCACCCAATTTCAAACTAAGGGGTTGTTTGCTTACGGCATATTTTAAGTTCGAATCGTGATGATCCCAGCTAACATGTAAAAAGCCGTCACCATCAAGCGCAATACTAATCGCATTATGCGCATCTTTGGTATTTCCCTGATATTGTGTTTTCTGAATCTTCCATTTGGAACTGCCAACTTCTCTTCTGGCAAGTACGAGATAGGAATCATTATCGTAATAAGCCGTAAACTGGTATTGCTGATCGGAAGTGATCGCACTCTGCCGGAATATGACCGTATTGATGGAATTCTTTGCCCATCCTGGTCCTACCTCAGAAGTCCTGATCTTAATCCCTGAGCAGGAACAGATAAGGATGCAAAATATTAGTAATAATTGTTTTTTCAATTTAAAGGATTGTGTGATTCAACTTATGGATTGAAAGGCTTACCTACAATAATCTTATCCCCTGAATCGTCTACTCTAAATAATTTTGGATGCCGAATATAATTTCCATTAGCTCCTACGCGATGACTGTGCAGAGACATTAGCAGCTGTCCGTCAAATGTTTTAAATAACATTCCGTGGCCGTAATTTGGAGGTGTGATCGGTTCTTTTTCTTGAATCCACGGTCCGTCGATCGTACCGCTTTCAGAATAGGCAATTCCCTGCGTATAATCTCCGTATATCCAGCTAGTCCATAGCATCCCCAGTTTTCCCGTTTGAGTTCGAAATACGAAAGGACCATCTGTTACCATATTGGGCATGATCTTGCCATCACGCTTATCACGGCTCCACGGTGAATCACTTGCCCTGAAGAGAATCTCTCCTTCTCCAATCGATCCGCTGAGGTCGGGTTTCAGCTCGATTTTCTCCATTGTACCATCAAGATTCTGAAGCCATTCATGGCAGTAGATCATATATGGTGTATGATCATTGCTCACCCATAATGTTCCGTCCAGCGTTGGTTTTTCAGGAGGAAGATAAGTCGTGTCGGCCATAGGTTTATAGGGGCCATCTGGCTTGTCACTTACCAGAACATGGCTTGCTCTTCTATTGATGGGTCTTCCTTTTACAGTATCAATAAAGACTTCCTGATTCGTGAAAGTCGCAAAATAATAATATTGATCCTTATACTGATGTATTTCAGCAGCCCAGATCATAGGATCTTTTCCCATCCAGGAAGCGGTGTCATGTTCCACAATATTAAAAGGACCGGTCCAGTAAGCCAGATCTTTACTTTTCCAGAGTTTTCCCCCGGTCCCAGTCATATAATAGGTTTTGGAGGGTTTGTCTGCAAGGATAAAGGGATCGCTAAGCCTGATGGAATCCAGTAAAATGCTATCCCGAACTTCTTGTTTTTGGGCAAAAGCAAGGGTGGGACCTATTACCAGAAATATAAAAAAGCATTTTACAGTTTTCATGATATTAGTCTTTTAATGACAGCGTATAATTATATTCATACTGATCGTCCAGCAGGCGATACTGATCGTGTGGGAGCATTCCCCAGCTGTTATCACCACCCAAACCGCGTTGTTTTAGATCGATGTGAAGAAAAACGGTATCCTGAGGTTCCAAATCTGTAGGGTGTCTTTGGGCTTTATTCATTCCAGGATCAAGTTGTTCCGTGGAAATGTTCATCGCGCTAAAACCGATTGGTTGTGAACCTTTTATCTGGATCGTTTCATTGCCATTTGAAAGCTCGAACCAGCGAACATCAGTTCTATAGCCGGATTCCTGGGGGCGAATGTACGTCCAGGTATATTGGTTGTCCACCTTGTCCTCATAAATTCCAATAAAAGAAGCACTTTTTCTATCGGAAAAATTTTCCCATGGTCCGCGGCCATAATATTTTAGGTTTTCAAACTCTTCTGGAAGTTGCATGCGCATTCCAAATCTTGGCAATTCCGGGAGATCTTTTCCGGTCATGTCAATGTTTGCAGAAATTTTGATCTTTCCGTTTGGCTGGATAAGGTATTCAACTTCATAAGGCACTGCTATAGTATCAGATAATTTGTAAGAAACAGTTATCGGAAGACCTTCCGCAGTTTCTTTACCAACTGTTACTTTTTCTGCCCTTTTATTCTTAGTAGCATCTTTCCAGAATGCCAGATCCCGAGGCATGTGGTTACCAAAATCATTATCTGTGGGAGCTCTCCAGAAGTAGGGTTCCGGATAATGAGCAACCACGTTTTCTTTTCCTTTTAAGTGATAGGAGGTAAGGGTTCCCGTTTTCAGGTTAAAGACACCTTCCACATTGGCAGCTGAGAAAGTAATACTGTCTTTGGTATTTTTAAACTGAAGTTGGCCTTCCACATCTTCCGAAATTGCAAAAAAGTCCAGGTCTCCAATATGAAACTGTTCTCTCGCGATCTCATGATTGGCAGGAACTAGATCAGAAGCAGTTTTTGTAAGTGCGTAAACATTCAGAAAGTATTCGGCATTTTGCATTTCTGGTAATTCTAGCTGAATGGATTTTTCTTCTTTAGGCGCTACTGAAACTTTAAAATCTTGCTCATCTACTTTTTTTCCGTCAGCAAACAACAACCATTTGAATTGATATTTGTCCAGATCGGTGAAATTAAAACGATTCTTAATTGTCAATTTCGAATCCTTAAGTTTAAAATCGATATTCTGATATACTTTTTTCACTTCGTAAAGAGCTGGATGAGGTTTTCTGGCCGCATCAACAAGTCCGTTCGCGTTGAAATTCTGGTCATTTTGAAGATTTTCTCCTCCAAGATCTCCTCCATAAGCCCAAAACATTTTACCGTCTTTGGTTTCCGCTTTTAATCCCTGGTCTACCCAGTCCCAAATGAATCCACCCTGCATGTGGTCGCTGTTGTGAATGATATCCCAGTATTCCTGGAAATTACCACTACTGTTCCCCATGGCATGTGAATATTCACACATTATAAAAGGGCGTTTTTGAGAATCATCATTTGCGTATTCCTTCATATAAGAGATAGGAGGATACATTGGCGCTACAATATCCGTATCGATATCCTGTCCCGCCTGTTCAAAGCTAACGTAGCGAGTGGTATCACGTTCTTTGATCCAGTCGTACATCTCGTGAAAAACGGGTCCATTTCCGCACTCATTACCCATTGACCAAAGAATGATTGAAGTATGGTTTTTGTCCCTTTCCAGCATTCTTTTTATGCGATCTCGATGAGCAGGGGCCCATTCTTTCAGGTAAGCAGGATGTTTGGATTTGTCAAAATTACCTTGTAATTCCGCGCCCATAGCGTGCGTTTCGATATTCGCTTCATCCACCACATACATTCCATATTTATCGGCAAGCTCGTAAAGCTCGATTCCGTGTGGATAATGACTCATTCTTATCGCATTGATATTATTCTGTTTCATGATCTGGATATCCTTGATCATCGTCTCACGATCTGGTACATGCCCTTTGGTGCCGTGGTGTTCGTGTAGGTTTACCCCGTGTACCGTTACAGGCTTACCATTCACCTTTAACTGTGAATTTTCGATAAGTACATCTCTAAAGCCTGTTTTGCCAGAAAGCGCGGCAAGTTCGTTTCCTTTCTTATCAGAAATAGTTATGGTATAAGAATAGAGATTCGGATCTTCTGAGCTCCATCTTTTGATCCCTGCCAGCTGCTTCTGAAATTTGATTGACTGCGAAGGATCAATTTTTTCTTTTTCTTCGGAATAAATGCTTTCACCACTAGGTGAGAACAATTCTACTTTTACTGAAGGTTTCTTGATCTTTGAATCTTCAAACTTTCTAAGATCTACTGATAAGTTCAGGTCACCATCCTGATAATTATTGGTCAGTCCGCTTTTGATGAAATAATCCCAAATTGTTGTTTTTGGCATCGCCTGGAGGTACACATCGCGCTCAATCCCGCTTAATCTCCAGAAATCTTGATCTTCTAAATAACTTCCATCATGCCATCTAAAAACCTGGACTGCCAGCAGATTTTCACCCTTTTGGAGTAGGGAAGTAATGTCAAATTCTGCCTGAGTTTTGGAAGCTTTTGTCATACCTGCTTCCTTTCCGTTTACAAAGATTCTCGCGTATCCGGAAATCGAACCAAAGTGAAGGATAATTTCTTTGTCGTCCCAGTTTTCAGGAACACTAAAAGTTCTGCGATAGCTCCCAACCGGGTTGTAACCTTCCTGGATAAAAGGAGGATTTTTTTCAAAAGGGTAGGTGACATTCGTATAAATTGGTATGTCGAAACCTTCTGTTTCCCAGTTTGAAGGCACCTTAATGTCGCTCCAATTACTGTCATCCAGATCGGTTTTGTAAAAATCTTCCGGTCTTTCTGAAGGTTTTTTTACAATATTGAATTTCCAGGTTCCATTCAAATCTTTATAATAGGAAGAGGACTTTTTGTTTCCGTTTTTAGCAGTTTCCGCATTTTGATAAAGTACGAACTGGGCATGGGCCGCTTCTTTATTTCTATCCACCACCGATGGATCTTCCCATTCGTTTGGCGATTGCTGCGCTTTAAGGGCTAGGGATCCTAAAAAGCTGAGGACTACTAAAAGTGTTTTTTTCATTTTGTGATATTTATAAAATCATATCCGAAAGACATAAAAATTAGGATATTTGAATTTAATAGGTGTGTAAAATACATTTAAATACAGATATATGAAAATTAGTTTTAAAACTACTGTAGTCTTATTGAATTAAGAATGTGGTGATTGATCTTTCAGGTAGAATGAAATAGTCTTTTTCTTGTATATCATGCAAGCTAAGGTTGCTAGAAGTAGAAGTAATATATGTCTTAGGTTGAAAATTGGGCGACATATTTAAAAATCGTAATTTTTGGGTTTGGCTTTCTGAATTTATTACTACGATAACCTTTTCTGCGCCGTTAGAATAACCTGATACTAATAAGTTTTCATCATTGCTTTTTACCTGAATTCTATAATATCCCGGTCGTATAAACCTACTAAAATTTCCCAGTGTCCATAGTAATTTACTCTCGTAAAATTTACCGTCTGTTTTATTTTTATCAATATAAATAAGACCATCTTTATAATCATAAGGCGATACAGCGAGCCACCAATGCCATGCTGAAGCATTCGCAACGGTAAGGTCGTTATGAATAACCTTTGCCATATATAGCGCTGGTTCGATGCCCAGATCTCGGCCGTTACCAATTATTTCACCATAATTATCTCCCAAAATACAATACTCAGACATCCAAAACTTTAAATCGGGATAGTTATCAAGAGTATCCTTTAAATTTTGGCGCGTTCCCAAAAGTTTGATAGCAGGAGAAGTTGTAAAATAACTATGACCAGAAACCTTGTGGCTGATATTTTCAAGATCGCCTAAATAGTAGTCAGAGTTCTCATTAAAAAAACTAAAAATTTGATTAGCTGGTTTTTTTTGTGAGCTCTGGTAGAGAAAATTTAGCTGAGCCGCTTCCGGAATGTCAATAAGCGTTGATATATTACGATCTTCAAATTCGTCATTAATTTTTCTCGTAATCTTTGCAATTTCCTGGTTTTTGTAGGATGTTCCTTCCTGTTTGGAATCAATCCAGTCCCATTGAGGTTCATTGAATGGACTAAGATAAGTTATTTGCAAGCCAAGTGATTTGAAACCTTGAATAGCATCGGCCAGATATTGTGCAAAATTTTGATAGTGGGTTTCTGACAGATTCGACCTATTCGGTTTTGAAGCGTGTGCAATACCATTCCGGGTAAAATTTACATGAGGGGAATTTGTGAAAAGAAGTAAATCTTTCACGTGGAAACTTTTAGCAGCACTGGCCATCCAGATCTGCCCTCTCAGAGCACTCCAGTCGTGAGTGCCATCTAATTTTAAAAAGGATCTACCACGATGCCATTCATCTTGGATATGACTATTGTCACCTTGTTCAAAACTTCCTCCCCCTAAATTTATGCGCCATAGAGATAAACCTATCCCAAGCGCTTTGCCAGTATCATCAAAATCTTTGCTAAAAAGCAATTTTGCAATTTGTTGTTTTTTGGCATTAGGCCATAGTCCAACATACTGAATAGACCATGCATCTGAAGCACCAAAATTATCAATAGTTTGGTAAATCACGGAATCGTTAATTTCTATTTCCGAGATAAGATTGCTTTGAGCTCGCAATTTTAGATTTAAGAATATTATAACATTTAAAGTTAGAAGGTATTTCCAATAGCTGTAAAGTTTTCTCATTTGAGGTAATTATTAATGTGAATTATACATTTAAATAATTGTTTTTAATTTAGTAATTGAATTGTCATTTTGAAAATTTTAAATAAAAAAACCTGTAAAAGCCCAAAATAATCTGTTAGAATTAAGAATTTTTTATATATTCGATTTTTAATTGTTTGATTAACACTTATAATAATTATCAAAATTGATTCCTGTTCACTCTATTTTCAAGTTTAAAATAGTGGAGAGTTTAATCATGAGATAAGCGATCAAGTGTTAAATATTTTTAAATTTTTAAAAACTAACTACTAACTAAAACCAAATTTATGGGGGGATTTATTCTTACTAAATTAAAAAAGAGGAAAACCATTCTACCTTTTTTAATTATCGCACTTTCATGGTTTCCCATTTCCGCCAAGCCAAATTCTTCATTGAAGGATATTCAGCAGACCATTACTGGAACTGTGGTTTCCGAAAATGATCAAATGCCACTTCCTGGAGTAACCGTAATGGTAAAAGGTACTCAGAATGGTACAGTTACCGATTTTGATGGAAATTATGAACTTACCGTCTCTGAGAACGATGCTATTTTAGTTTTTTCATTTGTTGGATTTAAGTCACAGGAAATTGCCATTGATGGGCAAAATTCTGTAAACGCCACAATGGAAGAAGATATGGGCCAGCTCGATGAAGTTGTCGTGGTGGGGTATGGTGAACAAAAACGAAGTAATATTCCTGGGGCTGTATCGCAGATTGAAGCTACAGAAATGGAGAAAAACCCGGCTCCAAACATGACCAGTGCATTGGTTGGTCAAACTTCAGGAATTATTGCAACTCAAAGGTCTGGTTCACCAGGTGACGACTACTCTAATATTTATATTAGAGGTATCGGAACCACTGGAAATGCCTCTCCAATATTTGTGATAGACGGTATAATTAGAGGATATCGTGATTTTGAGCAACTTAATGCGAACGAAGTAGAATCAGTTTCAGTGTTGAAAGACGCAGCTAGTGCAGCAGTATTTGGAGTTCGTGGAGGAAACGGCGTGATACTGGTAACAACTAAACGGGGTAAGGAAGGAAGAATGCAAATTAGCTTTACAACTAATTTGGGAATTCAGGAAAGAACCAATGAACCTAAATATTTGGGATCTTATGAATATGCAAAATTATACAATGAAGCTTTAGTAAACCAGGGAGATGAACCCTTTTATACACAGGAAGATTTAGATAAATATCTGTCTGGATCAAGTCCTGATACGCACCCTGATGTAAATTGGTTCGACTTTTTGAAAAGTACTGCAGCTATGCAGGAATATAGTATTTCTGCCAATGGAGGTTCAGAAAAAGTTCAGTATGCCACTTCCCTAAGTTTCTTAAATCAAGATGGTATTGTTCCTTCCAATAATTTTAAGCGGTACAATTTCAGATCTAATATTGATGCCAACGTAACGAAGACCACAAAACTCTCTTTTGATCTTTCTGGTCGAGACGACAGAACCAATAACGTAGCAGCTCCAGAACTTTTTCGTTGGTTGTCCAGTGAAAGACCCAATAAGATTCCCGCTATATGGTCAAATGGCACCTATTCCGGTGGTCCGGCATATCTAGCATTACCAGAGAATGGTTATAGAAATAGGGCAATCATGGCATTTAAAAGTAGAATGCAACTTCTTCAACAGCTTCCTGTAGATGGTTTAACGCTGAAGGCTATCGCCTCATATGACAAAACATTTCAGGATCAAAAGAATTTCCTATTCCCGCAAATTCCGAACTATAGTCGAAATAGCGATGGAACTTTTACCGAAGGACCAATAGGAAAAACAGAATTATATCAGGATCATAATGATTATCAGTCAATTACATTGGAAACGCACTTGAATTTCGATAAAGAATTTGGTAAATCAGATATCTCAGCACTTGTGCTTTACACTCAAACCGAAGAGAAATGGAAATTTATGTCGGCTTACAGAGATCAATTTACCCTTGCCATTGATGAATTGAATTTTGGAGGTGCTGCAAACAGAACTAACAGTGGTTATTCTGGCAGGAGTGCCAGAAGAGGTGTTGTAGGAAGATTAAACTATACCTTTGATGACAAATATATCTTGGAAGGAAGTTTTCGCGCAGATGCTTCTGAGCAATTTGCACCGGGTCAGCGTTGGGGCTTTTTCCCTTCGGGATCTGCAGGGTATGTTATCTCAAAAGAATCCTTTTTGGAGGATTCAGAAGTGATTGATTTCCTAAAATTAAGAGCATCTTATGGTGTTTTAGGAAATGACCGTATTGGAGGGGCCAGGTTCCTATACCTTCAATCATTCAATCAGTCTGGTAATGCTGTCTTCGGAAATGGGGATGTTCAACCAGCCATAGTAGAAGGGAATTTGGCGAATCCAAATGTCACCTGGGAAACTGTGAAAAAGTTTAATGTTGGAGTAGATGCAAATTTCTGGAATAGAATGCTATCGGTAAGTCTTGATTACTTCTATGACAAACGTACTGATATTTTAGGAAGCAGGAATTTAACTGTTCCAAGTTTGTTAGGAGTAGGTCTTCCGGTTGAAAATCTTTCCAGAATTGATAATAAAGGATTTGAAGCAGTCCTTGGACATCAAAACAGAATTAATGACGACTTTAAATATACGGTGAACGCCAATTTCACCTACGCTAGAAATGAGATTGTATTTATTGATGAACCTGAAACGTCGAATCCAAGAATTAGACAAACCGGCCGTCCTTTATATGGTCAATATGGATATGTGTCTTTAGGGCTTTTCCAAACTCAGGAAGAAATTGATAATGCTGCTACACAAACCGGCAATATAGCGCCCGGAGATATACGATATGCCGATTTGAACAATGATGGTGTTATTGACGATCTAGATAGAACTTTTATTGGGACTTCTAACACTCCAGAAATTATTTTTGGTCTCAACGGGAATTTTACTTATAAAAACTTTCAACTTTCGTATCTTTTTCAAGGTGCGACTAACGTGAATCAATATTACGGGGGAGAGGCTTATTGGCCATTCTTCTTAGGAACAAGCCCGGCATTTGAACATAATCTAGACAGGTGGACGCCAGACAATCCTGATGCCAGTGAACCTCGTGTACTTATAGATTCCAATAGCAATCAGGCTGGTTCAGATTTTTGGCTTCAGGACGCTTCCTATGTTCGACTTAAAAATTTAGAGTTAGCTTATAATCTGCCGGTTGATAAAATTGGAGATAATTTTTTACAGTCGGCAAGAATATATGTTAATGGTAACAACATTTATACCTGGACAGGAATTGAAGGTTATGACCCAGAAAACGGTGATGGCCGAGGCTGGGGGTACCCTCAATTGAGGCTTTGGAATGTTGGAGTAAATTTAACTTTTTAAAATACTGAAATATGAATAATAGAATTTCTAGTCTTAGGAAAATATTTGGCACAGTGTTTTGCGTGCTTACTTTGCTGAGTTGTCAGAAAGATTTTCTGGATCAGGTTCCCAAAGATTCCCTAACGGAAGAAACCGTTTGGTCCGATCCACAAGGTGCAACTCAATTTGTGAATGCAATTTATGGTGAAATGCCATCTGGTTTCGATCGATGGTATGATGGCTGGGCCAAAGGCCTGTATTTGTTTGATGGAGCATCAGATGATGGTGATGTATCAATGGGATGGACGCATTCAACCTTACTTCAAAACGCAGAATTTTTGCCAACCTATGTTCCATGGGGAAATATGTGGAGTAACTATTATAATTTGATACGAAAGGCGAATGTCGCTTTAGAGAATTTGGATAGGCTTGAGGATGAAGAGCTAAGAACAAGACTGAAAGGAGAAGTTTACTTTTTAAGAGGTTTTATGTACCACAAGCTTTTAAGGTTGTTTGGTTATCGTTCATCTGGAGGTGAAGCAACTGGAGTTCCGTTGGTAACTACAAGTTTAAGCCTGGATGATGATTTGGCTATTCCTCGAGCGACCTATTCCGAGGTGGTAAGCCAGATTATAAGTGATTTGGATACCGCAGCAAGTTTATTACCCGCTAAAGGAGGAATAGAAGAAGGCAGGGCAACTTCTGGTGCCGCAATAGCCTTTAAAGGCAGAGTTTTGATGTACGCGGAAAAGTGGGCGGAATCTGCTAGTGCTTCTAATCAGATTATCACTAATGCTAATTATTCACTATTTCCAGATTACAAAACCTTGTTTCTAACAAAGAACAACGAAGAGATAATCTTTGCCAAGAAATTTTTATACCCAGACAAACATCATCAAACTAACGCAGGAGGAACCCAGAATGCTGGTTGGGATGTTTATAATACGCCTCCATCGTATAGAGGTGTAAGTGACGGCGGCTGGGGAGGAAATCTTCCAACTCAAAATTTTGTGGACTCATATGACATGGTAGACGGGTTGCCACAGGATGAATCTCCTCTGTATGACTCAGAAAAACCTTGGGATAATCTAGATCCTCGTTTCGAGGCAACAGTTGTTCATAATGGTGCAATGTTCAGAGGTCGTGAGGTTGAACTATTTGTAGGAGGCAGGGATATTCAATTTATTAATACAGGATATTTCCTGAGAAAATTTCATAATGAAGACCTTGTAATCTATTCGCAATCCAGTGATCAGGATTGGATTTTTATGAGGTATGCTGAAGTGCTTCTTAATTATGCGGAAGCTCAAAATGAAGCAGTGGGACCAGATGCCACTGTGTATAGCGCAATTAATCAAATTCGTGGTAGGGCAGGTATGCCAGAACTTCAGTCTGGACTTTCACAAGACCAGATGAGAGAAAAGATTAGAAATGAAAGAAGAATTGAGTTGGCATTTGAAGAGCACAGGTTCTTCGATATTAGAAGATGGGAGATTGCTCCAAATGTTCTAAATGGACCTGTATATGGTATCCAACTGACTCCTAATGGAGATGGGACTTTTGAGTATAATCGTATTGAAGTTGAAGAGAGGCCTTTCCCAGAGAAAATGTATGTGTTACCAATACCTCAGGATGAAATTGATAAAAATCCTGCTGCAACACAGATTTTAGGATGGTAATTCTAATTTCTATATTAGTTTGAAATTAAAAGGGTTGTAGGATTTGCAAAAATGCCACAACCCTTTTTTAATAAACTTTTTCCCATACAACGGAAACTACTTTACTTTTTAGGCAATGGATTTCTTCTTTAAAAGAGTTTTGATCATCGTGATTTCGCTATTCAGTTTGGTTGCATGTAATAAAAAACATGAAGCCGATAAAATGCATGAACCCAAATTATTTGAATTGCTAGATGCAAGTGAAACTGGGGTCAATTTTATGAATGAAATAGAGGAGACAAAGGAGCTAAATGTGATGCAGTATGAATATATGTATAATGGGGGGGGGGTTGGCATTGGAGATTTCAATGGCGACGGACTTCAAGATATTTATTTCTCTGCTAATATTAAGGATAACAAACTATATCTCAATAAAGGCAATTTTCATTTTCAGGACATTACATCGGTATCACATACCGCAGGCAAGCACGGCTGGAAAACAGGAGTGGCTGTCGCAGATGTAAATGGTGATGGTCTTTTGGATATTTATGTTTGCTATTCCGGTTTAGGTAATAATATAGAACGTTCCAATGAACTCTATATCAATCAAGGAAATGGTGCGGATGGTATTCCAACTTTTAAGAATAAAGCAAAAGAATTTGGACTGGAGGCCGAGGGAAGCTACAGTACACAATCGGTCTTTCTTGATTATGATTTAGATGGGGATTTAGATATGTTTTTACTTAATCACTCGAAAGATTATTATTCCCCTTTTTATAATAGTACCAAGCTAAGGAATTCAAGACATCCTTTATACGGAAATAGGCTTTACGAAAATAAGGATGGTAAATTTCAGGATGTGAGTGTCAAGGCGGGAATTCATGGCAGTGGTCTTAACTTTGGGTTAGGGGTCATCATTAGTGATATAAATGAAGATGGGTTACCAGATATTTATGTATCGAATGACTATGTAGAACAGGATTTTTTCTATTTGAATAATGGAGATAAAACTTTTAATGAGGTCTCGAAAAGTTCGTTCGGTCATATTTCGCAATTTTCAATGGGAAATAATGCCGCAGATATTAATAATGATGGGCATATAGATATCCTCACTTTGGATATGTTGCCAGAAGATAATTATCGGCAAAAAATTTTAAAAGGATCTGATGAGTATGATCGCTATCATCTGGCAATAGACAGTGGGTATCATAAGCAGCAGATGCGAAATATGTTTCAATTAAACATGGGTATGGACAAAAACTCGATCCCAAAGTTTAGTGAAGTGGGGCAGCTTGCTGGCATATCTAATACAGATTGGAGTTGGGCACCCTTAATTGCGGATTTTGACGGAGATGGTCTAAAAGATGTCTATATCACAAATGGATACTTAAGAGATTATACGAATAAAGACTTTATGAAATTTGAGGTAAATGAAGCCATAGCAAAAGTTAGGAAAAAAGGAGGTGAGTTATTTGGAAAAAAGGGAAAGGAAAAGTATGCAGACGTGATTTATGACCTCGTAAGAAAAATGCCATCTACAAAAATCTCGAATTATATGTACAGAAATACAAATGGTCTTAAGTTCGAAAATGTGAGTGAAGATTGGGGACTTGATAATCCAACTGTATCTACAGGTGCAGCCTATGCTGATCTGGATGGTGATGGAGATTTAGATTTAGTGGTGTCTAATACGAATGAATTAGCTGGTATTTATCGGAATAACAGCGGGAAAGAAACTGATTATCTTAAAATCAGATTAAAAGGTAGTCATAAGAATACCCAGGCTATTGGAGCGAAAGTTTGGGTTACAACAGATTCATTAGAGCAGTATCAAGAAAATTATAATGTTCGAGGATATCAATCTTCTGTAGATCCGATTTTATTTTTTGGCCTGGGACATTCCGCTAATAATATAAATGTGAAAGTTGTATGGCCAAACAACAAGCTAACTATTTTAAAGGGGATTAAACCAAATCAATTATTAGAGTTGAACGTGCAGGAGGCAAAGAATAATGAACCTGAAAAAAGTGAAAGTGGTGATAAAAAGCTTTTAACTGAAATTGATAAGGGATATTTTCCATATAAACATGAGGAAAATAGATATATTGATTTTAAGGTAAACCGTTTGGCACTTAAAGAAACCTCTAAATCTGGGCCAAAGATTTCGGTTGGCGATGCCAATAATGATGGTTTGGATGACGTTTTTATAGGTGGCGCTTTTGGCCAGGCGGATGCTTTATTTCTAGGTACAAAAGAAGGAAGGTTTGAAGAAGTAAATAGGAGTTTTTGGGAAAAAACAAAAAAATATGAATCAACAGGATCAACTTTTTTTGATGCAGATGGAGATGGGGATATGGACTTATATGTGGTTAGTGGAGGGAGTCAGGCTCAGGAAGACATTTCTCTCCTAAGAGATCGAATCTATATAAATGATGGACATGGAAATTTTTCAGATGTTACCCAAGAAGCTTTACCGGAAGCTTATGCGAATGGTAGTTTAGTAATCGCCGGGGACTATGATGGAGATGGAGACCAGGATCTTTTCGTAGGTGGAGGTAGTAACGCTGCAACATATCCTGGATCAGAACTGGGAGGGATATTGCAAAATGAGAGTATAAACGGACAAGCAAGGTTTAAAATTGTCACAAAAGAAGTTAACGATGAATTGCGAAATCCGGGACTGGTTACCGATGCTTTATGGATAGATATTAATAAAGATAACCAGCTTGATCTGGTGCTTTGTGGAGAATGGATGCCAATTAGAATTTTCATCAATGTAAATACCAAATTGGTAGAAAGGACAGCCGAATATGGTTTATCAGAAAGTTTTGGTTTGTGGCAAAAGATTATCGCTTATGATCGCGATAATGATGGCGATTTGGACCTAATGGTCGGAAATGTGGGAAATAATTTTCCGTTTCAGGTTAATAAAGATGAACCACTTGAGGCATTCATAGGGGATTTCAGAGGAGATGGAGTAGAATCCCCCGTATTGAGCAGCTATATTCAGGGGAAAAGATACCCTATTGCGACTTTGGATGAATTACATGATGCATTCCCTTATATCAAAAAGAAATTTTTGAAATATGACCAATATGCCAAAGCTACATTGGAAGAAGTTTTCGATGTGGAAAAATTAAACAAAGCAAAACATTTAAAGGTTACCAATTTAAATAGTGCGTATTTGGACAATATTGGTGGCAAATACGTTATTAAAAATCTTCCGGAGGCGGCTCAATTTTCGGCTATACAGGGTATCAATCAATATGATTTTAATCAAGATGGAATTTCAGATGTATTACTAACGGGTAATTTTTATCCTATGAAAGTGGAATATGGGCCCAGTGATTCCGGAAAAGGTACTATTCTCTTAGGAGATAGTCATGGAGGATATACCGTACTGGATCACGCGGAATTAGGAGTATTCATAGAAGGAGATATTAGAGATGCTGAAATAGTGACTGTGGGTGATCAAAAAATTATAGTAGTATCGAAAAATAACGATAATCTCCAGTTATTAAGAATTAATGAATTTTAATAACTATAAGAAATATATTAATGTGTCCTTTTAATTCTACTATTGTTACAGAAGTACGTGATAGAGCTTTTAAATCGAACCCCGAAAAAGCAACAGTGACAGGGAGTGAACTGGAGTCTGGTAGCGTTTATGACTATGGTCTTCGCAATGAAGATGCTACTACAGAAGAAGGAGGAGATGACATCATGTACGGTAGGTTTTTAGATGAATTAGCCTGGGAATTTAATCAGGAAGGGCATAGGCGCCAGGACATGATCCGTTTTGGGATCTTTACTGAAAAATCCTGGTTTTCCCATTCTCCGGATGGTGATTTCAGGGCCTTGTATCCAATCCCACAACAGGCATTGAACAACAACCCTAATCTTACGCAGAACCCGGGTTATTAATATATAATTGTTTTAGCTGATTATCCTGATGGCCGAAAGGCCATCAGGATTTAATAAAAATAAGGATGAAGAAGATTTTACTCAATTTTTTAGTTGCCACTGCATGTATTGCGGGAAACGGGTTAATGGCCCAGGAAGTTTCCACAATTACTTTGAAACCCACAGATAGTGCTCCCATTATCAATAAGAATATATATGGTCATTTCGCCGAGCATTTGGGAAGACTGATCTATGATGGATTGTATGTGGGAGAAGACAGTTCCATTCCCAACACCAAAGGTGTTCGTAATGATATTATCAAGGCTTTGAAAGACCTGGATATCCCGGTTCTTCGTTGGCCTGGAGGCTGTTTCGCTGATACCTATCATTGGAAAGATGGAATTGGCCCTAAAGAAGATAGGCCTACAATTGTAAACCAGTGGTGGGGCGGTGTTACCGAAGATAATAGTTTTGGAACGCATAATTTCCTCGATCTGTGCGAAGAATTGGAAACAGAGCCTTACCTGGCAGCAAATGTAGGTAGTGGAACGGTGAAAGAACTGGCAGATTGGGTGCAATATGTGAACCATGCCGGGGTAAGCCCAATGTCAAAATTACGGCAGGAAAACGGCAGAAAAGAACCCTGGAAAGTAACCTATTGGGGTGTAGGTAATGAAGCTTGGGGTTGTGGCGGTCATATGACGGCAGAATACTATGCCAATGTGTATAAAAAATACGCAACTTTTATGACCGATTGGAATAATGGTACAGGTTTATACAGAATTGCCTCCGGAGCAAATGCTGGTGATTATCACTGGACTGAAGTCTTGATGAGAGACATCCCAACAAACCTTTTGGAAGGCGTTGCCCTACATTCCTATTCGGTTATTGACTGGAGCAACAAAGGCTCCGCAACCGGATTTACCAAAAAACAGTATTTCCAGACCATGCAACGGGCATTGCATATGGAAGAACTTGTTACCAGGCATTCAGCGATCATGGATAAATATGATCCAGAAAATAAAGTAGCATTGATTGTAGATGAATGGGGAGGATGGTATGATGTAGAAGAAGGCACTAATCCAGGTTTTCTTTATCAGCAGAATACCATGAGAGATGCCATGATTGCAGGAACTACGCTGAATATTTTTAACAATCACGCCCGTAGGGTCAAAATGGCCAACCTGGCGCAGGCAGTAAACGTATTACAGGCTGTAATTCTTACTGATGGGGAAAAGATGCTTCTCACTCCAACCTACTGGGTAATGCAAATGTATAAAGTGCACCAGGATGCCACTTTGATTCCACTAAATCTGGAGGGTGAAAACTATGTAATGGATGGAGAAGAATTGCCTGCTATTTCAGCATCAGCATCCAAAGCAAAAGATGGGAAAGTGCATATTTCCCTGGTCAATATCGACTCTGAAAATGCACATGAAGTTAGTATAGACCTTTCGGAAATGACTTTATCTGATTTATCAGCCAGGATACTGACTTCAAAAAATGTACAGGATTATAACTCCTTTGAAGATCCGGAAAGTATCAAGCCAGTGCCATTCAAAGATTTTAAAATGAAAAAGGGAAAACTGGATGTGGAAGTACCACCCTTTTCCGTGATCGTATTTGGAGAAAAATAAGAACTCTCAGTGAAATTTCGCCTTAGAAGGCGAGGATTTAAAATGCAGACTATGAAGAAGAAAATATATAGAAATCTCAGTGTATTATTGATGACCATGGGCTTAAGTTTGGGAGTAGCTCATAGCCAGCAGGAAAAGATACAGCTGTTTAAACTTCAGGATGTTCAATTAACATCCGGGCCTTTTCGCGATGCAATGATGACAGACCTGGATTATATCATGGAACTGGATGCAGACAGGTTGCTGGCTCCATTTCTGAAAGAAGCAGGTTTGGAACCGAAGGCTGAGAATTACCCGAACTGGGAAAACACAGGGCTGGATGGCCATATTGCGGGCCATTATCTCACAGCGCTTTCCCAAATGTATGCTTCTGCGGGTGATGAGGCTGCGCTGGAACGCTTGGAGTATATGCTTCAGGAATTGGAGCGCGTTCAAAAGGCCAATGGGAATGGGTATATTGGTGGGGTTCCAGGCAGTAAAAAACTTTGGGACGAAATTGCTAGTGGAGAAATAAAAGCCGGGAGTTTCAGCCTGAACGACCGCTGGGTGCCTCTATACAACATCCATAAAACCTATTCCGGTTTAAGGGATGCATATCTGATTGCCGGTCAGGAATCCGCAAAAGAAATGCTGATACAATTTACTGACTGGATGTGGAATACCACAAGGGAGCTTTCCAAAGACCAGATTCAGGATATGTTGCGATCGGAACACGGCGGATTAAATGAAGTTTTTGCCGACGTTGCGGAAATAACCGGCGACCAGAAGTATCTGGATCTGGCTTATAAATTTACACAGGAAGCAGTGCTGAAGCCTTTGGAAAAACAGGAGGATATCCTGAACGGGATGCATGCAAATACGCAGATTCCAAAAGTTATAGGCTATGAAACGATTTATCACCTGGATGCCAATGAAGATTACCACACTGCTGCGGAATATTTTTGGGAGAATGTGGTGAACGAACGAACCGTGGCCCTAGGAGGGAATAGCGTGCGGGAGCATTTCAATCCGGCTGATGATTTTACATCAATGATCAATGACGTTCAGGGACCAGAGACCTGCAACACCTACAATATGCTTAAATTAACTGAAAAGTTATTCCAAAGTAAGCCAGAGGAGAAGTATGCAGCCTATTATGAAAAGGCCCTGTATAATCATATCCTGTCTTCACAACATCCTGATACCGGTGGCTTTGTTTATTTCACGCCAATGCGGCCGGAGCACTACCGCGTTTATTCCCAACCGGAAACCAGTTTTTGGTGTTGCGTGGGTTCAGGAATTGAAAACCACGGAAAGTACAACGAATTTATTTACGCCCATACAGCAAATGACCTGTATGTAAACCTTTTCATTCCTTCAGTTTTAAATTGGAAAGAAAAAGGTCTAAAGCTCACTCAGAAAACCCAATTTCCTCAGGAAGACGCTACTTCCTTTACCATTCATACCAGGAAATCCCAAAAATTGAACCTGTTGATAAGGTTTCCTGAATGGACCGATAAGGAAGGATTTCAAATAAAGGTGAATGGTAATAACTGGAATATAGACCAGGTTTCAGGCAATTATATTTCAGTGAACAGGAAGTGGAAAGATGGCGATGAGGTGAGCGTGGAATTACCCATGCACATTTCTACGGAAGCTTTGCCTGATGGATCGAATTACCAGGCTTTTGAATATGGACCAATCGTTCTCGGAGCAAAGACTGGTGAGGAAGATTTGAAGGGCCTGTATGCCGATGCCAGTAGAGGCGGCCATATTCCGGCGGGCAGAAAAATCCCCTTATCAGAAACTCCGGTTTTAGTATCAGAAACTCCGGAAAATATTTCAGAAGCAGTAGAAAAAAACAGCAATTCTGATCTGAGTTTTTCGATGAAAGAACTACTGTATCCGCAAAAATTTAAGGATTTGGAATTCATTCCTTTCTATAATATCCATGATTCGCGATATGTGATTTACCTCCCGGTAGAAACTCCGGAAGGGCTGGCTGCGATCGAGGAAAAAAGAAAGCAACAGGAAATTCAGGAAAGAGAACTGGAAGCCCTCACGATCGATAAGGTCTCCCCAGGAGAACAGCAACCAGAATCAGATCACTTCATCGAAACTGAAGACTCCAATATTGGTGTGAACCAGGACAGGCATTGGCGCGATGCTTCAGGTTATTTTAGCTATGTTCTGAAGGATGATAAAAAACAGGCCAGGCAGGTTCAGATCACCTATTTTGGATTGGACCGTGATCGTCATTTCAAAATCTTGATCAATGACCAGCTGGTGGCTGAAGAGCACCTGAACGGCGATAAAGGCTACAGGTTCTTTACAGAAACGTACGAGCTTCCGAAGGAATTAACCGAAAAAGACCAAACCGATCTAAAAATAAAATTTGAAGCATTAGAAGGTTCCAGGACTGCTGGGATCTACGAAGTTAGACTAATGAAATAATTATGAGGAACCTGGTTTTTTGTATGCTGCTCGGCACTACTTTTCTGGCTATGGCGCAGCAGGAACATTTTAATAATCCCATAGTGACCGATAAATACACGGCAGATCCCGCTGCGATAGTTCACGATGGGAAAGTGTATCTCTATGCAGGTCACGATGAACCGGCTGATGATTATAATTTTTACGATCTCAACGAGTGGCTGGTTTATTCTTCTGAAGATATGATTCATTGGAAAGAGCATCCCGTTCCGCTTAAAGCTTCTGATTTTAAATGGGCGAAGGAAGATGCCTGGGCTGCCGAAGTGATTGAGAAAAATGGCAAATTTTACTGGTACGTAACGGTCCATCACGATGATACGCACCCGGGAAAGGCCATTGGTGTAGCCGCGGCTGATAGTCCGATAGGGCCTTTTAAAGATGCCATAGGCAAAGCCTTGATCACTAATGATATGACTACGGAATTTACCGATATCAGTTGGGATGATATTGATCCTACTGTGTTCATAGACGATAATGGGCAGGCTTATTTATACTGGGGAAATACCGTTTGTTACTGGGCAAAATTAAAAGACAACATGATCGAACTGGATGGAGAAATCCACGCCATTACCAGCCTGCCACATTATACAGAAGCGCCTTACATTCATAAAAAAGGAGACTGGTACTATTTATCGTACGCCTATGATTTTCCTGAAAAAACAGCTTATGCGATGAGCCGGTCTATGGAAGGACCCTGGGAATATAAAGGTATTCTGAATGAAGTCGCGGGAAATAGCAATACCAATCATCAGGCAATTATTGAATTTAAGGGGATCGATTACTTCATTTATCACAACGGAAGCATCCCCACAAAGGGAGGTAGTTTCCGAAGATCGGTTTGCATAGACCAGCTTTTTTATAATGCTGATGGAACACTGAAAAGAATTCAGATGACTTCGGAAGGAATTCAGAAATAAAAAATGAGATGAGAATCAGCCAGTTTATAATCCTAGTTCTTCTTTTGACTTTTACAGTCAGTAGCGCTCAGAAAACGGCTAATATACGCGTGCATGATCCTGTGGTGGCCAAAGAAAATGGAAAGTATTATCTTTTTAATACTGGCAAGGGCATCGGAGTGTATGCCTCAACAGATCTTGAGAACTGGGAAAAAATGCCGCCGGTGTTTCCTGAAAAACCTGCGTGGACAGATTCCGTAGTTCCAGATTTTGAAAACCATATCTGGGCGCCAGATATTATTAAAAAAGGGGATACCTGGTATTTATTCTATTCTGTATCAGCTTTCGCCAAAAACACTTCAGCGATAGGGGTAGCAACCAATAAAACCCTGGATCCTTCAGATGCAAATTTTCAGTGGATTGATCATGGAATAGTGGTACGATCCATTCCCGATAGGGATATGTGGAATGCGATCGATCCCAACATCATTTTTGATGAAAATGAAAATGCCTGGATGGCTTTTGGATCGTTCTGGAACGGTTTAAAAATGGTCAAACTGAATGAGGATCTTACAAAAATAGCCCAACCGGAAGCCTGGCGAACCATTGCCAGGAGACAACGTTCCTTTAAGCTGGATAATAAGGATCCTGGAGACGCAGCTTTAGAAGCACCGTTTATTTTTAAAAAAGGAGACTGGTATTACCTGTTTTTATCCTGGGACCTGTGTTGCCGGGGAAAAGAGAGTACTTATAAAGTAGTAGTTGGCAGATCTGAAAAAGCAACAGGTCCGTTTTTCGATAAGAATGGGATCCCCCTGAATCAGGGTGGCGGAAGTATTGTTTTAGAAGGAAATGAAGACTGGTACGGCCGTGGTCATAATAGCGTCTACCATTTTGAAGGGGAAGATTTGATGTTCTTCCATGCGTATGACGCAAATGATAATGGCGCACCAAAATTGGGCATCCGGAAGATCGATTGGATCGACGGGTGGCCGACTTTAAAAGACTTTAAATAAGAATCAAGATGATGAAAAAAAAGATGGTTTCCTTAGCGGGATTAGTAATAGCTGTTTTCTTGCTGTTTTCCTGTAAAGAAGAACGGAAAGAGATCAAAGAAAACGATACTGATGTTCTGGCGTATCATTTAGAGCCGGTGGATATCAGGCATGTGAAATTAACCGATTCTTTTTGGCTTCCCATCATTGAAAGAGTTCAGCAGAAGACGATAGATTACGCTTTGAACAAAGTGGAAGAAGAAGGGCGTCTCGATAATTTTTTGATCGCCGGAGGGCAGATGGAAGGAGATGTGAAAGGGGCCATGCCTTTTGATGATACAGATGTTTATAAGATCATTGAAGGTGCATCGTATTCTTTGATCAGTGCTCCAAATGACACCTTATCAACAGCCCTGGATTCCCTTATCAGCATTATTCAGACCGGGCAGGAAAAAGATGGATATCTTACGACCTGGAGAACGATTGATCCAGCTAAACCACCGGCTTCCTGGGTAAAGGTTAATGAAGGGAAACGTTGGGAATACCTGGCAATGAGCCATGAACTCTACAATGCCGGTCATTTATATGAGGCTGCTGCCGCTCATTACAGGGCAACCGGAAAAGAGAATTTTTTGAATATTGCTCTAAAAAATGCAGACCTTATGGTCAAAACCTTTGGGGACCAGGAAGGGCAAATTCATGCAGTGCCAGGGCATCAGATTATTGAAACAGGTTTGATCAAATTATACAGTATCACTGAAAACAAGGACTATCTTAAACTTGCCAGGTACTTTCTGGATAACCGCGGGAATCCAGATCATCATGAACTGTTTGGGGAATATTCCCAGGATCATGAGCCGGTTACCCAACAGGATGAGGTGGTTGGTCATGCTGTACGCGCCGTGTATATGTATGCAGGAATGACTGATATTGCTGCGCTTCAGCAGGATTCAGCTTATTATAAAGCCGTCACCAGTCTCTGGGAGAACATGGTCAATAAGAAGATGTATATCACCGGCGGAATAGGGGCGAAGCATGAAGGAGAGGCATTCGGGGAAAATTATGAGTTGCCGAATCTTACGGCTTATAATGAAACCTGTGCGGCCATTGGCGACGTTTACTGGAATCATCGGTTACATAATATTACCGGTGAGGTAAAGTATTTTGATGTGATCGAGCGCACGCTCTATAATGGGCTTATTTCCGGGCTGTCACTGGATGGACAGAAATTTTTCTATCCCAATGCGCTCGAATCAGATGGGACCTATGAATTCAACCAGGGCGCCTGTACGAGGAAAGACTGGTTTGATTGCTCCTGTTGCCCAACGAATGTCATTCGATTTATTCCATCCATCCCGGGCTTAATTTATTCAAAATCTGAAAGCGCGATTTATGTTGATCTGTATGCTTCCAATACCGCAGATATCGAATTTCAGGATCAGGTAATACAAATCTCACAAAAAACTGCTTACCCCTGGAACGGAATGGTAGAAATAGCTGTAGAACCTCAAAAACCTGCTGAATTTGAATTAAAATTGAGAGTGCCTGGATGGGCTCGGAATGAAGTGTTGCCAGGCAACCTGTATCAGTATTCCAGCAAAATGGAAGAAATGCCAGAAGTGATGGTAAATGGTAAAAAAATGACCGCTGAAATTGTTGATGGTTATCTGGTAATGGATCGAAAATGGGAGGAATCCACTACGATTGTACTGGATTTTCCAATGCAGGTTCGGGAAGTACTGGCAGATGATAAAGTGGAGGATGATCGAGGGAAAGTATCCCTAGAATACGGGCCAATTGTTTATGCCGTGGAAGAAGTTGATAATAAAGACAATTTTGAACAGTTGCAAATCACTCCTCAAACGAATTTCAGCGTACAATTCGAGAAAGATCTGCTACAGGGCGTCAACACCTTGAAATTTGATGATTTTAAGGCAATCCCTTACTATTCCTGGTCGAATCGGGGGATTGGTAAAATGAAAGTATGGTTAAAAAATAATTCGAAGGATAGAACATGAGAAAATTATACAGCATATTGATCGTATTGATCATCGTTGGAAGTACGAAACTGAAAGCCCAGGATCACAACCTAAGCGTGGATGCCAGCAAATCTTTTGCAGAAATTCAGCCCACCATGTATGGGATCTTTTTCGAAGACATCAATTTTGCCGCAGATGGCGGATTGTACCCGGAACTGGTAAAGAACCGAAGCTTTGAATTTGAATTAGGCTTGATGGGTTGGGAAGAACCAAACAGCGACCGGCACTCTTTCAATCAAAATAGTGGAAAGGCCCAACTCGTAAAATATAGCGATAGCACAAATAACCACAATTATGTGCTGGTAACGGTGAATGATCCAGAGGGATATGAGTTGATAAATCAAGGTTACCGGGGAATGGGAATTAAAAAAGGTGAGCAGTACCGCGTTTCTTTTGATGCAGCGAATAAAGGGGCAATTTCGGCGGTAAAATTTGAATTGTTAGATGAGGAAGATAATTTGGTGAGTTCCACTACAGTCCCGGTTAATTCTATAAATTGGAAATCTTATGAAACCGAAATAATTCCTTCGGAAACCGTGGAAAAAGCCAAACTTAGAATGACTTTTGAAGGAACCGGGGATATCTGGATGGATATGATCTCGATTTTCCCGAAGAATACCTGGAAAGGAAGAAAGAACGGACTTCGTAAAGACCTGGTACAATTACTGGCAGCTATGAACCCCGGCTTTTTAAGGTTCCCGGGTGGCTGTATTGTGGAAGGGAGAACACTGGCGCAAAGATATCAGTGGAAAAAGACCGTTGGCCCTGTTGAAGAGCGGGAAACCCTGGTCAATCGCTGGAATGAAGAATTTTCCCATCGGTTAACACCTGATTATTTTCAAAGTTTCGGGCTTGGTTTTTATGAATACTTCCAGCTTTCAGAAGATCTGGGTGCAGAGCCCTTACCCATCTTAAGCTGCGGAATTGCCTGCCAGTTCAATACTGGTGAGCTGGTGCCCATGCAGGATCTTGATCCGTACATTCAGGATGCGCTTGACTTGATTGAATTTGCAAACGGGGGTCCCGAAACCAACTGGGGAAAAGTGAGAGCGGAAATGGGACACCCGGAGCCGTTCCAAATGAAATATATCGGAATTGGAAATGAGCAATGGGGACCGGAATACATTAAAAGATATAAGGAATTCGAAAAGGCCATTCGGGCTAAATATCCTAAAATCATCATTGTTTCGGGAAGCGGTCCTTTTCCCGATGGAGAATATTTTGAATATGGTTGGGAACAGTTAAAAGAGATGGGAGCGGCGATCGTAGATGAACATTATTACAGAAGTCCGGAGTGGTTTCGCGAGAATGCCAACAGGTATGACCATTATGACCGAAGTGGACCAAAGGTTTTTGCCGGTGAATATGCTGCTCAAAGTGTAGCCATTGCCAGTCCCGAAAATAAGAATAACTGGGAAACTGCCTTATCTGAAGCAGCATTTATGACCGGCCTGGAAAGAAATGCTGATGTAGTGACGCTCACTTCTTACGCACCCCTGATGGCTCATAAAGAAGGTTGGCAATGGACTCCTGATATGATCTGGTTCGACAACCTGCAATCATACGGAACACCAAATTATTATGTTCAGAAACTATTTGGAACCAATAGCGGGACAAACCTGTTGAAGATTACGGAAGATGGGAAAGAACTGATTGGGCAGGAGGAACTCTACGCTTCGGCGGTTACCGATTCAAATTCAGGGGAATTGATCATCAAGCTGGTAAATACTTCTTCCGAAGAAAAATCAGTTAAATTGGATGTAAAAGGCACAAGGCTAGGTTCCTCCGGGAAAATGATGGTTCTGCAGAAACAGGATTTATCTGCTGAAAATTCTTTTGAGAACCCCACGAACATTCAGCCGGTAGAGGAAACTATCAAAACTGGATCGCAGCAACTGGAAGTTTCTTTAAAGCCTTATTCGCTCAATGTCCTGAAGTTAAAGATGAGTTAAATTAATAAGTGTTTTATTTACGCTTATTAAATGAAAAATGATATATTTGAAATAAATGATTTGAGGATGAATAAGTATGTTATAGGCCTGGACTACGGGACAGATTCGGTTCGAGCGGTTTTGGTGAATGCGGAAACCGGGAAAGAAGAGGCATCTTCGACGCACTTTTACGAGCGTTGGAAAAAAGGAGCTTTCTGTAAACCGGAAGTCAATCGATTTCGCCAGTACCCGCTGGATCATATCGAGGGGCTGGAAAACACGATCAAATCGGTTCTGCAGGAAACCGGTATCGATGGCAAGGCGGTGAAAGGAATCTGTATAGACACCACCGGTTCTTCTCCGGTCCCTGTGACCTCAGAAGGAAAAGCGCTGGCCCTGGAAACCGAATTTCAGGATAATCCCAACGCCATGATGGTTTTGTGGAAAGATCATACCGCCATAGAAGAGGCTAATGAAATCAACGATTTAGCAAGAAATTGGGGTGGCCCGGATTATACCAGGTTTGAAGGAGGTATCTATTCTTCAGAATGGTTCTGGGCCAAAATATTACATATTGCCAGGGAAGACGAAAAAGTGCGGAATGCTGCCTACTCCTGGATGGAACATTGTGATTTGATGACCTTTATGCTCATTGATTCTGATCTGGAAAACTTCAAACGCAGTCGCTGTGCGGCGGGACATAAGGCCATGTGGCACGAGTCGTGGGATGGTCTTCCTTCCGAAGAATTTTTGGGTCAGTTGCATCCTTACCTTGCCGCTTTGCGCGGACGTTTGTATGCTGAAACCTATACTTCAGATGAAATTGCGGGGAATTTGAACCAGCAGTGGGCTGATAAATTAGGCTTGAGCACCGATTGTGTGGTGGCTGTTGGAACCTTTGATGCCCATTCGGGAGCGGTGGGCGCCCAGATCGATAAAAATGCGCTCGTCAGGGTAATGGGAACCTCGACCTGTGACATCATCGTTTCTGAAAATGCTGAAATTGGTGATACGACGGTCAGGGGAATTTGCGGACAGGTAGACGGCTCGGTGATTCCGGGGATGATCGGCCTGGAAGCGGGACAATCGGCTTTTGGCGATGTGCTGGCCTGGTTCAGGAGCGTGCTGGAATGGCCACTGGAAAACCTGGTTTATACTTCTGAAATTCTTTCCGAAGAGCAAAAAACCGCCCTGAAAGAAGAAATTTCTAAAAAATTCATACCGGAATTGTCAAAACAGGCGGAAGCCCTGGAACTTTCCGAAAGTATTCCAATAGCTTTAGATTGGATCAATGGCCGGAGAACGCCCGATGCGAACCAGGAACTTAAAAGTGCCTTTACGAACCTTTCTCTCGGTACCAAAGCGCCGCATATTTTTAAGGCTTTGATCAATTCGATCTGTTTTGGTTCCAAGATGATCGTAGACCGGTTTGTGGAAGAAGGTGTGAAGATCGATACGGTGATCGGGATTGGCGGCGTGGCCAGGAAATCGCCATATATTATGCAAACCCTTGCCAATACGCTGAATATGCCAATTAAAGTAGCTTCTTCTGATGAGGCTCCGGCATTGGGCGCGGCCATCTATGCCGCGGTAGCAGCAGGTTTGTACCCAAATGTGCTCGAGGCCAGTAAAAAACTGGGAAGTGCATTTGAAGCAGAATACCTTCCGCAGCCTGAAAAAGTGGAAGAAATCAAGAGTTTTATGACCGAATATAAAATCCTGGCCGGGTTCGTCGAACAAACGATCAGTAATAAAATCAAACAAAATGAGCTTGTATAAAGACTTAAAACAGGAATGTTACGAGGCCAATATGCAGCTGAATGAGCTGGGTCTGGTGATCTATACCTTCGGAAATGTTAGCGCTGTAGACCGGGAAAATGGTGTTTTTGCCATCAAGCCGAGCGGCGTACCTTATGAAGACCTGAAACCGGAAGATATCGTGATCCTCGATTTCGACAATAATGTGGTTGAAGGAAAGATGCGACCTTCTTCTGATACCAAGACCCACGCCTATTTGTACAAGAACTGGAAGAATATCGGTGGGATCGCCCATACCCACGCGACTTATTCGGTTGCCTGGGCGCAAAGTCAGCTGGATATTCCTATTTTCGGCACGACGCATGCCGATCATCTTACGGAAGATATTCCCTGTGCAGCGCCTATGCGGGACGATTTGATCGAAGGCAATTACGAGCACAATACCGGCATCCAGATTTTGGAATGTTTTAAGGAAAAGAACATTTCCTATGAAGAAGTACCCATGGTCCTTTTAGGAAATCATGGACCTTTTACCTGGGGCAAGACCGCGGCTAAAGCGGTGTACCACAGCAAAGTGCTGGAAGCCGTCGCGGAAATGGCCTATCTCACCCTTCAGATCAATCCGAAGGCACCGCGATTAAAAGATTCATTGATTAAAAAACACTACGAGCGTAAGCATGGAAAAGATGCCTATTACGGTCAGAATTAATATTATATAAAAAGGAAATGACAGATTTTACCCAAAAAGAAGTCTGGTTTATCACCGGAAGTCAGCATTTATACGGCGAAGAAACTCTCAAACAGGTCGCCGCCAATTCCAAAGAAATTGTTCAGGGATTTAATGATTCCAAACTGGTACCCGTAAAACTGGTACACAAAGATACTGTGACTACGCCAGATGAGATCACTAAGGTGATGCTGGAGGCCAATAACCGCCGGGAATGTATTGGGGTGGTGACCTGGATGCATACTTTTTCACCCGCCAAAATGTGGATCAAAGGCCTGGGACTGCTGAAAAAACCGATCTGCCATCTGCATACCCAGTTCAATGCGGAGATTCCGTGGAACAAGATCGATATGGATTTCATGAATTTGAACCAGTCGGCTCACGGAGATCGTGAATTCGGTTTTATGATGACCAGAATGCGTAAAAAACGCAAGGTGATCGTTGGTCACTGGAAAACCGATAGCACCCAGCGCAAACTGGGCAACTGGCAACGTGTGGCACTTGGTTGGGATGAATTACAGCATTTGAAGGTGGCCAGAATAGGCGATAATATGCGCCAGGTTGCGGTAACCGAAGGTGACAAGGTAGCCGCGCAGATGAAATTTGGGATGGAAGTGAATGCCTATGACTCTTCAGATGTTGTGGCCGAAATACGCCAGGTAACCAGCGAGCAGGTGCAGGATTTGCTGAAAACTTACGAAAACGATTACGAGCTTTCCGAAGCATTAAAGGAAGGTGGAGATCAGCGGGATTCCCTTGTGGAGGCGGCAAAAATTGAACTCGGCTTACGTGCCTTTTTGGATAAAGGAGGCTTCAAGGCTTTTACAGATACTTTTGAGAATTTAGGAGAATTGAAACAACTTCCGGGTCTTGCCGTACAAAGGCTGATGGCCGATGGCTATGGTTTTGGAGCTGAAGGTGACTGGAAAACTGCGGCCTTGTTAAGAGCCATGAAAGTAATGGCACAGGGACTGGAAGGCGGGACTTCCTTTATGGAAGATTACACGAATCATTTTACGGAAAATACCGATTATGTCCTGGGCTCTCACATGCTGGAGATCTGCCCTTCGATTGCTGAAGGAAAACCCTCCTGTGAAGTGCATCCGCTGGGAATTGGCGGAAAAGAAGACCCGGTAAGACTGGTTTTTAATTCCCCTAAGGGAGCCGCTTTGAATGCCTCGCTGGTCGATATGGGCAACCGTTTCCGTTTGATCGTGAACGAAGTGGAGGCAGTGGCACCGGAAGCCGATCTTCCGAATCTTCCCGTAGCCCGTGTGCTCTGGGAACCCAAACCAAATATGGATGTGGCTGTAACCTCCTGGATACTTGCCGGTGGTGCGCACCATACCGTGTATACCCAGGCACTTTCTACGGAATTTCTGGAAGATTTCGCCGATATCGCCGGGATCGAACTGCTGGTGATCGACGAGCAGACCAAAGTGCGCGATTTCAAAGACAAGATCAATGCCAACGAAGCCTATTACCATTTGTTCCAGCACGGAATGTAACCACTAAAACAAGCATTATGAAAAAAATATTCAAAACCTTGCCGGCCATTTTTCTGTTGAGCTCGCTGCTTTTCATTCAGTGTAAGAATACTGATAAAAATGAAGGCTCCGCTGCTGAAAATGAGCAGGCCGAAGGCACCCGCGATGACCGTGGAATGCAGATCAGTGAATCTGAGTTTGGTAAAACTTCCGAAGGGGAGGCGGTAACAAAATATACGATCACGAATTCCGCAGGCCTGGAAATGAGCGTGATCAACTATGGCGGGATCATTACTTCCTTAAAAGTTCCGAATAAAAATGGGGAATACCAGGATGTGGTACTGGGGCTGGATTCGGTTTCGCAATATGAAACTGCCGGAACCTACTTTGGGGCGATCATCGGTCGCTTCGGAAATCGCATCGCGAATGCCTCTTTTGAATTGGACGGAAAAAAATATCAGCTGGAAGCCAATGATGGTCCGAATAGTTTGCACGGCGGAAATAAAGGTTTTGACAAGGTGATCTGGAATGTGGAACCCAGCGCCGGCGAAGATGAAGCTTCTCTGAAGCTCACTTATACCAGTAAAGATGGAGAAGGAGGTTATCCAGGAAATCTGGAAACTACAGTAACCTACACTATCAATTCTAATAACGAGCTGGATATTAAGTATGAGGCGACAACAGATCAAAAGACCGTGGTAAACCTCACCCAGCATTCCTATTTTAACCTTTCCGGAGATTTCAGCAAGACCATTCTGGACCATGTGGTACAGATTGATGCAGATGAATATTTACCGGTTGATAAAACCCTGATCCCAACCGGGAAACTGGAGCCGGTAGAAGGAACTCCATTCGATTTTAGGGAGCCAACTCCTATTTCAGAGGGAATGAAGCAGGAAGAATCTAATGAACAACTAAAACGAGGTCCAGGGTTTGATCACTGCTGGGTATTGAATGATCAGGACAACGGGATGCGTCTGGCGGCTTCGGCTTATGAGCCAACAAGCGGAAGATTGATGGAAGTTTACACTACCGAACCGGCTTTACAGTTCTATATCGGGAATTTTCTAGATGGCAGTCTGCCGGCCAAAGGTGGTGGGAATTATGAAAAACGTACCGGTTTCTGCATGGAAACCCAGCATTATCCAGATTCTCCAAACCAGGAGCAATTCCCTTCCGTAGTGCTGGAACCTGGAGATACTTATACTTCAGAAACTGCTTATAAATTTTCAGTAAAATAAGATGCAAACACTCGATACTTTTGACTGGATCACCATTTCGATCTATTTCGCCATACTGGTAGGAATCGCCATCTGGGTGATCAAAAAGAAGAACACGAATACCGAAGATTACTTTTTGGCAGGTAGGAACGTGGGCTGGTTCGTAGTAGGAGCCTCCATCTTTGCCTCCAATATTGGTTCCGAGCATGTTGTTGGTCTGGCCGGAGCAGGAGCAGGCGACAAACTTCCCATGCTCATCTATGAAATTCAGGCCTGGGTGGTGCTCATTCTTGGCTGGGTATTCCTGCCATTCTATGCAAGAAGCGGGGTGTTTACCATGCCGGAATTCCTGGAGAAACGCTTCGATGCTCGCTCCAGATGGGTGCTTTCCATCTTTTCGATCATCGCGTATGTACTTACTAAAATTTCGGTAACCATTTATGCCGGAGGAATTGTGGTAGCAGCCTTATTAGGAATTGATTTCTGGACCGGAGCTCTCGGAACAGTTGTGCTGACCGGCCTCTATACAGTTCTTGGCGGAATGCGTGCCGTGGTGTATACTGAAACTTTACAGGCGATCATTTTGGTCATTGGAGCCGCGGCTCTTACGATCATTGGTCTGGATCGAGTTGGAGGCTGGGAAAGTATGACCGATACTATTGGCCCGGAATACCTGAATATGTGGAGGCCGATGAGTGATCCTAACTTTCCATGGCTGCCGTTGTTGATCGCGAGTACCATCACGGGTATCTGGTACTGGTGTACCGATCAGTACATTGTGCAACGAGCGCTGACAGCCCGAAATATTAAAGAAGGTCGCCGTGGAACCATTTTCGGGGCACTTTTAAAACTGCTTCCGGTTTTCTTATTCCTGGTTCCGGGGATTATTGCGTTGACGCTCAAGATGCGCGGAGAGCTGGAATGGGACAGCCCAGATGAAGCCTTTCCTGTATTGATGAGCAACCTGTTGCCATCAGGATTACGCGGACTTGTAGCTGCCGGTTTACTGGCTGCATTGATGAGCTCGCTGGCTTCAGTTTTCAATTCCTGTTCCACTTTGTTTACAGTCGATATTTATAAAAAATTGCGTCCACATACCCCCGAAAAGAAGCTGGTTAGAACCGGCCAGATCGCGACAGTGATCATCGTGATCATCGGTATTGTGTGGATCCCAATCATGGCTAACATTTCAGGCGTTCTGTATGAATACCTGCAGAGTGTACAGTCGTATATCGCACCGCCGATCACCGCGGTATTCTTGTTAGGGATATTTTCCAAAAGGATCAACGCCAAAGGAGCATTCGTAACGCTTATCACTGGGTTGATCGTAGCGGCAATCAGGATCATCCTTGAACTGGTCAAATCATCGCTGGATCCAGACGGCATCCTGTTCTTTATCGGGAACCTGAACTTCCTGAGTTTCGCTTCCTGGTTCTTCCTGTTCTGCGTGCTTTTGATCGTGGCAGTGAGCTTATTATCACCTGCGCCATCCAGCGAAAAGATCGAGAATTTGACCTATCAGACTATTTCTGAAGAGGAAAAAAGAAATAATAAAGTGAGTTACAGTTGGGTGGATATCGCAGTTTCTGTGGTGATCGTCGTAATTGTAGCCGGAGTAATGATATTTTTTAACGGAGCATAATATGAAGTTTTTTATTGATACAGCCAACCTAGACCAGATCCAGGAGGCTCAGGATTTAGGAGTTTTAGATGGCGTGACCACCAACCCGTCGCTAATGGCGAAGGAAGGTATCACCGGGAAAGCCAATATTTTAGAACATTACAAAAAGATTTGCGAGATCGTGGACGGGGATGTTTCTGCGGAAGTGGTCGCTACTGAATTTGACAAAATGGTCGAAGAAGGGGAAGAGCTCGCGAAACTTCACGACCAGATCGTGGTGAAAATCCCTATGATCAAAGATGGGGTTAAGGCGATCAAATATTTTTCTGATAACGGGATTCGCACCAATTGCACTCTGGTTTTTTCGGCTGGACAGGCACTGCTTGCGGCTAAAGCCGGTGCGGCCTACGTTTCCCCGTTTTTGGGCAGACTCGACGACATTTCAACAGATGGCTTACAGCTAATCGCCGATATCAGGCTGATTTATGACAATTATGATTTCGGAACCGAGATCCTTGCCGCCTCGATCAGGCACACCATGCATGTGGTAAATTGTGCCAAACTGGGAGCTGATGTCATGACCGGTCCACTGTCTTCCATAGATGGGCTGCTGAAGCATCCGTTGACCGATTCCGGCCTGGAAAAATTCCTCAGCGATGCGAAATCTTTTAACCTGTAATTCAAAATAAACGTTTTGAGTAAACACTTCCGAAGATCGAAATTACCGCTTGTCTGGCTGTTATTGGGCTTTATATTGTTCCAATGTAACGATATTTTTGCCCAGGAAGAACAGCCGGAATTTCGTTCCTGGGCGGCCACTCCGCCAATGGGCTGGAACAGCTGGGATTGTTTCGGTCCTTCGGTAGTGGAAGAGGAGGTCAAGGCAAACGCCAATTATATGGCTGAAAACCTCAGGGATTTTGGGTGGGAGTACGTGGTGGTGGATATTCGCTGGTATGTAGATAATCAAACCACCGGGCATTACAACGCCTACAAGAAATCAGATTTTATTTTGGATGAATACGGAAGGTACCAGCCTTCTCCCAGGCGTTTTCCTTCCGCGGCAAACGGAAAAGGCTTTAAATCCCTGGCAGATTATATGCATGACCGGGGGCTGAAATTCGGAATTCACATCATGCGTGGCGTTCCGAAGGAAGCAGTTTTCAATAAATTACCCATTAAAGGAAGTGATCGAACCGCGGCTGATATTTACTCAACCGAATCAGAATGTACCTGGCTTCAGGATAATTACACCATCGTAAAGGGAAAGCCGGGCGCACAGGAATACTATAATTCCATTTTCGATCTGTATGCTTCCTGGGGCGTGGACTTCGTGAAAGTAGATGATCTTTCCAGGCCCTATCATGCCGATGAAATTGAAATGATTCGCAAGGCTATTGATCAAACAGGAAGAAAGATCGTGCTGAGTATGTCCCCGGGAGCTACACCTGTAGACATGCACGAGCACGCGGCCAATCATGCCAATATGTGGCGAACAATAGATGATTTTTGGGATAACTGGGCCCAGCTCAGCTATTCTTTTGAGAAATGTGCGGAATGGGCACCATATATTCGGCAAGGAGCCTGGCCTGATGCCGATATGTTACCGCTCGGTAAATTCATCCGTGGAGAAAGGGCCACAAACAGGTATACAAAGTTTACAAGGGAGGAACAATATACCTTGATGACCCTCTGGACAATGTTCAAATCGCCGTTGATGTTCGGTGGGAACCTTCCGGATAATAAGCCTTTTACAGATTCCCTGATCACCAATCGGGAAGTGCTGGAAGTACACGCAAAATCGATCAACAATAAAGAATGGTTCAATAAAAATGAACTGATAGCCTGGACTGCTGATGATCCCGAAAGCGATGATAAATTTGTAGCGGTTTTCAACAGCGCCGGTGATGGTTTTGTAGGTACTGAAAAACTTCTTTATCGAAGTGGAACGATTTCCACATTGACCGATGGCTTCGGAAAAGAGATCGATATCAAACTTCCCGAAAATAGCAGGGATCTTTACCTGATTGTGAGCGATGGCGGTGATAATTACAATTATGATCATGCCAACTGGATCAATCCCACAATCTATTTCCAAAATGGGGATTCCATCAGGTTGACCGATATGGAATGGGAAAAAGCCACTGCTGGCTGGGGTGAGGTCTCGGTAAATAAAAGTATTTCCGGTGGAGAACTGAATGTGAAAGGCACCGTTTTCAGTAATGGGATCGGGACGCATTCCCAATCGATCATTCAGTATGCATTACCGGAAGGAGCCACACGATTCAGGACTTTTGCCGGTCTGGATATTGGCGGAACTTCTGTCAAGGATGGCTCTACAGTAGAATTTATGATTGCTGCGGAAGATCCTACACCTGGGCAGGAGCAGTCTGCTAAAATCCCGGTGAACCTTCGTGAGCTTGGATTTGAAGGCGCTTGCGAAATCCGCGATCTATGGAATCATAAGGATCTGGGAAAATTTTCAGCTGAAGAATTCGCTCCGGAGGTTAATTATCATGGTGCCGGTTTATACCGAATTTCACCTGTTTCCGCTTCCGAAGAGTAAAACTTCCGAAACTTTATTTATACGGAAACTGCTGGTTTCGCTGCAACCTGTATCTCAGGGAAAGGCCAAATTCGGTAAAAGAAAAACCGAGTGCGGTGGCTGAGGCCATGCTGCTGTGATTTCCGAAAAGTCCGCCGCGCCAGCTTTTGCTGAAATCATACAAAAAATTAGCCTGGAAACGATAGGTTCCCTGCCGGGCCTGTTCCTCGATGAACTGATATCCCAAAGCGGCGGTCAGGTCGTACTGGAAACGCTGCTCGTTATCTGACTGAACCAGATTCAGGAAAATTTCTGCCGACTGGTATTGACCGGGACTGAAATACAGCTTGGGTCGCTGCTCCTGAAAGCTGATGTACTGATAATTGATTCCCAATTTAAGTTTTTTCAATAACTGGTAATAAAGTGAGGAATAGAGGAGGTTGCGCTGGTTCTCATCGCTCAAAGAACTGGTCTGGAACTGGAAATACCAGCCTAATCCCAAAAGACTTCGGTAATGATCGCTGATAAAAAAGTGGTTACCAACCAATCTTTGCTGTAGCAGGTCGGCATTGAAATCCTGCACGTCGCGCCGGTAACCCAGGCTCAAATGATTCCTTCGGAAATAAGCAATTTGGGTGGAGATTTCCCCGATCATGGCGGTGTAAGGATCTTCGGTTTGTGCCTGCATCAAGCCGCCTTTCAGCTGAAAGGAAACAGGAATAGGCAGTCGATATTCAGCAGCTATGCTCAGCTGGTTCGATTCAGCTGAATTTGGAAGAGCATTATTTTGGGTATTCCGATAAGTATAATTTCCGCCGATGGAAAATCTGGAATTTAAAGGCCACTTTACAGTTGTATTCAAACTAACCGACTCATTGTGGCCATTGTCAAAACTGTAACGGCTGGTTTCTGAAATTTCGGGTTGATAAAGCTCCTCGATCTTTTCCATTAGTTTTTGGGCGTCGCTCTGGCCGGGAAATAATTTCAGGGTCGCAATACCGGCATTTTTGGCCGCGGCAATATTGCCATTGGCAAAATAGGCATTGGCCAGCCCCAGGTTCGCATCAAAAGAGGAAGTCTCGGTTCTTAAAATTTCCCGGTAATCAGCAATGCTGCTGCGGAAATCCCCGGTGTACATCCCGTATGCGGCATGCAGCGCCAGAACCTGATTGGTATTTCCGTAGTTTTCCTGAAGCTGGCCAATCATTTTTTGCGCTTTTTGATAGCGCGCATTCCACAATAGCGCCTGGACAAGACGCTCCTGCGCCCGCCATACCAAAGTGCCATCTTTTTCAGTTTTGGATTTCAGAAAGGCATTTTCGGCATGATCGAGCGCTTTATTTTCCTTCTTTTCTTCATGATAACAGAGTGCGATACCCAGGTGCGCCAGGATGCTGTCTTTGCGCGTCACGGCCATTTCCTTGAATGAATGGATCGCTGAAGAAGTTTCCTTCTGCAACAGGTAAATATTGGCCTGGCTCAGTAAACTCTCCTGGTCGCCTGGAAATTGCGCAAGGTTCTCCTGTAAAATTTTCAGTGCATTGATATACAGTTTTTCCTGACTCAGGGAATAGGCTTTTCCCAGCCTGATATATTTCAGGCTGTTGAGTGCGCCCGGATCATCAGTTTGTAGCTGGAGCGCCTTTTGGATCCATTCCTGGGCCGGGCCGTATTTTTTAAGATTGCTAAGGCTGTTCGCATAGCCCAGCATTAGCTTAAAATCTGGTTCATTTTCCTGGATCATTTCGGCATAATAATGCTCAGCGGCTTCATAATCTTTGTTCCAGATCAGCGATTCGGCATAATTCAACTGTACTTCCCGATCTTCAGGATGGTTTTGAAGCAATTTAAGGAAGATCTCTTTCGCTTCGGAAGGACTGGAATCTAATCCCACCGATCTTCCGTAGCAGATCGTGGCGGTCTTATTTTCAGGGTTTTTCCGAAGGATTTCTGCAAAAAAGCTCTTCGCGCCCGCGAAATCTCCCGCCTCCATTTTTTCAAAACCCTCGGTCATTTCCTGGGCCCAAATAAACTGCGGCAAAAGTACCAGTAAAGTGAGGTATAATAAGCGTCGTATACACATGGTTGCTGTTGTTGGTTTTGACTATTGGCAAGTTAAAACCGGAAGGCTGATATTTCATCTACAGAAAATGGTCACCCGTCGAAAGGTTTTGATATTTCATTGGAATTCGGAAGATATTGCTGCCAGATTCGAGTGGTAAAGTGCTCGGGAAATTAAAAAACCAATACCATGATCGCTTTAAATAGATTGAGAATCAGATCTTTATTTGTTCCTGCACGAGTTTTTATGGTCAGCGCCATGCTGGTGAACGCCGGGAATTACCTTTATAACTTACTGCTTAGCCGAATACTGGGCCCGGCCAGGTTTGCTGACGCCGCTATTCTGGTAACTTTCTTACTGGTCTTATCCTTTGTGGCCATGACGTTGCAATTAACGGTAGCAAAATTTACCGGTAGTTTTGAAGATGGCAGAAAAGATACTTTTTTGTCGCTTGCCCGAAAATGGTCATTATGGACCGGGTTTGTGATCGGCGTGCTGGTTTTTGTACTGGCCGAGTCGCTGGCCGGTTGGTTCCAGACAGGCTCTGCGTGGATGTTCCGGATTTTCGCGCTCGGAATTCCCATTTATTTCCTGATGAGCGTGAACCGCGGTAATTTTCAGGGTGAGCAGGAATTCCTGAAACTCTCTTTTACCTATCAGGCAGAAATGTTCAGCAGGCTGCTACTGAGTTTGCTGTTTCTGGCGGTTTTACCTTTTGGAAGCTCAGAACTGGTCGCCTTGGGAATTTTCTGCTCGTTTATTCCGGGTTTATTGCCTTATAAAAAATTAAAACTCTCAGCGCTTCCCAAGATGAATATTTCAGAAGTGGCGCACCTGAAGAAATTCCTGCTGGTAACCGCTTTTTATGAACTCACCCAGATCCTCATCAATAATGGGGACCTGTTACTCGTAAAACATTTTTTTGAAGCGGAAACTGCCGGCCTTTATGCCTCTGTCGCACTTATTGGTCGTGGCGTTTATTTCGTGGCCTGGATGTTTGTGATGCTGCTCCTGCCGGAAGTTGTGCGATTACAAAGACAGGGAAAGAATACCAATGACGTTCTGTTCAAACACCTTTTTAACATCAGTTTACTGGGTGCCGCTATTGTGTTGGTTACCTATATTTTTCCGGAACTCGTCATTTCGATGCTGTTTGGGGATGCCTATCTGGAAGCCGCAGACATTCTCTGGAAATATGCGCTGGCCAGTTTGCTTTTCGCGCTCGCCAATATTTTTGTGTATTACTTTTTATCCCTGGACCGTTACGTTCCCGTTCTGTTATCGGGGATCATGGGATTAGTGCAGTTACTGGCCATCAGTTACTGGCATGGCAGCCTGGCTGCGGTAGTGCATATTCAACTACTGCTGATGGGTGTACTGTTATTGCTGCAGGTGTGGTTTTTCTTCTACCGAAATAAGTAAGTTCCTAACCGAAGCTTTCCTGCCTTCGGTCGAAGTTTTTATTCGGAATACCTTGATAAATAGATATTTACTGAACAAAATTCAATTGTATGAAACTCGCTATTGTTACGGCTTTACCACCCAGTAAGGTCACGCTGAATGAATATGGTTTCCACCTCGCCAAACATTTCGCTCAAAAGGAGGAAATCGAAGAACTGATCCTCATCACCGATAAGGTCCGGGAACCAAGGCATTTTGATTTTGATACTGGCAAGGTAACGCTCATCGAAGCCTGGAAGTTCAACAGTTATAACACCCTTTTTTCAGTTTCAAAAGCCATCCGCAAGTCGGGTGCTGATGCGGTGCTGTTCAACCTGCAATTCATGAAATTTGGGGATAAAAAGGTTCCCGCTGCGCTGGGACTGATGCTTCCCATGATGTGCAGGTTCCAGGGTATTCCGAGCATTACTTTGCTGCATAATATTCTGGAGCAGGTGGATCTTGGACAAGCTGGTTTTACGGAAAACCGAATTCTGAAATTCCTTTTTAACCAGATTGGGACTTTCCTGACGCGCCTTATTTTGCAGTCGGATAGAGTGGCGCTGACCATCGGGAAGTATGTAGAAATCATTTCCGCAAAATATCAGGCAAAAAATGTGATTCTAATGTCTCACGGCTCTTTTGAAACCCCGCCAGCTCCAGATTTTGATATTCCTGAAGGCCCCAAAAAGGTAATGTGTTTTGGCAAATTCGGCACGTATAAGAGAGTGGAACTGATGATTGAAGCCGTGGAAGAATTGCGGCAGCGAACGAACCTGGATCTGGAGATTGTCATTGCCGGAACTGATAGCCCCAATACGCCGGGTTATCTTCAGGAGATGAAAGAAAAGTACGCGATGGTCCAAAATATCGAGTTTACCGGATATGTAGCAGAAGAAGAGGTGCCGAAAGTTTTTACTGAAAGTGCTGTGGTTGTTTTTCCCTATACGGCAACAACCGGCAGTTCCGGGGTTTTGCACCAGGCAGGAAGCTATGGGAAAGCAGTGGTAATGCCTAATTTGGGCGATCTCGCGCTGCTGGTGGAAGAAGAGGGCTATGCAGGAGAATTTTTCGAACCTGGAAATGTTGCTTCTTTAGCCAGGTCGCTGGAAAATATCCTGAAAAATGAAGAATATCGCAGAAGCCTGGGAGAAAAGAATTATGCGGCCGCCTGTAGTTTACCGATGGAAACGATCGCCCAAATGTATCTCGAAGAATTTAAATCATTACGGAAACAGAAACTCAAGATAAAATATGTTTAAGGAAACCAAAAAGTCCGCTCGAATGCGGACTTTTTTATTGCTTATGAATTACGCAGAAGCTCGCTTTAGGGGTTCCCTGCGCATCGATAACGCCAAAATGTTTTTGCTTGGCTTTTCGCCATACTTGCTTTCCAACTACTGAATTAGGGATTTCTTTAAAATCATACAGTGTCCAGAACAGGCTGTAAAGTTGCTCTTCTTCTAAGACTTCGTTCATGGCTGCATAATACTCCTGCTGATCTTCTTCGGTGTTGCCGAAGGGATCCCAGAATCCTTTATAACTCGACAAACCAAACTCCTCCAGTATGAGAGGTTTTTGCACTTTCTTCCGAAGATTCTTGAGTTCTCCGGAAAGTGCTTCAGGTTTCCCATAATAATGAAAACTCAAAAGGTCCATATTTTCCTGAAGCAGGCTGGCATTTTGAGGCTTTCCCCAGCCAATGGTAACCAGGTGATTGGGATCGGCCTGCTTCACCTCGCGACTCAGATGCTTCAGCCAGTTTAAGATGCGGATCTTTCCGCGGGAATCAAAATCCAGGTCCGGTTCATTTTTCAGGTCCCAGGCGAGTATCGCGGTATGATCTTTAAAATGCCGGGTAATTTGCCTCGCGTGGGCATAGGTGAAATTCCAGTCTGTTACCGAGTAATCTCCGTAAAAATCGAAAAGGGTCACGATCACTTTCAGGGAGTGTTTATCTGCCAGGTCTAACAGAGTTGCCAGTTTTTCCAGTTTTTCGGGCAGTACATGTTCTTTTCCGAAGTCTTCATATTGAAGAAAAATCCGAATCGTGTTCAAACCCAGTTGCGAAATAATCTGAAGGTCCTGATCGATCTCCTCTTGGCTGAAATGTAGCCCGAAAGTATCCCAGGCGCCGTCTTTCGGGTAGTAATTAACGCCTTTCAGCTTAAATTCTTCCTTCCACCAGTAAAGCTTGCCATCGCGAATTTTCCAGGTACTGATAGCCGGTTTTCTCGGGGCTGGGGTTTGCTGGGCTTCTTCCCTGACCATATGTCTCACGCGCCAGTAGCCGTCTTCCAGTAACATCAACACCTCGTAACGGGAAGTATCCATGCTGGTAGCGATCAGTTCCTCATTGAGAAAACTTTCCTGGTAAGTGACCACATTTTCATCGGTAAAACTCACCAACTGCCCGTCTGTGCTATAAAAATTCAGTTTGGGTTGATGGTAGAGGCTGGTAGATTTGATCACCACCCCGGTCTTTTTGTTGAATTCCACATTTTTCAGCAGGTTCACGCGTGCACTGTCCGTAAAATAATCAGCGATGCCATCCTGCGATAGGTGATTCAGGGCGAAGTTTCGCACCTGCCAGGAATGCAGGTAATCCCTTTCGATCTTCTGAAGGTTGGGCGATTCCATTTTTCGGCCTTCATAATTGCTCGTATCCCAGGCTATTTTAGGCCGGTAAGATGTCTCATTCCGCTTGCCGGAGTGGAAGATGCTGCTTTTATCGGCACCGCTATTCAGGAAACCCAGCACCGAACTGAGCCCGAAAATGATCATGGCGTTGACCGCCAGAAAACTGAAGATCAAAATTCCTCTGTACATATTTTTACTTGGTTTTTTCATAATATGGATTCTGCTGAATCTGGGTTTTTCCCAAAACTGAAATTTTGATCGTTTTCGATTGGCTGGCATGCGCCGGCGGTAACTCGAATGTAGCAAAACCATCTTTAGTTTGGGCCTTTAAAATGAACTGGCTATGGCTATCTCGAACCTCCACGGTCACCCCGTCACTGACCAATTGCCCCAGGAAACTGCGCAATGGTCCAGCCTGAAATTGTCTTTTTTCCAGTTTTTGAACACTAAAACCTTTTAAGACAGGACGAAATTCAAAATCTATCACTCCGCTTTTGGCCATTTCTTCCACAAACGCCTGGATCTGATATTTTCCGGGAATCTCGGGATGCAAAATTTCAGCGGTAGCGTAACCGTCAACAGAATTTCCTGTGGTTTTCAGCATTGCACCAGTAGGTTCGCGCATGATGAAAGTTACAGCCGTCCCGTCGCTGACCTTATTTCCGAAGGCGTCTTTTAAAATGGAAGTTCTGAGACGGCTTACCGAATTGCCATCAGCGTATGGATGAGGTGGAAGGATTTCAACAGAAAAATCCACCGGTCTGGCCGGGTAAATTTCAGCAACCAGTTCCCCGGTCTGAACTGATTCGTTTTTTGCCGCCAGGTAAACCTTCCCGGTTTTTTTTCGGGCGGTCACCAGTTTCCATTGTAATTGGTTTTGCTGTTTTAGACTGTTTTCTTCCGATTGGTCTTTAAAAAATTCTTCGGAAGAAAGCGGCACCTGCACCTGGATATTATCAAAATCATCAGTAGGCAGGGCGACGAGCATGGCGTGATCACCGGTTCCTGCTTCCAGGCTTCGCGGACCAAAGTAACTTTCGATCAGCCGAGTATTTTCCGCTGCTTGAATAAGGATGTTTCCGGATCTTTCAGAGTGCGCGTTCCGTAATTTCCAGCTTAAAATGCCCATTTTTCTACTCATGAATTCCGGCACCTGGAAATGATATGTCCCTGCTGTTATTTGCGGTTTCAGGATGGTACTGCCATAGGAATTCTGAAGAAGCAACCTGGATTCTACGGAAATTCCGCTGAAATGCAATTGTAAAGCCTGGCCTGCGACCGAGCTTGAAGGGATGTGTTCCTTTGTGCTCCGGGCAGCTGGTGGTTGCTGCAGGAACGAGAGGAAGCAAAGGCTGATTAACAGGAGGCTGAAATGTCTTTTTCTCATGGCGTATTTCCTATATAATTATTCAGTTCAATCTTTAAAAAAATCCCGTTTTCCAGCTCCTGAAGCGGAAGCTGAGCCAGGTTTTGAAAATGGGAGTAGCGTTTGGCGATTTCGGTATTCGGTAGCCCGTTCACATACACCTGCTGCATAGAATTGGTGACCAGTTTTATTTCCTGCAATTTTGGAAGTTCCAGCTGAAAGCCTTGTTTTCGCTGTACCCGGACGCCATCATCCACGAATTTTTCCTCGACCCAAAGCAAATTTTGTTGCGCATCGTAATAGGAAAGCAGTAGCTGCGGGATGGTCACTTCCTGAATTCCATAATTAAAAAGTTCGCCACTGAGCGTTTGGCGATCCTGTTCCAGTTTCTGCAGGACTACACTTTTATACAAATCTTTGGTGGCTACATTTCCGGAACAGCGCAATTGAAAAGAGACCGGGTTCCTGTTAAATGTTATTTCTGCAAACTCATCAGGATTAAAAGTTTCGGGAAGATTTTCGTCTTTTCTTACCCATGCAATGCGTTCAAAATCGACTCTGAAACTGGTCACTTCTTTGGGCATCAGTTTATGTTTCATGACTTTCCCGGCATTGTAACTCGCGAGTTCCAGGTGTTGCTCGTCATAAAGGCTGGCCTGAATGGTCACATCGGCAGGGACCTGGTCGATATTCTGGATTTCTCCAACGATGGAAAAATGAGTGCCTTTTTTCACTAATCTGGCTGAAAGTACCTGGAGCAAAGGCTGTTTCAGTACATCTTCGTGATAGGTTTGCTGGGTGCTGATCTTTCTTCGCCCGTGGTTATAATAAGCTGTTTGATTTTGTGAAAATAACTGGTCTGGCGGAAGATCAGGATCGAGTTCATCTGCTGAAATAAACCAGCTTCGACCAATTTTCACCAAATGATGCTCACGGTGTTTTTCGATCTTCTTCAGGGGAGTGATCCAGGAACTATAGACGCTGGCCACCGCTTCATTTTCAGAAACAGGACGAATGCGAACCGCCAGGCTGTCCAGTTTGGCGTAAGAACTCAGCAATCCGTCGGTCACTGAAACCTCCAGCATGAACTGCGCTAGTGATTTATGATCTTCCGGATTAATATACGAGTGAGCCCTTTCAAATTCCTTGAAATCAATGGCATCATAATAAGCTTTGGTCACATTTTCTGCGGAAAGTTGGGCAGTGTTGTGAACGTAAACAAAATAACCCATTAACAGGACCAGAAATAACATTAGGCCCCACCATAGCTGGACCATTCGAAATAATTTCCCGTTGAATTTCGGGTAAATCCTTCCGAAGTTCAGGAAATCTGGACGTCGTGGATTTCCTGTTTTCAGGCTGTGATACCATAATAATTGCAGGTTTAGGAAAAAGGCGAGCAGGATGGTAAAGACCGGGGTGATTCCCCACATAAGCTTCAGGATCACGGGAAGATCTTCGCGAGTCAAAATTTTAGGCATGGGCGGGACATTCATTCGTTCCCAGACCATAATGCCATTTTCCAGTTGCTGCAGTCGTTGCCATCCGCTGAAATAGAGTAGCGGGTCGTAAAATTTGTCATTGGAAAATATATACTTCAAATGGTATTTTTCAGGAACTGTGACGAATTGCTGAAGTGAGCCAAGACCTTCTACTCCACGATATTTGGAATTTTCGAGCCGTTCTACTGCCCGCGAGGTAAGCTCCGGAAGCCTTCTGGCCGAATGGTAATTTCCGTCTACTGAAACGGCGGTGGTCTGTGCCGAAAGCCAGGCCATCTGGTCTCCAAACCCCAGGGTTAAGAAACGCCAGTGATCATGCTGATCCTGGTTCAGGAAATTGATGATGGGCAACATTTTGATTGCCTGCGGCTGCATAGGCCTGAAATGCCCCAGACTGATACTGAACACACTAATGCTCAAAAAACTTCCTACCAGCAATGCTCCCAACACACGGTGGTAAACGCTGCCAAATCGCTGTTGTATGAAGGTTTTAAGGTCAGCCTCGCTGAATCTGTAGGCGAATTCCCCGAACAAAGGCAAAGCCATGATCGATGCCCAAAGTGTAAAGCGATCTAAGGTTAGGATATTAAATGCATTTTCTCCCAGCAGGATCCTGGGCAGGGGCGTGGTTCCCCCGGTTCCAAGCACCAAGAGCATTGTAAATGATAATCCGAAGAAAAGGTAACGCCTCGAATAAAACCGGTAAAAGAAATAGGGGATGAACAATAACAGTAATCCCCACGGGATTAAAAAGAAAACCAGGCCAGATGAGGTGACTTCCAGAAAGTTGTCCCTGCTCCCATGAGGAATAGGAACCTGTGTGATCGGGTTGTTTCGGGTGTTGATCCAGTAAGGAAGAATACAGAAAATAATGGTTCCAAGCGCGCTCATTCCGAAGAGTACAATACGTGCGAATAGCTTTCGGAAGACGTTCAGAAATAATCTTAGGCTAATGAATTTGTAAGTTCCGGTTACTTCTTTTGCCCGGTCCATAATGACCATTCCTATTAAAGGGAAAATGAAAAAGATCATCCCGAAGATGGGCGTTACGTGATGGGAAGTTACGGTAACAGCGATCAGTGAGATGGCCCGAAAGAGCACTATTTTTCGGCCATTTTTAATATAAAGGTATATCTCCGGAAGCGCATGCAGGAGCAACGAAATTCCCACAATACTTGGTAACTGACCAAAAATATGTAGGGTTTCAATAAAAGAAGATGAGAATACCGCCAACAGGGAGGCGTAACCGGCAACTTTTCGGTTTCCGCTGAATAGCAGGGAAAAGCGATAGACTCCGGAAATAAAAAGTATCACTGCCAGGACAGCCACCGTGAATAATCCGAATTTGAGTCCGCCTATATAAGACAGCAGGGCAATGCACTGGTGCACCAGTGGAGGATATCCCATGACCGTGAAGCCGGTATACCATTTATAATTCCATGGCTCGAACCAGTTACTGGCATAATGTTCGGCAAAGAACAGGTGGATGAGTGCATCGTAGGTTTGTTCCAGGGTAAAGATGATCGTAGCCGAATGGAAAATCACTCCTATCAGCAGGGCAGCAATCAGGTATTTATTGGAGGTTTCCCTCATGTTCTCATAGTTCTGTTTCGTACTGAAGTAAAAATAGAACAGACAGCAGGTACCACAAATTCATTGACCGACACCAACTTGCCATTCACCGACAAAAAGCTGCATTCCGATCTAAATGCCTATAAAAGAAAGCTTTCTGCCAATACTTTTGAAGGAAACAAGCTCTCTGAGAATATGAAAATATTAGCTATTGACGATCAGCAATTAGTATTGATGCCACTTGCAAAACGCTTGAAAGATATTGGCTACAATGTGTTTACCTCCAGCAATCCGGAGGAAGCCTTATTGCTATACGCCACCTTTAAGCCAGATCTACTGATCGTGGATATCAATATGCCGAAAACTTCTGGTATCGAGGTCATCAAACAAATCAAAAGTAATTACAATGAGCCCAAGCCTATTATGGTGCTTTCGGGGAATACCGATAAAAACCTGATCGTCCAAGCCTTTGAACTCGGAGTACGGGATTTTATGAAAAAACCATTGAGCCTGGACGAGGTATCTGCGAGAGTGAAAAGTTTGATTGGCCTTCCCGAGCAGCCCCAAAAATTAGTGGAAGAACGGGAAGTTATCCTGCAACATCGCTGCGTAGGTGTGGTGATTCCGTGTTATAATGAGGAAAAAAGACTTAAATCAGCAGAATTTTTGAAATTTCTGCATCAAAATACGGGTTATCACGTGTGTTTTGTGAATGATGGAAGCACCGATGGTACTTTGGAAGTGCTGCAAAATCTTCGGAAGGGACGCGAGAATTACATCAGTATCTATAATTGTGAGCAGAATGGCGGGAAAGCGGAAGCTGTTCGGCAGGGGCTAACCTACATGGCTTCCTTCGAAGACCTGGACTACGTGGGCTTTCTCGATGCCGATCTTTCTACTGATTTTGCAGACTTTGACGACCTGGTCAAGACCATTGAGACTTCCGGTTTTCAGATCGTTAACGGTTCTCGCATCAGCAGGATGGGTGCCAATATCAGTAAAGAAAGCGCGAGGAAGCTCATAAGTAAGGTCATCAATTTCCTTATCAGTAGCATTTTGGGGATGTCTTTTCGGGATACCCAGTGCGGTGCCAAGATCATGAGAAAAGAACTGGTGCCGATCGCTTTCCAGCAGAAATTCCTGACCAAATGGTTGTTTGATGTCGAAATTTTTATGCGGATGCGCCAGCACTTCGGAAAAGAGGAAGCCCAAAAAATTATCTGTGAACAACCGCTGAAGCGATGGGTTCATGAAGATGGTTCCAAATTGTCGTACAGCGATTCGCTTAAGATCGGCTTCCAGCTAATCAAGATCTATTGGAATTACCGCCTCAAACCCTTTTTTACGCAAACTAGCTTCAGTAAAAGCTTTTCCTGGGCTCGCGTGATGGAAGTCCGGGATGAAGTACCCCTCAACTAAAAAATGACGATTATGAAAACAGACCAGCCAAATATGTCTTATGTGCACCAGCTTTCAGGTGGTGACAGGGACCTGGAAAAACAGCTATTTGAAGTGGTTCGGAAAGAATTACCCCAGGAAGTAACCGCTTTTAACCGCGAGATCCAGACTAAAAACTTTGAAAAAGCCGCGATGGATGTCCATAAAATAAAGCATAAGGTCATGCTCCTGGGTGTAGCCGAATATTATTATTTCGCTGAAGCCTACGAGGAAGAATTGCGGGTGGGAATCAATAGGCATGAAGATGAATTTCGAAGGCTTATCAATATTCTGCAAATGTTTGTAGCAGGCTATTATTGTGGAAGCTAAAACCATTCGTCTACAGTTTTTTGGTATTCAACTTTTCAAGGGAAATACCCATCGAATAATCTGATTTTCAGATTAAAGTCGATCTAAATTGAACCCATAATTTACCACCTAATGAAACAAACGAACATGAAAAATCACAATTTTGCCGTTATTATGGCCGGGGGAGTGGGAAGCCGCTTCTGGCCGGTAAGCACCCAGCAAAACCCAAAACAATTTCAGGATATCCTGGGCTGCGGTGAAACTTTGATTCAAAGTACGTTCCGGCGATTGAAAAGGATCGTCCCCTTTAATCAGATCTACATTCTAACCAATGCTGCCTATAAAGAGACCGTTTTGAAGCAGTTGCCAGAAATCGATGAACAGCAGCTGGTCCTGGAACCGGCCATGCGCAACACCGCGCCCTGTATCTTACTGGCGGCGATGAAAATTTTTAAAATAGACTCGGAAGCACGAATGCTGGTAGCTCCCAGCGACCACTGGATACAGAATATGGAAGAATTTCAGGCCGATATGGAACTGGCTTTTCAAATGGCTGGAGAAAGTGACAAACTGGTCACATTCGGGATCAAACCCAGCATGCCCAGTACCGGTTTTGGATATATACAGTACCAGCCATCTTCCGAAGAAGAAATTTATAAGGTAGACCGTTTTATTGAAAAACCAGATTTTCAAACTGCCGTGGCCTTTTTGCTTACGGGTAACTATCTCTGGAATTCCGGGATTTTCGTCTGGAAAGCTTCGGTCATTTTACAACAATTCCGGGTATACCTCCCCGTGATGTACCTGCTTTTCAGCCAGGGAGAGGAATTTTATAATACCGAAAAGGAACAGGATTTCGTGAATTCAGAATTTGAAAAAGCAGAGAATATTTCCATCGATTACGGGATTATTGAAAAAGCTGCGGAAGTCTATGTGATCCCGGCGAGTTTCAGCTGGAACGATCTGGGCACCTGGGGAAGTATCCAGGGAGAACTGCCCCAGGATACCGCTGGCAACACCGTGGTGAACTCGCGGTTCATCGCCCGGAATTCTGAAGGAAATATTGTAAGAACCACTGCGGAAAAGATCGTGTTCATGGAAGGTCTGAAAGATTATATGGTTCTGGAAGATGAAGGAGTGTTACTGATTGTTCCGAAGAAAAAAGAACAGGAGATCAAGCTCATCCGGCAACAGGTCATGCAGCAATACGGTACGCAGCTCGGCTGAGATCAAATTGTTAGAAAAATAAAAAATCAGTATAAAACGCCCGAATATGAAACATTTTTACTTCTTGTTCTTTTTGCTTATCAGCTTTCCAATGGCTGCACAGTATCAATACCTGGGCGGTTACGACTGGCAGGGTGATCCTTATTACCTGGAACCGGTGGATGATGTGATCACTGCGGAAAGTCTGGATATGATCGATAGCGCGCTACCGGAAGGTTTCCCGGTCCCCGAATTCAACCCGCATTATATTACCGCCGGTTACGATACGGATGTGATCCTGGATCTCGATGCTAGCGTATATGTGACTTTTGTGAAGGAGGGTGCGGGTTACCGGAATGTACTTGGCTTTTACACCTATGATCTTGCCAATCCTCCGTTAACCCGTCCTCAACCACAGGATATAACCATTGTTTTTCCCAATGTCTCGGCAGATAATTCTGGCGGGGGCCTGAATATGGGAAACAAGGTCAAAATTGGTGATTTCCCGGCCGGTACTGGAATTGGCTGGGTACTGCTGGCTAATGCCTGGGATGGAACAAAAGTTACCGATGGGCTCTGGCAGGTATTTTCCAACCCCGATTTTAACCCAGAACCGCTTCCCGAATTGCGCCATCATATGGTCCTGCTGAAAGACCAGGCCCAAGATCGCATCTACCTGGGAGTAGAAGATATTCGCCGCGATAATCTTTCCTGCGATAACGACTTTAACGACGCGGTTTTCTATGTGACCACCGATCCTGATGGAGCAATACGCACAGAAAACCTGGCTGATATCGAGAGCGCGACCGATGTGACATCTGCAAACAAAGGCGGACTCGAAAGCAACGGAAAATTAGCTCACCTCATTTCCGAAAGAAATTTCAACCGATTAAAAACCAATTACTCCAAACACCTTCGCTCTGAGCAACAGAAGTTCAGTTCCAGTACAAGCCTGGTCAAGAGTGCAGCAGGGATCGACCTGGTTTCGATTTTGCCTGATACCGGGATGTTTGGCAACGAACAGGCAACGATTTCCAGCCCTGAGGATTTGATGGGAATTACCAATGCCAACCAGGTGTTTTCAGCAGATTATTACCAAGGAAACAAACGCGTCGCCGCTGCGCTGGTCACGCAAACCAGCGGTGGGATCTACGATCATTCCAAGGTGATTTGCGACCGGTTGAATTCTTCCAGCCTGGAAGATATCAGGAGTTTTAACCTAAAGGGACATGAACTTTTGATGATCAAAATGATTCGCGCGTCCGGGGAAATAGAGTATGCCGTGAGCTTCTCGATCACTTCGGAAGCACCGTACCAGTTGTATTCGCTCTGGAATATTGGCGATTATCCCGCCGGGAACTATATGAATTTCCAGGTTTGGGGCAGCAATATGGGGCAGGTGAGCAGCATTGCAGGACATATTTTAGAAAAATTTGAAGCTTTTGCTTCGCTAACAAGCGATAAGATAGCCGGCACGTACCCTACCGTTTTCGTAAAACATGGTTTTTATGAAGATGGCCGGCTACATCTTATCGTGAAAAACAAAACAAAGGCTTCGGAAATCGCTGTAAGCGGAAATCTTCGCACTACGGAAATGGATACAGAACAGCATTTTCAGCAAAAACTGGGATTGACCGAAGCTTACGAACAGGAACTGGAAGTTTCTACAGGAAAATTATTTGATGTGGGACTGCAATTAAAAGCCGATACTTCTCCGAAAGCCGATGTACTCTATTTAGCCGATGGCCCTTGGGGAATCGATTATATAGACACCGAAACCAGAATCGCTGATTTCCTTGTGGAAGCCCATGCCGGTGCTGAAAATGGAGATTATCGCCTGGAACGAAATGTGAGCATTTCCGGGGAAGTTTACGGTACCATGAACCTTTTCCGAAGCATCCTGCCAGGCGATCAGTATTTCAGTATCAAAGATTATGAAGCGCTCGGTTTCCAGTTAAAGAGTTCTTCCGCGGTAGAAGTGATTTTGGTGACGGAAGGTCTGGAGAACTGGGATCAGCGATATCGATACCAGTTGGAACCCACTGAAGATTTCGAGGAGAGCAATCTGAAACTAACAGATTTTAACAACGGGAATCAATATTACCAGGGAGAAAGACTGAAATCGATCGTTTTTTCCATACAGGGAAATTATCAGAATTTTGAAGAATTCAGCCTGCAGGTACAGCAACTCGTTTTTACCAGTTTCCGCGAAGCACCGGAATTGGAATCGCAGGGAGGTGGTTTGATCCTGAAAGATCGAAAAGCTTACAACTACCCGAATCCGTTCTCAGGAACCACCACTTTGGTCCTGCCATACGAAGCTGAAAAAGTAGCTATGCAGGTCTATGACCTCTCGGGAAGGTTATTGTATAAAAAGCAGTACTTGGTAGACACAAAGACTAGTATTGAGTTCCCAATAGATCTTTCAATGCTGAAACCTGGACATTATAAGGCAATTTTGATCCTGGACGAGCAGCATCGCTATGGCCTGAGCCTGCTGCGAAAATTATAGAGTTTGTGTTTTCATGATGAAAATCCCGCCCGGCACACTTTGGCCGGGCGGGATTTGATTATTAATATTTTCCGCGAATATGCTCGTGAACCTCTTCCTGGTAGAATCTGGAAATCTGGTCTTTCAGCTCCTGCGAAAGTGGTTCGATTTCAGAAGCTTCGGCGTTGGCCGCAATGTGCCTTGCAGAGCTGGCTCCTGGGATAATGCTGCTCACTTCCGGGTGATCGAGGATCCATCGTAGGGAAAGTTCGGTAAGACTGATTTCCGGTGGGCAGAGGGCTTTAAGTTTTTCAGCGAGTTCCACACCTTTTTCAAAAGGCAGACCTGCAAAGGTTTCTCCTACGTTGAACTGCTCGCCGTTCCGGTTAAAGTTGCGGTGGTCATCGGAAGCAAATTTGGTAGATTGATCAAATTTACCGGTCAGCAACCCGCTGGCAAGTGGGAGCCTTACAATAATTCCTACTCCTTTCTCCGCCGCGGCAGGCAGCAGTTTTTCTTCCATTTTTTGCCTGAAAATATTGAAAATGATCTGCAGCGAAGTGATGCCTTCCTGCTCCAGGCATAAAAGTCCTTCTTGCTCGCTTTCCACACTCGCACCAAAATTGGCGATTTTACCTTCTTCTTTCAGGCTTCGAAGCCAGTCGAAAATCGAGCCTTTTCGCAATTCTTCTTCAGGAATACAGTGTAGCTGAAGCAGATCGAGTTGGTCTACCTGAAGCCGTTCGCAGGAAGCAGCCACCGCTTTTCGCAAAGCCGCTTCGGAATAAGAATCCGGGAACACATCGCCGCCACGGCCAAATTTGGTGGCGATCTTGACCTGGTCACTGCCGCCGAAAAATGTCCCCAGGATTTTTTCACTGCGGCCATTTCCGTAGACATCTGCCGTGTCATAAAAGCTGATCTCGTTTGTGCCTGCGGTTTTCAGGATTTCCTGGGCTTGTTCCTCAGCAACCTGCTGGCCCCAGTCGGCTCCCAGCTGCCAGCAGCCAAGACCAATTTCGCTCACTTTGAAACCGCTATTTCCTAATTTTCGATAGTTCATAGATTTAAAATTTATTGAGATAGAATTTGTGTCGTTGTTGTTTCCAGGCCTTCGGAAGTTGCCGAAATGCTGATCTTTCCTTTTCCTGTAGGCCTGATGATCACCAGCGCTTTTCCGCTGAATGCCTTCCGGCTTTTTGAAGGGAACGCCGTCATATCAGTAGGATCACCATTATCAGTAGCGACGATCTCTGCCGGGCCTTCCACGCTGAAAGTGATAAGATTTGCAGCTGTAGGAACAGGATTTCCCTTCGCATCGAGTACCTTGACCGCCAAAAATCCCAGTTCTTCTTCCTCAAACTGAACAGACTCCTTTTCCGGTTTGATGATCAATTTTACAGCTTTTCCTGCGGTACGCACGGTATCTTCCGCCCATTTCCGCCCATTTTTGTAAGCGATGACCGTCAGTTCACCGGGCTCATAACGCACCGAGTCCCAGCGCAGACGATATTCGTATTCCGCTTTTTTCTTCTTGCCTAATGATTTTCCGTTTAAGAACAGTTCCGCTTCATCACCCGACGTGAAAATGTGCACCGGTGTCAACTCTCCTTTTCTCTCCGGAAAGTTCCAGTGCGGAAGAATGTGTGCCATTGGAAAATCAGGACGCCACCGGGCCTGGTAAAGGTAAAAGCGATCTTTTTTAAAACCTGCCAGGTCTATGATGCCGTAATAAGAACTGCGGGAAAGGTAATAGGGAGTGGGTTCGCCAAGGTAGTCCCAACCGCTCCATACAAAACCACCTGCAACGAAAGGATGCTGGTCCAGCGATTTGAAAACCTTATCAGCCGAAGAGCCGAAAGGCGCGGTGTATAATTCATAAGAACTCACATAGCGGTGAATGGGGTCACCACCCGTAGTATCGCTTACCGGAGCACTGATTCCTTCAGAAACAGGAAAGATATATGTGCCTCTGCTGCTAAGGGCTGCGGCATTTTCACTGCTGATAATGGCTTTTTTCGGAAACTTCTGCTGAAAATCGGGGTAAAGCGGTGGGGTTTTGATTCCATCAAAATGTGCATAAGCCGGCGCATTCCTGATGCCTTCTCCCTGGTAATTCAGGTTCAGGACCTCCATTTCCGCAGAAAATGGCATATCAGGTTTAGCATAGTTCATCGAGGCACTGGTAGGCCGAGTGGGATCTTCCTCATATGCCAGCGCTCTCAATTTGTGAGCCAGCTGGGCGCCTTCCTCGCCTGTATACTGTTCCCCAACTTCATTCCCAATGCTCCAGAGGATGATCGAAGGATGATTGCGGTCGCGCCGAATCCATGAGCGAATATCCTGCCGGTACCAGTCGTTGAAAATGAGATGAAAATCATGCGGATTTTTCTTCCGTTGCCAGCCATCGAAAATTTCATCTACCACGAGAAATCCCATTTCATCAGTAAGTTGGAGCAATTCCGGAGCTGGCGGGTTGTGCGCCATACGAATGGCATTCACCCCCATTTCCCGTAATTTCAGCAATTGCCTGCGGGCTGCACTTTTATTGAAAGCCGCGCCAAGGGCACCAAGATCGTGATGCTGATTCACTCCCTGAATGTAGATCTTTTCGCCGTTCACCAGCAAACCATTTGTGGCATCAAATTCTACGGAACGGATGCCGAAATTTGTTTCATATACGTCTACTTTTTCAGAATTCTTTCTAACGATCGTGCGGGCGAGGTAGCGGTTTGGGCGCTGCTGCGGAAGTGGACCCCATAATTTGGGCTTGGTAATAGTGATGGTTTCTGAAAATTCTTGTGTGGAATGCGCTTCGATCTTTCTGGAAACAACAGGTATTTCAGCTACCGGATCTGCTTCGGCTACCCCGTCATTCCATTCAAAAATCTGGGTGCTTACCTGGATATTTTCGGCGTGTTCGGAATCATTTTCTATCTGGATATCCAGCTTCAGTTTCGCGGAATTACTGGTGACTTCTTCCGTTCGAACAAAACTTCCCCAATGCGCTACATGAATTTTATTGGTTTTGACCAGCCAGACGTTTCGGTAAATTCCGCCACCAGGATACCAGCGCGAGGAGTAATTCGGGTTGTCCAGCCTGATCGCAATCTGGTTTTCACCTTCCCGGGCGTAGGGGCTAAGATCGAGGCGCCAGGAGGAATAGCCGTAGGGCCAGCCGCCAACCAGTTTGCCGTTCAGCCAGACCATGGCGTATGACATGGCACCGTCAATGTCCAGGAAAATGGAGCCTTTCAAATCGGTTTGGGTCAAGTTGATCTTTTTTCGGTACCAGGCCACACCGGGACTGGGCAATCTTCCCATACCGCCGCCCACTTCAGCATCCCAGCCTTCCATGAAGGGGCCTTGGATCGCCCAGTCATGAGGTACATTCACTTTTTCCCAGTTTTCATCCTGGAATCCAGGCTGCACGAACGGGAAATCGACACCCGGATTTCCTTCGGGGCGTTTGAACTTTCCTTCGGAATCTTTCAGAAAATCGTTTCCGCTGGGAAGAATCCAGGCCTTCAGCTGATGTTCAGAAGCCTGGGTTGTAACAGCCTCCGTAGGTTTGGAATCGGCCGGTTTATCATCCCGAACATCCTCAACTGCCGGTCTTGCCTCATAAATAAGCTTATCAGTCTGCTCGTTCGTTTCATATTTAAAGAATTTCCAGTCTTTATTGAGCGAAATTCGCTGCCGTACTGCATCGGCCTGTTTATTCTGCGCAGTTCCTTTTTCAGCAATCAAAAAGCTGAAAATGCAAAGTATAACGAGACCAGAAAGGCGGAATGTATCGAAAGGAAATTTGGAACTCATGAGCGATCGTAATTCGAAGATTTGGAGATCAAATTACAAAAATCCAAACGTTTTAAACAATCGATTGCATACGATTCGGGGATTTAATGACCAGCCGAAAAGTTTCCGCTCATCCTGTAAACAGGCATTCTTAAATAAAAATTTTGGGAACGCTATACGAAAAACCTTATTTTCGGTAAACATAACTTGAAAGAATGCCACTACTTCAGCTACTACCTCTTTCGCAGGGCGAAAAGATTATTTCTGAAAATCCGTCGCTGCTGAACAAGCTTACCTCCATGCCTGTTTGTGGCATCTGGTTGCAACCTGAGCTTCAGGAAAATTCCCTGTGGATCAGTGATTCCTTCTGGAATTTCATGGGCTACGGAAATAAAGACGAACATAGCCGAAGAGAAAGTCTGGAAGCTGAAGCGCTTTCAGTTTTAGAAGATGTGAGGGCAAATATTCACAAAGAAGAATTCCAGTTCAAGAAACGTTTTCCATCGGGTGACGGAAACGGATTATTGGTGCGGGTCATGGTCCAAAAAGTGGCATTTCACCAGGGAACCGGCATTTTATACCGTTTTCAGCGATACGAAGCAAAACTGAACCCGGGTGATAAACAAGAATCTTTTCAGGACCTGATCAAGATTTTCAATGAAACCAATGAGCTGGCCCGAGTGGGGGGCTGGGAACTGGACCTGGTGAGCGGGAAGCTATCCTGGACCCGGATGACCAAGGAGATCCACGAGGTTCCGGCCGATTTTGTGCCCGATCTGGAAAAGGGCATCTATTTCTACAAAGAGGGCTGGAGCCGGGACAAGATTTCCGGGCTGGTACAGGAAGCTATTGAAAACGGGAAATCCTGGGATGCTGAATTGCTTCTGGTAACGGCTAAAGGGAAGGAGATCTGGGTGCGTGCCATGGGAAAACCCGAATTTCAGGAAGGAAAATGCGTGCGTTTGTATGGTGCTTTCCAGGATATCAATCGCCAGAAAATAGCTGAACTTCAGTATAAGACCACCCGGGAACGGTTTGAAAAGATCTTTCAGAATTCCTCACTGGGAATTATCCTGGTGCATATAGAAGGTCATTTGATCCTGGCAAATCCGGCGAGTTTGAAAATATTCGGTTTCAAAGAAGCAGAGCTGAATGATGCTTTGAACCTCACCTTTAAAGACCTGATCCATCCTAATTACCTTAAGGAAGCGGTGAGATATCGCCAAAAACTGGTGAATGGGGAGATCGAAAATTACCAGATGGAAGCCAGATTCTTCAAAATAACCGGTGAGGAGATCTGGTGCAGGCTAACGACCTCCATCGTAAGAGGAGAAGCCGGGATGGAAGACCTGATCATTAGCCAGGTAGAAGATATTACCGAGCGCATGCAGTTGCAGATGAAGGCCAATGAAAATGCCAAACGCTTCATGAGCGCTTTTGAATACTCGCCAAACGGGATGGGCGTGGTAAGCATGGAGGGCGAATGGCTGATGGTGAACCAGAACCTGGCCAACATGTTTGGCTACACGAAGGAAGAGTTCGTGAATAAACGTTCCAGCGAACTAACGCATCCTAAAGACCTGAAAAAAGATTCCGAGCAGTTGCAGGCGTTGATCAATCTTGAGATTGAGACTTACAGTGTAGAAAAGCGTTTTATTCATCAGTCGGGAAGGATCATCTACGGCATGCTGTATGTTTCGGTGATCGTGGATGACGAGGGTAAACCTTTGTACCTTATCGGTCAAATTGCCGATCTTACCAAAAGGATCCTTTCGGAAAGGGCGCTTCAGAAGAGTCTGGATGAATTCCAGGGGTTGATGGATGCCACCACCAAAGTGTCGATCATGGAAACCGATCTGGACGGCGTGATTCAGAAGTTCAACAAGGGGGCAGAAAATCTTTTAGGTTACACTGCGGAAGAGGTCGTAGGAAAAATGAATGTTCTCGCCATTCATACCGATGAAGAGATCAAGGAACGCGATGAGCATCGGGAAAAATTTTACGATGCAGAGTGGACCTATAAGAGGAAGGATGGCTCCACTTTCCCGGTAAAACTGGCCATTACGCCCATCAAAAATCATAAAGATACCATCACCGGATTCTTAGGAGTGGCCATTGATATTTCCAATTTAAAGGAAATGGAATATTCCCTGCGAGAAGCGCGCAAAAAAGCGGAAGCCGCGAACCAGGCAAAATCTGAATTCCTGGCGAATATGAGTCACGAAATCCGGACGCCGCTCAATGGGATCGTTGGTTTTACAGACCTTCTCATGCAAACCAGCCTGGACACTTCCCAGGAAAAATACATGCAAACGATCAATAATTCCGCAAATACCTTGATGGATTTGATCAATGATGTCCTGGATTTCTCCAAGATCGAAGCCGGAAAACTGGAGCTGAGCGAGGAACGAACCGATCTGATCCAGCTTTGCGGGCAAACCGTAGATATGATCAAGCACCAGGCGCACCAGAAAGGCCTGGAGGTGTTGTTGCAGATTTCGCCAAACATCAGGCGATATGTGTATGTAGACGCCGTTCGCTTGCGGCAGATCCTGATCAATTTGCTCGGAAATGCGGTGAAATTTACCCACGAGGGAGAAGTTTCGCTAAGTGTACTGTCTACCAATCTCGATCATGATGAGGATGAAGTGGTCTTTAAATTTGAAATTCGGGACACGGGAATTGGAATTGCCCGGAAAAACCTGGACAAGATCTTCAACGCCTTTGACCAGGAAGATGCTTCAACAACCAGGAAATATGGTGGAAGTGGCCTTGGCCTGACCATTAGTAACCGACTCCTGAATTTGATGGACAGCAAACTGAATGTGTCCAGCGTCCTGGGCCAGGGCAGTACTTTTTATTTCCATGTGAAACTCAGGACCGAACAGGAGATCAACTTTGAGACCCGACCTATTAAAGACATTCGCAAAGTATTGATTGTGGATGACAATGATAATAATAGGGAAATTCTGAAGCAAATGCTCGCAGTGAATAAGATTGAGACCGTTTTGAGCCCAAATGGAATTGATGCGCTGAACAAACTGAAGGATCACGAGGATTTTGATCTGGCCATCATCGATTTCAATATGCCGTATCTCACCGGAATTGGCCTGATTGAACAAATCAGGAACAACTATCAGCTGGATGCCGATAAGCTTCCCGTGATCCTCTTACATAGTTCTACGGAAGATGAGATGATCCAGAAATCCTGCAAGGAGCTGGATGTGGCTTTTAATGTGACCAAACCTATCCAGATCGCGCAGTTATATGAACTGATTGAAAATATTGAAGAGCCTTTAAATGTCAAAGCGGTGATTCCGGAAGAGGAATTTAAGAATACCGCTGAAGAATTCAGGATCATGATCGTGGAAGATAACCCGGTAAACCGTTTCCTGGCCAATACCATCATTCAAAAAGTAGTGCCGAACGCGTTGATCATTTCTGCGGAAGACGGGGAGGAGGCCATCGAGAAATTTCGGGAAAATAAACTGGACCTGATCTTTATGGATATACAGATGCCCGTTCTGAGTGGACTGGAGGCTACGGAAGAAATTCGTAAAATTGAGAAAGAAAATTCTCACACTCCGATCATTGCTCTTACCGCACGCGCCCTGAAGAATGAGCGCGAGAAATATCTAGCCCGCGGGATGGACGATTACCTTACAAAGCCCGTCGTTCTTGAGGATGTTAAAGAGGTAATATTTAAATTTTTAATTAAGGAAAAGCCGTAAGAAGCAATAATTCCTATTGAAAATCAGGGTTTTTCAGCTGATTTCTATTTGGATTTTATTTATTTGTAGCTGATTTCCACACGGAAAAACCTGGAAGAATTTCCGGTTCGGTGAGGAAATTGCTTATTTTTATGGTTCATACTGTTTGTTTAATGATCTATGAATAACGAATTACCAGTTTCATTGCTGTATATAAGCTCGGCTGACGAAAACAATGAATTAGTCGATAAACTGCAAAAAGATAACGTGCAGTATTTACAGCTTTCCAATAGTGTAGAAGCAATCCAGTTCCTGCAAATGAACGAGGTTTCCGCTATTCTTATCGAACATCCGGTGGCACCTGTAAGTACAGAGGATACCGTTTCTTTTATCCACCAGGAATTAAGCCTTGGTGTGCCTTTGTATCTGTATCGGTTTACGGGGGACGAAGATCGGTTGCCAGAGCAACAGGGAAGTTTTACCCTGCTCGACGATGATCTTCAAAATACCGATTTTCAGGAGCTGCTCAAACAATTACAGCAAACCAGCCAACCAAAAGATTATTCTTTAAATTATCTTAAAAAGGTTTCAGATAATAACCAGGAGTTTATATTGCAGTCTTTACAGATCTTTGTAGACTCGGTGAAAAAGAACCTCGACGAGGCAGAAAAGGCGTTTGAAAGTGGAGATTTTGAAAAAGTAGGTGGAATCGCGCATGCGATAAAACCTTCCTACGAAATGCTGGAAAATCAGGAAGCTCCGGCGATCTGTGATGCGTTGACTTACCATCGACAGCAGGAAAATATCCCTTTTCAACTTTCAGAACTCAGGAGGATCTATGAAACCATCACCTCCCAATTAGGGAGTCATTTATGAAAAACTATGAAAAGAATATTGGTGGTAGAAGACAACCCGATGATCGTGAAATCTCTTGAATTCAAGCTTCGGCAGGAAGGCTATGAAGTGCTGGTAGCACAGGATGGCCGCCAGGGAGTGGAATTGATGGAGAATAACGAGATAGATTTGTTGCTTACAGATTTGATGTTGCCGTTCGTAAATGGCTTACAGCTGATCGAACAGGCAAAGCAAAAAGACCCTGACCTTCCCATTATCGTGCTATCCACTTCGAAACAGGAGAATATTATCATGGATGCCTTTAATCTGGGAGTGGAAGATTTTATAACGAAGCCCTTTAACCCAAATGAACTTTCTTTGAGAGTAAAAAGATCTTTAAGAAACGCAGATTAAGGTTAGCCCCAAACTAAAAATAACCTGCTTTTGAATGACTATATTAACACCGTTTCCAACGGCGAACTGATCCTGCACGTGAATTTATTTTTCTCAGTGTTCTTTTCCCTTGTAGCATTATTGCTGGTGGGAACGATCCTTTACATGCGGTATCAGAAGCTGAGAGAAAACCGTAAAATTCAGAAGCGGCGGGAGATCCTGTCAGATTTTATGATGCGGTATCTTTTTGAAAATCCTAATGATGAACAGGCAATAGAAGCTCACCAGCCACAAAACAACCTGCAGCTGCGAACCGCCGTGCAGGTGATCATGGAGTTCGTGGATAATTTCAAGGGTGAAAGCCTGGAATTACTGAGAAAACTCTTTTACGCCTGGCGACTTCAGAAATACGTTCAGCATAAATTGCAAAGTAAATTGTGGTACGATGTGGCACAATCGATCTACATTTCTTCCGAATTGAAACTGGAGGAAATGCGCGAGCACGTAGTGAAACACACCAATTCAACCAGGAAAGATATCAGGCAGCAGGCGATCTTTTACCTCATTAATATGGCGCAGGAAAACCCATTATCCTTTCTTCATCAGGTAGATAAGCCATTGAGCGTATTTGAGCAGATCTATATCAAAGACTGTATGGATACTCAGTATACGGGCGTCATCCCGGAATTTGGGGAATACCTCGAGCATCCACTGGAAAGTGTACAGATTTTTGCTTTAAAAATGATTGCGGAGTATAACCAGTTCGAAAGCATTGGGGAAATTCTTCCTTTTTTGGAGAGCGAGCGTGAAGAACTGCGCATCGCTGCTATTGAAAGCCTTTCAAAACTGGAATACCCGGAACTGAGTGAACGTATTGAACAAAAACTGCCTTTGGAAAAAGCCTCGGTTCGAAGCCACATTCTCAGAAACCTGAAAAGAAAATACAGTTTGGGAGATTTTCAGAATCTGGTGGGGTTAATTCCGGAAACCGACTATAAAAACCGGGTTTTACACTTCAATTTGGCCAATAGCCTGCGGAAAGAATCTAAAAAATTATATATTTAGTTTTTGAACGAACGGGGGCACAAACATTGCTGTATTGGAATTATATCAAATAGTAGAAATAGCCAACTGGCTATTTTTAATTTTTGGAATCGTCATTTGTCTGGGGTATACACTTGCGGCCATTTTCTCCTTCCTGGAAATTCGCGATTATAAAAGAAGAATTCGTTTCCAAACGGAAACCCCGTTGTTGCAAAGTTCAGACCTGCCTTCAGTTTCTATTTTAGCACCCGCCTTTAACGAAGAAACGAACGTGACCGAAAATGTGCGTTCGCTGCTCAATTTGAATTATCCTAATTTTGAGATCGTCATCATCAATGATGGGAGCAAGGACCGCACCCTCGAAAAACTGATCAAAAAATACGATTTGGAACCCGATAAATTTTATTACCACCAGTTCGTTCCCACTAAAGAGGTCAGGGGCGTGTATCGCTCAAAAAACAAATCTTTTAAGAATCTCAAGGTTATTGATAAGGAAAACGGCGGAAAGGCAGACGCCCTGAACGCCGGGATCAATTGTGCTGACCATGAGATCATTTGCTGTATAGATGTAGATTGCGTGTTACAGCAGGATGCTTTGCTGAAGCTGATCAAACCCTTCCTGGATAGTGAAGAAAAAGTGATCGCTTCGGGTGGAATAATTCGTGTGGCGAATAATTGCATTATTGAGGATGGCCGGCTGGTAGATATCAAACTTCCGGACACCTTCCTGGCGAGGGCGCAGATCATTGAATATTTCCGTGCTTTCCTGATGGGGAGAATGGCATGGTCCCATTTAGACGGATTATTGCTCATTTCCGGCGCTTTCGGGATGTTTGATAAGGAAACGGTGATCGAAGCAGGTGGTTATGATGCCAGTACGGTTGGCGAGGATATGGAATTGCTGGTTCGCATGCGACGGATGATGCGTGAACAAAAGCAGAAATATCGCGTTGGTTTTGTACCAGATCCTTTATGCTGGACAGAAGTGCCGCAAAGCTGGAAGATCCTGCACCGCCAGCGTAACCGATGGACCCGTGGTACTGCGGAAACCCTTTACATTCACCGCAAGATGCTTTTTAATCCGAAATACAAGGTACTCGGAATGCTAAGTGTGCCTTACTGGTTATTTTTTGAATGGATGGCACCACTCATTGAATTCCTCGGGATTTTTTACGTGTTTTTTCTTTTGTTTTTCAGTGGGATCGATCCGGTAGTATACCTCATATTTTTCATAACGGTCTATTCATTTGCCGTCTTATTTTCCATTACAGCCTTATTCTTTGAGGAATATTCCTTTCAGCAGTACAAAAAACCGAAATACATTCTCAAGCTGCTGGCGACGATTATTGTAGAACCACTTTTTTTCCATCCCTTTGTGATGTTTGCAGCCGTAAAAGGAAATATTGACCTTCTCCGTGGTAAAAAGAAGTGGGGAACCATGCAACGAACCGGTCTCAACCGGCAGGAACAATCCACTTAAAAAATTATCAGGTTTAAGCGTTAATTTTTAAAGATATCCTACAATTTTTCATAACTTGGGATGAATTATTGTAAGAATATTAATCCATATAATGAGAGTAGGGCATCATTGGGATTAATCTGCCTGTCTTTCAGATATGTAAACTACGGTTGCATATAATGAAATGTATCGTGATAGATGATGAGGAACTGCCACGCGTAGTGCTGCGTCAGCTTATAGAGAACATACCAGATCTTCAGTTAGAAGGGACTTTTAACAGTCCGCTTCAGGCTATTCGTTTTCTGAATCAAAATGAGGACGTGCAGCTTATTTTTCTGGATGTGAATATGCCGGGATTCAGTGGCTTTGATTTTATTCAGACCCTGAAAACTATGCCCGCGGTCATACTGGTAACTGCAGATAAAGAACATGCCATTACGGCTTTTGAATATGAAAACGTGGTGGATTATTTGCTTAAACCAGTCCAGAAAGAACGATTTTAAATTGCTGTTCAAAAGGCTTTAAAGTTAGCGCGGAAGGAAAAAAAACTCCGGGAAGTTTACCAGAAAGAAAGCGCTGAAAACGCTGAAAATGAGCAGCTTTACGTTCAGAGTGAGAAAAGGCTCATTAAAATTGATATTGAGGATATTAAAATCATCGAAGCCAAGGGCAACTTCATTTTGATCAAAACCACGAACGGTAATCACATTACCTACTCCAGCCTGAAAAAGATCGAATCCAAACTTCCGCAGGAAAGCTTCATGAGGGTACATCGTTCGTATCTTATCAATTTCAAAAAGATCGTGGATATCGAGGATAACAGTGTCCTGATTGGAAAGGAAATTGTTCCCATCAGCAGGCGGTTCAAGCCACAGCTAATGGAACGACTCAACCGTCTTTAGACTGTTTATCTTACCGGTTTTACCGCTTATCATCTAAACGCCACCGCTCATATAATTTTCATAAAAAAACCTTGAATTGCGAGTTAAATTTGGGATAAGTACGACACTCAGAATATACTTCTGAAGTTGGGGCGCCCTACACCGCAAGCTTGTCGTACTTTTTTAGCTGACAAGTATGTGAATTATGATAGAGATTTTTACTCAAGGGCATCAAGTAAAATTGAATGGTCAAATTAACTCAGAGAACGTTTCTGAAGTTGAAAAACAAATTGATGATCTTTTAGATACTTACGAAGGGGTAAGTTTGGATCTTAATGACATTTCCAGCATAGATACCTGCGGGTTCTTTATGCTGTATGTGGTACAGCAACGGGCGCTGCTCCACGGTAAAAAAGTGGAGATTGAGTGGGCCACGAATGACATGATCAAGAAGCACGCGGCAGGCAGCCAGTTATCTTTTCTGTTTGGTAGCTTAAAATTAGTTTGAAGCAAGCCGCGCAAGGTGATTTTCTATAAATAACCCCGCTGCCAAGCGGGGTTAAACCAAAAAAGAAAATTTCCCAATCACTAATAAGCTCAGGAATCTGAAATTTGTAATGCGCCACTAGAGATACTGGTAGAATTCAATGAAGCTGGTAAACTTTTTTCCTCCAACCCAAGATATCTCATATGATCGATTAGGTTGTATTTCACGCATTTCTCAATCTCACCCAGCTTCACGCGATAACAAGCCTTGCGAATATACATCTGTTCACCATCGAATAATTTCGTGGTGATGTCCAGATCAACGTGTTGGCCGTTGATACGACTGGATAGGTAATAGTTGAATTTTATACCCGTTTTTCCCTTAAGAGGCGCGGTTTCCGTTTCCGGAATATGTATAAAATCGCCCAGTTGTATGTAATTCATGACTGGTGATTTAATGATTAGGCAATGGCTAATATAGCTTTCTTTTTCTGGTAATATTGACGTTTTTCAAATATTACTGATGCAAAAGCTTGAAATTCAGATTATTTAATAGTTTTTGAGGAGTTTTTCTGAAAATCTCATAAACAGTATTTTTAGTACCTTGAAATCAAAAACATGGATTTCAGGAAATTATTCGATTTTCTTCACCGGCTAAACAATCATAATAATAAAGAATGGATGGACGAGCACCGTAAGGAATACCAGTCCTTGCGGGACGATTACCTGCACTGGCTGGAACAGCTGGAAATCAAATTCGCTCAGGTTGATCCTGATTATACCACGACGGGGGCTAAAAAAGCCCTGAACCGAATCAATAATAACCTGCTTTTTCATCCCAATAAGCCCATCTATAAAGATCATTTTGGCGCAGGACTGGATAAAAAACCGGGAGCTTCTGACTTCTACATTCACCTGGGTATCAATGAAAGCTTTATCGCCGGAGGCTTTTATAAACCGAAGAAAGAATATTTGGATAGCATCCGGGCTGCGATAGATTATGACGGGGAAGAACTGGAAAAGATCTTGCAAAAACCATCATTTCAAAAGACTTTCGGGGAAATGCTGGAGATCGATCCGTTGAAAACAAGCCCAAAAGCATATGCTTCAGATCATCGCTTTATTCGTTATCTAAGACGAAGGAGTTTTGTGATTTCCAGGGATCTTACCGAAAAAGAGATATTTTCGGCCGATTTTCAGCAAAAACTTGTGAAATATTACCTGGAGATTTTACCTTTTCGCCAGTATTTAAATCATGCAGTAAGCGTTTAAAATGGAATTAAAAGAATTTGTAAGGGATATTCCTGATTTTCCGAAGAAGGGAGTAATCTATAAAGATATTACCCCGTTGTTACTGGCTCCAAAAGCGGTGAACCAGGCCCTGGAGCAGTTTTTGGAAAACATAGGGCAGCAGCCAATTGATAAGGTCGTGGGAATTGAATCCCGGGGTTTCTTTTTCGCCACTCTTCTTGCACAAAGACTGGATGCAGGCTTTATACCTGTAAGAAAACCGGGGAAACTGCCGGCTTCCACCCATGCACAGGAGTATGAACTGGAATACGGGAGCGATACCCTTGAAATTCATAAGGATGCGATCCAGCCCGGCGATAAGGTGCTGTTGCATGATGATGTGCTGGCCACTGGCGGAACGGCGGCGGCAACCTGTAAACTTATTGAAAAATGTGGTGGGGAGATCGTGCTTTGTAATTTCCTGATCGAACTTGATTTCTTAAGAGGGCAGGAGCAATTGAAAGCCTGCACGGTTCACTCTTTGATGCATTATTGATCGATCGCGTTTTTGGTGACCCAGAGTTTCCAGCCGATAATGGCCATCTGCAGCTTGGAAGCTTTCTGCAAATCCAGTCGCTGTTTGGAATAACTGGGCAGAACTTTTTTATTGAACCTGGAAAGTGTCTGAAAGATCTTTTTCTTCATGGAAGCGCATTTCTTCAAATATATCAAAATATTCAGCTGTAGGCTGTTAGAGAAATACAAAAGCCGCTAAGGAGCGGCTTTTTAAATTTTTCAAATTGTATCTGATCAGCGATTGCGAATGAAGATCCCCTTTTTATCTGAAAAACCAATCATAATATCCGGAATCCCGTTACTATTGCTATAAGAAGCGCTGGCCTTCTGATCATCCTTCTTGGCACTAACCGAAATACCAGTGATCTCACCATCAGCATTTCTTTGAATGTTGCTGAAAGAGACTTCCAGGCCGGTTGATTCATTGATGGAAATCTTCAGTTCTTCGAGTTTTGAATCGGTATCAGTTTTTTGCAAACCGAATACGACCGCGTTCGAGGCACCGGTTTTAACCTGATAACCGGAACCTTTTGTATGGATCTCAATAGCCCCATCTTCGGCTTTTTTGCCATATTTGGTGGTTGCTTTTTCGCCTTTCAGCACATTGATCGCTGCAATTTCAGAAGGTTCCATTTCGTTGATCTCCGAATCTTTTACGATCACACCGTCTATGATATACAAGGGTTTGTTATTGGTATGCTGGCCAATTTGAACATTTCCCGATACAGCTTGGGAAGTGCTGTTTCCCGTCTGGTAGGCAACAACATTCTGATTGTTTTGTGAAATCCTGAGGTAAACCGGCGCTACAGTGTCGTTGGAATTTCGAACGATGTACCTTGTTCCTTTTTTACCGGAATCACTATTCCAATAAACGGTCTTACTGCTTTTCAGATAAACCGAATCTCCTGGAGTCGCTTTCCCCTGGACAGTAATGGGTTTAAGTGGATCATCCTGAGACTGACTGCTCACAAAGAGTACATTCCCTGCCTTTCCCTGGATGTTAACAGGTGTATTCTCGTCGGTATTAAAAATGGCCAGGCTATTCTCAGAATGATTTTTATCCAGGTTCATCAGGTTTGGTTTGCCTTGATCATCAATAGAAATATAGTTCCTACTATAGCTTTCCTCATTCTGCAGCTTCTTCATTTCCTTATTCATGTCCCTGATGATGGAACCATTTCGAACTACTACGGCACCATTCGCCGCTTTCCTGCCATATCTGGAAACAGCCTTTTCTGGATCTAGAATTTGAAAGGCTGATTGCAAAGCGATGTATTTACCTTTGAGCTTTTTGGCGGTAAAAGTTTTACCATTAACCACATAAAGCGGATCTTCTCCAAGTTTTGTCTCTGTTTTAGGTTCCTGAACTGCAATTTTCTGAACTCGAGCGGGGCTTTTCAGCTGGCGCGTCCCAATTTCGCCATTTTCCGAGATATACAGCACAAACGGATTGATACCATTCTTGTCGAAAGACTTCATATTGCCAGAGGCTCCGTTTTTAAGGTTTTTATACTCTACGCTCAGGGAAGTAAGTTTTCCGTCAGCAAAATTAAGATCCTGAAAATGCACTACCACATCATATTCTTTCAGGGTTTGCTCAATTTCCTTGAGCTCATCCCTGGTGGTAGCGCTGGTGATAGTGACTTCTGTACTAGTTGCCGAAATAACGGGTGCTTTTTCTGCATGGTTGAGGATCTTCGCTTCCGTTTTCACATTGAAAATAAGCATGAAAGCGAGCAGGAGGGGAGCTACCAAGCTGATCTTCCAGCCCTGATTGGAATCTGATGATTTTTTGTTGAGCATAAGTATTCGTTTTTTGATAAATGATTGATAAAAATGATTGGTAAGTGCCGGCTGCAAGTTGGCAACCGAGACTTTTACCAGCGCATGCTGGTAGGCTTTGATGTTCTCTTCGGAAGCTACCGCTTCACGATCTGCGAGGTATTCCAGGTTTTGTTCGATCGCTTTTTGGTAAAGCCAGCTGAAGGGATTGAACCATAAGACACATTTCAGGATATTGGCGATTAGAATGTCTGCGGAATGGTATTGCCGGGCGTGAGCCTCTTCATGGGCTAAAATTAGCTGAAGGTCCCTAACCGGGTGATTGCTTGGGTCAAAGACAATGTATCGAAAAAAGGAAAACGGCAACTTGTTTTTGGAAACCTGGATGTAGCTGTAATCACCGTGTTTTTCAATACGCTGACCGTAGATCAGTTTTAAGACTGAAGCCAGCTGGATCAAAAAGCGGACTAAAAAGATTGCCGTGATACCTAAATAGAGTTGTCCGGCAAATTGCCACCAGTCAAAACTGGCTTCCAGTGGAACATTTTCCACGGGGAATTCAGTAAAATTAGTAAATACGGGCTTCGAGGCTTGGATAAAGACCGTCTTGGTGAAATAGATGCCGGGAAGGATAGCTGCTGCGATCATCCCGCCTAACAGGAAAAATCTGTTTGTTTCAAAACTGGTTTCCTTCCGCAGTAATAGTTGATACAATAGGTAGAAAATGGCGAGAATTCCCGCGCTTTTCAGCAGATAAATGAGCAGGTTTTCCATTATTTTCTCTCTTTTTCAATAATATCAAGAATTTCGCGGAGTTCTTCGGCACTTATTTTTTCTTCCTTTGCGAAATAGGAAACCACGCTTTTAAAACTATTGTCGAAAAATCGCTTGGTGGCCATATTCATGAACTGCTTGCGATATTGCTCCTTGGAAACCAGCGGATAATACTGGTGGGTTTTTCCGAAGGCTTTATGACCCACGTATTTTTTCTCCTCGAGGTTCCTGATGATGGTAGAAACGGTGTTATAATGCAGCTTTTGATCTTTGATCTCAGCCAGGACCTCTTTCACAAAACCTTTTTCGATTTTCCAGAGCACCCTTAGGATCTCTTCTTCTTTATTGGTTAATTTTTCCATTTTGGACTGTAGGGATTAATGATGTTTTCAAATATAACGAAAAAAATAGTTTGTAAACTATAAATGTAGTTTTTAATTCGAGGGATAATCCAGCGGCAACATCGTGGAAACCCTTCTGGCGCTCATATCACCACCAAACGTGAGTGCGCGGGGAGGTGCAAAATTTCCGTAATCATCTATGATAAAAGAACTTTCCAGTTTCAGGAAACTCCAGTAATGCTGTCGAAAACGAATACGGATATTGTTCACCAGCGGCAGCACCTGTGTGTAATTTGGAAACTCTTTTAACTCAAAAACATCCTTTATGAATAGTTCGCGGTCATCGCTATACAGCTGAAATTGGTTATGTAAAAGTTCCTCATTTTTCAGGCTTCTCATAAAATGCAGGCTGGAGCCGGCGTAACTCATTTCCCGTGCTTTTAGATGTTTTTTCCGAAGCTTTTCCTGGTCCTGGAAAAAACTGGTACCGGCGTAATAGACTTCCACAGCTATTTCAGACGCGCTGTATACTGCTTCAAATTCCAATAAATCGTACTGTAATTTATAGGCAAGGTAATCGTTTTGAACAATCAGGGGTTCATTGCTGTAGACCCGTAGTTTTTTAGAACTGGGACTGTACGTAAGCTCCAGCTGGTCTTCGTTTAAGATCTTGCAGGATTTGGCAGCGCTACCAGCACCCAGGAATTCCTGTTTGAAATAAGCCAGCTTTTTTTTCCTGGACCAGGGATCATCTTCCAGGAAAACGGTTGGCAAACTTTCTTCACTTTCCTTCAGATACACGCTGAAACGAACTGCTTTATGCTGGCTGTCTACCTGAAGTGCGATACTTTTGTAACCCACGGAACTGATGATGATATCGGAAGTGATGTGATCTTTCAGGTTTAACGCGAAATGGCCATTAGGACCAGAGGAAGTTCCAATACTGGTTCCGTCAAAATAGATCGAGGCTCCCTGTACAAAACTGGAATCTTTGGCTGAAAATATTCTTCCCGTTATGGAAGTTTGTGCCTGAATTCCACTGAAGAATAGCAGGAGGCAGACTACCGAAAAATACCAATTTGACCTCATATCCGGATTTATAACTACAATTATAGTTATTCGGAATGTATAAACCAATTTTAAAGCTCATACAATAATGGTATCTTGCTCAAAAATTGTCTATGAGCATTGTTTTCCTCCTTATTGGCTTTGTTCTCCTGGTAATTGGAGGCGAATTTTTAGTCCGTTCATCGGTGGCACTCTCTTTCCGAATGAATATTTCCAGAATGGTGATTGGTTTGACCGTGGTATCATTTGCGACCTCAGCTCCGGAGTTGCTGGTAAGTTTACAGGCCGCACTTACCGGTTTTTCTGATATTTCCCTGGGAAACATCATTGGTTCCAATATAGCGAACATCGGGCTGGTGCTGGGAATAACCGCGATGATCAGTCCGTTAACCATAGACCGGGATTTCTACCGAATCAACTGGCCGGTTATGATGGCGTTTTCGATCGTGTTGTATTTTTTCCTTTCCAGCAATAAAATGCTGTCTCGAGTAGAAGGAATCGCCCTGCTGGCAGGACTGGCTGTTTACTTGTTTTTCCTGATACGACGATCCCGAAAAAAAGACAATGTGGTGGCTGAAGAAGTAGACGAAAAACTGAAAACCGTTAGCAGTTTTAAGATTGTGATCTGGTTGCTTATCGGGATTTTAGCTTTGTGGGGAGGATCAGAACTATTGGTAAAAGGTGCAGTTGACCTCGCCACGCAATTAGGGGTGAGCGAACGGGTGATCTCGGTTACGATGATCGCCGTGGGAACGAGTGTTCCTGAACTTGCAGCTTCACTTATCGCGGCATTCAAGCAGGAAAAAGCCATTTCACTGGGGAATTTGATCGGCTCGAATATCTTTAATATCGCTTCAGTTTTAGGGATTACGGCACTTATTCAGCCCATCGTGGTGCAATCAAGCAAAATCCTGACCAGTGATATGTTCTGGATGATCGGGATTGGTTTCATTCTCACTCCGCTGGCGTTTCTTCCGAAGCGCTTCAGAATGGGAAAATATAAAGGTTTCATTTTATTTGCCGGCTATTGCATTTTTGTAGCCCTGGCTTTTCTGGAATGATCTCAGGCGATCTTCGGAAATTTTTTAGCCGAAAGGCGCTGGGAATTTAGCAGCGCCAGGAATAATAGTAGCGCCAGGCTGAGGATCAAAGAATAAAACGGAAAATCCTGGTCCATCATCATCCCGATCACCAGCGGTCCCAAAGCGGTGCTGAAAATCATGAACATATTGAAAAAACTTCTGATGGCGCCGAGTTTTGCCGTTCCGAAAGTTTCAGCAACAACGGCAGTTTTCACTGTTCCGGCCGTTCCCTGTGAAATCCCGGCCATAGCCAGGAAAAACAAAGCCGCAAAAATGTGTTGCGTGAAAATAAGTGGAATCATCCCAATCGTTATCGGCAGTAGGTAAAATCGGAACACCTTTCGTGCGGAATAGCGATCTACCAGCAGCCCTCCCACAAATGCCATTACGAACCTGCAAACTGCGTAGACGGTAAAGAAACTGGCGTACAGCGTAACCGACCAGTTGAGGTCTTCTGCAAAAACATATTGATAGAAAAAATATGCGGTTGTTACAAAGCTCAGCGACATACTGGCAGGAGCGATAATCCAGAATTTTTTTTCCTTCAGCAGTTCCTGGAATTCTCCAACTATCAGTTTTCCGGAAGTGTTTCGGGAAGGGTCCAGATCTTCGTCAAAACTTTTCACTTCAAAGATCAATAGTCTTCCGAGGTATAACAATAAAAATGCGGCACTGGATAGCGTGGTAACGAGAATGCCCTTCCAAATAAGTAAACTTGTGAGAATGACCGGGAAGACCGCTTCTCCCATTGGAAAACCGGAGGAGGCGATACTCAGGGCTTTTCCGCGGTCCACTTGAAAACGCTTGGACAGGATTGTTTGACTGATGTGGCTTAATAATGCCTGGCCATTCAGGCGCAAACCGATAAGAGCCACGAAAAGAATAGCAATGTGATAGCGTGAGAGTCCTAGTAGAACCGTGGAAGCGGCTAATGCTAAAATGGTGTAAAAACTCACCTTTCTAATGGGTTTGTGATCTACGGTATGCCCGATACTGATGAGTAAAATGGAAGCAATAACCGTTGAGATGGCATAGATCCCGCCGAAGAATCCTTCGGAAATATGGAATTGTTCCAGTAAAGTGGGAACGTATAGTGAAATGAGGAAGGTCTGCCCAAAACTGGATAAAAATGTAAGTGTCCAGCCGAACCTAATTTCAGGTGAATTGTTCTTAAAAAAAATGAAGTAATCTTTCAAACTGAATAGCTTTTAATCAGGTGATCGATTTCAGTGAAGTACAAAGAAAGAAATAAAAAAGGAGCGGCTCAAACAACCGCTCCTTTTCATGTATTAAAAAGGTGTTATGATTAAGCTTCAACCTTCTTTTCAGCGTGCTTAACAGTTTTGATGATTCGGCTTGCGATCTTGTATGGATCTCCGTTAGAAGCGGGTCTACGATCTTCCAGCCATCCTTTCCAGCCTCTTTCCACAGTGGCGATCGGGATCCTGATGGATGCACCACGATCTGAGATTCCGTAGCTGAAATCGTTGATCGATGCAGTTTCATGCTTACCGGTCAATCTCAAATGGTTGTCAGCTCCATATACATCAATATGCTCTTTTACAACAGGACGGAAGCTTTCACACACTTCTTCATATATTTTTCTGTCGCCACATTCTCTCAACAGGGAATTGGAGAAGTTCGCGTGCATACCGCTACCATTCCAGTCAAGATCTCCAAGTGGTTTTGGATGAAGGTCTACGCCAACTCCATATTTTTCACCAATTCTTTCCAGCAAGTATCTTGCGATCCAGATTTGGTCTCCCGCAGCTGCGGCTCCTTTGGCGAAAATCTGGTATTCCCATTGGCCTGCAGCTACTTCGCCATTGATCCCTTCAACGTTCAGTCCTGCGTCAAGACAGGCGTCAAGGTGCTCTTCCACGATATCTCTTCCGTAGGCATTGGCAGCACCAACAGAACAGTAATAAGGACCCTGCGGTCTTGGATAACCATTTACCGGAAATCCTAAAGGTTTGTTGGTATCCAGGTCAATTAAGAAGTATTCCTGTTCAAATCCAAACCAGAAATCATCATCTTCATCATCGATAGTCGCGCGGCCGTTGGTGACGTGAGGAGTGCTATCAGCATTCAAGACTTCGCACATTACCAGGTAACCGTTACGTCTTTGAGGATCGGGACAGACAAAAACGGGTTTTAGCAAGCAGTCTGAAGAATTTCCTTCGGCCTGGCCTGTAGAAGACCCATCAAAAGACCAGATTTCGCAGTCTTCTGTCTTTCCTGAAAAATTACTAACGATTTTCGTTTTACTACGAAGTTTTTGAGTTGGCTTACTTCCATCCAGCCAGATATACTCCAGTTTAGATTTGCTCATGATTAATAAAATTTAAATAATTGAACTTCTGAATACTGAACAAAAATAAGTTTTTTAGGTGTACACCCCTAAAATTTCAGGGGTAATTGGGTAAGAATTATTATTTTAATAAATTTGACCCCTGATAATTACGAGGTATCAATATTTGCGAATATTTAAGACCTGTGTAATATTAAATCGATAAATTTGAGTGTCTTATTTTATTAACCAAAAAACTTATAATGCCAACATTGAGATTTAAAGCAATAGGAGAAACCCTGAATCGCAAGCCGGTAATCATTGAAGAACCCGGAAGAAGATCGGAAATATTTTCTTCTAATGTGTTCAACGAAGGAGTGATGCGCCAGTTTCTAACGAAAGAAGCTTATGAAAATGTAATTGAAGCCATACGTACCGGAAAAAAAATAGATCGTAACGTAGCCGATCATATTTCCACCGGGATGAAAGAATGGGCTATTTCTAAAGGAGTTACCCATTATACGCATTGGTTTCAGCCTCTAACCGGCGCAACTGCCGAAAAGCATGATTCATTCTTTGAACCTCTTGGTGAAGGAATGGCTGTGGAAAAATTTGGTGGTGGATCTTTAGTCCAGCAGGAACCGGATGCATCCAGTTTCCCGAACGGAGGGATCAGAAATACGTTTGAAGCTCGCGGGTATACCGCTTGGGATCCAACATCTCCAGCTTTCATCTGGGGAACCACGCTTTGTATCCCTACTATTTTTGTTTCTTATACCGGTGAAGCGCTCGATAATAAAACTCCGTTACTTCGAGCTTTGCAGGCAGTTGACCAGGCTGCAACCTCGGTTTGTAAATATTTTGACAAGAATGTGAAGAAAGTGAATGCTACTTTGGGATGGGAACAGGAATATTTCCTGATCGACTCAGCCCTTGTTGCTTCACGTCCTGATATTACCTTAACCGGAAGAACCCTTTTGGGACACTCACCGGCTAAAGGGCAGCAATTGGATGACCACTATTTTGGTTCCATTCCTTCCCGTGCGATCGCTTTCATGCGTGACCTGGAAATAGAATGTATGAAGCTGGGAATCCCGGTAAAGACAAGACATAACGAGGTAGCACCGAACCAGTTCGAGCTGGCTCCGATATTTGAAGAAGCCAACCTCGCCGTAGATCATAACTCCCTGATCATGGATGTGATGAAAAAGGTTGGAGAACGGCACCATCTTGCTGTGCTGATGCATGAGAAACCTTTCGCAGGGATCAACGGTTCCGGAAAACATAATAACTGGTCTCTAGCAACTGATACTGGAGTAAATCTTTTATCTCCGGGTTCCACACCAATGAAGAACCTTCAGTTTTTGACTTTTTTCATCAATACCATCAAAGCGGTGTATGATTATGAAGAATTGTTGAGAGCTTCTATTGCCAGCGCATCCAACGACCACCGTTTAGGGGCGAACGAAGCACCGCCGGCGATCATTTCGGTATTCATTGGTTCACAGCTTACCCAGGTTCTGGATGAACTGGAAAAAGTGACCGACGGAAAATTATCTCCACAGGAAAAGACCGATCTTAAACTAAACGTGGTAGGAAAGATTCCTGAAATTCTTTTGGATAATACAGATCGTAACCGTACTTCTCCATTTGCCTTTACCGGTAATAAGTTTGAATTTAGAGCGGTAGGATCTTTTGCCAACTGTGCCGGTGCGATGACCGTATTGAACAGTATCGTGGCCAAGCAGCTTCGCGAATTCAAAAAAGAAGTCGATAAGCTTGTAAAGGATAAGAAAATGAAGAAAGACGATGCGATCTTCAATGTACTTCGTGAGTATATCAAGAAGTCGAAAAAAATCCGTTTTGAAGGTGATGGTTATGGAGAAGCCTGGGAAAAAGAAGCCGTAAAACGCGGTTTGAGCAATAATAAAACCACTCCGGAAGCCCTGAAAGCTCAGGTTAGCAAAAAAACCATTGATCTTTTCAAAGAACTTGAGGTAATGAACAAGACAGAGGTCGAAGCTCGTCACGAGATCGAACTCGAAGAATATACCATGAGAATCCAGATTGAAGGACGAGTACTTGGAGACATTGCCAGAAATCATGTAATTCCTACCGCGATCAAGTATCAGAATATCCTGATCAAGAACGTGCGCGGTTTAAAAGAGATCTACGGGGAGGACTTCGCGAGACACGCGAAAGAGCAGCTGGAGATCATCGAGAGTATTTCAGCACATATCGCCACGATCAATTCCCAGGTGAATGCGATGATTGAAGCCAGAAAGGTTGCAAATAAAATGGAAGATGCCGAGGAAAAAGCATTCGCATACTGCAATGATGTGAAATCGTATTTTGATGAAATACGCTACCACTGCGATAAATTAGAGCTGTTGGTAGACGATGAGCTTTGGCCATTGACCAAATACAGAGAATTACTATTTACGAAATAATAATTCTTCTGAACTGAATGAAGCCGCGCTGTTTACAGCGCGGCTTTTATTTTTCCCAAAATTCAATTCTTTAAACATTTTAAACTGGTTATCTTTGAACCTGAAATTTTCCTTCCATGAGCAAAGAAGTTAGTAAACGATATGCCGGCCGCGGAGTTTCTGCCGGAAAAGAAGACGTTCACAACGCTATCAAGAATGTAGATAAAGGGCTTTTTCCGAAGGCCTTCTGTAAGATCATTCCAGACCAGTTAACAGGAAGCGAGGAGCATTGCCTCATAATGCATGCTGATGGTGCAGGGACTAAAAGTTCACTGGCTTATATGTACTGGAAAGAAACCGGCGATCTTTCAGTCTGGAAAGGTATTGCTCAGGATGCGCTGATTATGAACATAGATGACCTACTTTGTGTTGGGGCCACCAATAATATTCTGCTTTCGTCAACAATCGGAAGAAATAAGAATCTGATTCCTGGCGAAGTGATTTCGGCTATTATTAATGGAACCGAAGAACTGCTGGCCGATCTAAAAGAGTTTGGGGTCGAGATCCATTCTACAGGCGGAGAAACGGCAGATGTAGGAGACCTTGTGCGCACGATCATTGTGGATTCTACGGTGACAGCGCGTATGCGCAGGGATGAGGTGATCGATAATGCTAATATCAAGCCTGGAAATGTGATCGTAGGCCTTGCGTCGTTCGGGCAGGCTTCTTATGAAAAGGAATATAACGGCGGAATGGGCAGTAACGGACTTACTTCCGCACGTCACGATGTTTTTTCAAAGATTTTAGCTGAAAAATATCCGGAAAGTTTCGACAGTTCCATTCCTGAAGAATTGATTTATTCCGGAACTAAAAAGCTTACAGATTCGGTTGAAGGTAGTCCTATTAATGCAGGTAAACTGGTGCTTTCTCCAACAAGAACATACGCCCCGATCATCAAGAAGGTTCTTTCTGAAATTGGAAAGGATCAGATTAATGGGATGGTGCATTGTAGCGGAGGTGCACAAACCAAAATTCTCCATTTTATCGAGCAGCATCATATTATCAAAGATGATCTTTTCGAAACCCCACCCTTGTTTCGTCTAATTCAGTCGGAAAGTAAAACCGACTGGAAAGAGATGTATCAGGTCTTCAATATGGGGCACCGAATGGAACTGTATGTAGATCCTTCAGTTGCAGAAGAGATCATCGAAATTTCCAGATCTTTTAACGTAGATGCCAAGATTATTGGGAGAGTGGAAGCCAATAAAACCAAAAAACTGACTATTCAAAGCTCCCACGGAAAGTTTGAATATTAGCATAATCTTACAATTTTCCAATTCGAATTAGCGTAACTTTAAAAGCCTAATCATCTCTGTATGGAACGCTGGTTCAAAGTTTTAGTGCCGGTTGTCCTCCTGGTCAATCTCCTTGCGATCTATATGTTCGGGGAACCTGCTGGCAGGTGGTTCCGCTTTGGAAGCATGCTGCTGTTTTTCCTAATTTATGTCTTCCGCTATTTTTCTAATCCACACCTCTTCGCGATTTTTTTTCTTTTCCTGGTCTGCGATTATATGCTGATCAATTACGAAAACGACAGTTATAAACTGCTCACTTTCGTCACCCGCTTATTCGCGTATGTGCTCATTATCTTATTGATCTGGCCCTCTTTGCGGAAGCTAAAGGTCAATTTATTTACCGGAGCAGTCGCTGGCTTTGCTCTGCTTCTGAACATTTATCTTATTAGCCTCATGGGAAAATCTACTCCTGAAAATGCCCGTGCAGACTATTTTTATCCGATATTTTATGCTTTTGGGATTTCCTTGCTGGCCTTGGTTGCGGTCGCTATTTCCTATCATAATCGCTATGGCACGCCCGCTTCATTTTACCTGGTGGTCTCTAGTTTTGGCCTCATCCTATCAGATGTGTTTTTTTACATCGCTTTTTATCTTGGTTTTGATGTCTTCTATTACCTGGATCGGGTGGCAAATATTCTCGCTATTTCATTTTTAGTAGCATTTGCCGGTGCCCGGAAAGAAATTCAACTCGAATAACTTATTACAGATATCTATAAATAATTAAAAATTAAGCAGATAGCATTCTGAAAGGAAAGTTTTTTCTTGCAAAATCAAATTTTGATTCCTATTTTTGGGAGGATTTTTGAAATATGTCGCCTGAAATATGTACTTCACCGGAGAACCCCCTTGCTCCGTAAGCTCAAAAATCAGTAACCCCTACTGAAATTTATCGTAAGTAATAACAACCAACCTTCAATCAGGATGTTACAAAAAATTACGCTATCTGTAGTGGTAGCCTTATTATTGATCTTTAATTGCTTCGTGATCCTCAAAATGGATCAGGAGTACAGCAGGGGAGCCAGGCTCGCCTCAACTTCTGTAATTTTTTTCCTATTGCTTTGGCAGAATTCATATAGCAAGAAAATGGTTTCGGCATTTTTACTGTTAGTACTGTCAGACATCTTATTGTTTTACTATGAATATCCGCTGGTAAACATGCTAACCTTTCTTTCCAGAACTGTGGCATACAGCCTGCTGATTCTTGCTGTAGTCCCGGAATTACGGAATTTGCGCACCAATCTTTTTCAGAAGCTCGTCTTTGTTTTTGTGCTCGTGCTCAATGGAAGCATGCTGGTGGTCTTAATGGATATGGTGCCTGATAAATTCCTGTATACGGGACTCGATTACCTTTTTTACGCGTACGGGTCAGTGATGATCGGGATGGTCATCGCTGCGGTGAGTTACAGTAATCGTTACGCCAATAAAATCTCTTTCTATTATACCGGGGCGCTGTTATGCCTGGTTTTTGCCGATGTGAGCTCTTTTATTGGTTATTACCTAGAATTTGATGCTTTCTATGTTCCAGATCGCATTTTCTACCTGCTCGGTATCGCCGGTCTGGTGCGTTTTGCTTCCTTCAGCCGCAGCCATAAAGCGGTTCCGCAATTGGAGAGTCTCTGAAAAAGCTTTCTCTAATTTCTGAAGAATTATCGTAAATTTGCTATCGAAATTTGAGGAACAATCTATGTTAGAGAAACTGAATATCGTAAAGCAGCGGTTTGATGAGGTGAACGATTTGATCATACAGCCGGATGTAATTGCCGATCAGAAGCGATATATCGAATTAAATAAAGAATACAAAGACCTGAAGGCGCTCATGGACGAGCGCGAAAAATACGTAGCACTTACCCAGAACATTTCCGAAGCAGAAGAGATCATTCAAGACGGGAGCGATGCTGAAATGACCGAAATGGCCAAAATGCAACTCGAAGAGGCGAAAGAGCAACTTCCCGAACTGGAAGAGAAGATCAGGATGATGCTGATCCCGAAAGATCCGGAAGACGCCAAGAACGTGGTGATGGAAATTCGTGCCGGTACCGGTGGGGATGAAGCCAGTATTTTCGCGGGAGACCTGTACCGAATGTATACGAAATATGTGGAAAGCAAAGGCTGGAAGCATAATATTGTGGATTTTAGCGAAGGTACCAGTGGCGGGTTTAAAGAAATGATTTTTGAAGTTTCTGGTGAAGAAGTCTACGGAACCATGAAATTTGAAGCCGGTGTACACCGTGTGCAGCGTGTTCCTCAAACTGAAACCCAGGGACGAGTGCATACTTCCGCAGCAACGGTAATGGTACTTCCAGAAGCCGAAGAATTTGATGTGGAGATCGACCCGAAAGATGTGCGAATTGATTATTTCTGTTCTTCGGGACCAGGAGGACAGTCGGTAAACACCACGTATTCCGCAGTTCGACTAACACACGAGCCAACCGGACTGGTTGCGCAGTGCCAGGACCAGAAATCACAGCACAAGAACAAAGAAAAGGCCTTCCGGGTACTTCGTAGCCGTTTATATGAAATGGAACTGGCGAAGAAACAGGAAGCCGATGCGGCCAAGAGAAATTCCATGGTTTCCAGCGGGGACCGTAGTGCGAAGATCCGAACCTACAACTACCCGCAGGGGCGTGTGACCGATCACCGTATCAACCTGACGCTTTACGACCTTTCCAACATCATCAATGGTGATGTTCAGAAGATTATCGACGAATTGCAATTAGCGGAAAATACGGAAAAACTGAAAGAAAATTCAGATATTCTATAAACCATTTAATTTATGACAGCAGCCGAGCTGACCGAACAGATCTTTAAGAAAAAGTCTTTTTTATGTGTGGGATTGGATACCGATCTGGAAAAGATCCCAACGTATTTGCTTTCCGAAAAAGATCCTGTCTTCAGCTTTAATAAGGCGATCATAGATGCGACGCACCAGTATTGTGTGGCGTACAAACCTAATTTGGCTTTTTACGAGGCGATAGGGGTAGACGGTTTCAAAGCTTTGAAAAAGACCATCGAATACCTGCATTCTGAGTATCCTGAAATTTATACCATCGCAGATGCCAAGCGCGGTGATATAGGCAACACTTCCCGGATGTATGCCAAGGCGTACCTGGAAGACCTTGGATTCGATTCTATTACCGTAGCCCCTTATATGGGCAGGGATTCAGTAGAGCCTTTCCTGGAGTTTACCAATAAACATACGATTCTTCTGGCACTGACTTCCAATCAAGGGGCTTTTGATTTCCAAACGAAAAACCTCGAAAACGAAGAGCTTTATAAAGAAGTGATCAAGACTTCACTCACTTACAAGAATGCAGAAAACCTGATGTATGTGGTTGGAGCAACCAAGGCCGAATTTCTTCAGGAGATTCGGAAGATCGTTCCGGAGAGCTTTTTACTGGTACCTGGCGTGGGAGCACAGGGCGGAAGCCTGGAGGAGGTTTGTCAATACGGAATAACAAAAAATGTAGGGCTACTTGTAAACTCTTCCAGAAAAATCATTTACGCATCAGATTCTTCAAATTTTGCTGAAATTGCTGCCGCTCGTGCCGAATCCTTGCAGGTACAAATGGCAGATGAGCTCACAAAACTGTCATCCTGATGCTTTTCCGGGATCATATTGGCCGGGAATTTCAGCTTGAACATATACCCCAACGAATCATTTCCTTGGTGCCCAGCCAGACCGAGCTTCTCTGCGACCTCGGGCTTGAATCTTCTCTCGTGGGAATCACTCGCTTTTGTGTGCATCCCGCACATCTTCGGAAGGGAAAGCAGCGCGTGGGTGGAACCAAAAGAATAAGTCTAAAGAAGGTGAAAGAACTCCAGCCAGATATTATACTTTGTAATAAGGAGGAAAATACGCCTGAAATGGTCGCGGAATTGGAGCAGATTGCCCCGGTTCATGTGAGTGATATTTCCGGTATTCCAGAAACTTTGCAGCTTATTCGCGATTATGGGAAAATCTTTAATGTGGTTTCTGAGGCTCAGAACCTGATCCGGAAATTATCCAGGGAATTACAGGAATTTGAAAATTTTGTAGCAGATCGACCATACAAGCAGGTACTTTATTTCATTTGGAAAGAGCCCTACATGGTGGCTGGGAATGATACGTTTATCAATAAAATGCTCCAGCTGAATCACCTGGAAAATGTGGTGGGGCAAAATCGCTACCCGGAATTAAGTTTAGCTGAAATAGAGCAAATGGATCCAGAACTGATGTTACTTTCTTCAGAACCTTATCCTTTTACTGAAAAAGACATGGAGGAATTTGAAAGATTTTCGGGAAAGGTCGTGGTGGTAGATGGGGAAGCTTTCAGTTGGTATGGATCAAGATTATTAAAAAGTCTCGATTATTTTAAAGAGTTGAAGCTCTAATTATCAATAAATTCACAGTTCATTCTGCGAAGTTCAGCCAGGATTTTTCGCGCACGATCATTTAATTGGTCACTTCGTTCTTTATCGATTAATGCCAATTTATAAGACCGCTGCATTAATTGCGAGTATTTATCGCATAGGCGTTCTTCTTTCGTTTTGCTTTCAAAAATTCTAAACATACTCCACGGTTATCTTTTCATCACCCTACAAAACTACTAACCTAAAATATTAGTTTTTAATAAGATAGCGTTAAGATTCTCGTAAAACGGCTGTCAGAATACGGAGAACTGTTAAAATTTTAATGCTTGTAGGAGAATTCAGATCAGTCCTGAAGCGCAAAAACGCGTTTCAGAAGGCTGGTGGTACGGGCTGCAACCGTATTCCTGATGTCTTTTTCCTCCTGAGCGATCATGATAAAAACACCGTCAAGAGCTTCATTAGTTACATAATCTGGCAGATCTGGGTTAACTTTAGAAGTTAGCGGGATCGCATTATAGCGTTGAATGATATTTGCCCAGACTTTCGTGGCGCCGACTTTTTCAAGGGAGTTGGCAATAATGGGATTAAATCTCGTATATAATTCGGCAGTGGTTTTAGTTTGTAAATATTGTGTGGCAGCATCATCGGCTCCCAAAAGAATATTCCTGGCATCGGTAATGGTCATTTGTGTTACGGCCGAGGTAAATACGGGAATAGCCTCGGAAACAGCATCTTCTGCAGCGCGATTCAAGACTTTTAAGCCTTCATCTGCCAGGGCGTCCAGGCCTACATCCCGAAGCGTTTTATCTACTTTTTGCAATTCTGGGGGTAAGCCTATTCTCACGAGCTCATTTCTGAAAAAGCCATTTTCTTCCGCGAGTTTGGTCACTTCTTTATCGATCCCAAATTCGAGAGCCTGTTTGAGACCTGAGCTAATTTCAGCATTGGTGACACCATAACCGCTTTGTTCGGCGATTTGCTGCAACTCAGCACAGGAACTAAATATCAATAAACTGGCAAGGACAATGATCTTTTTCATAAGCAGGGATTAAATTTTTGAATTTTTATTCTGAAAGATACTAAAATTTGGAATGCTGGAAATTCCAGTTGGAATCTTTCAATTTTGAAGAATATCTCAATCTTTCAGTGATTTTTTCAATGGTTGAAAGACAGCTCATAAAAATATCTTTTTCATTGCGATTTTCGTAAATTGCAGCTCCAATTTTCAGATATCATTATAAATGGAACAACAAAGTCCCTATAAACCTAAAAATAAAATAAGAATTGTAACCGCGGCTTCTCTTTTTGATGGTCACGATGCGGCGATCAACATCATGCGCCGGATCATCCAGGCTACCGGAGTGGAAGTGATCCATCTTGGTCATGACCGTAGCGTGGAAGAAGTGGTTAATTGCGCCATTCAGGAAGATGCGCATGCTATTGCGATGACCTCTTACCAGGGTGGACATATTGAATATTTTAAATATATGTATGATCTGCTTCAGGAAAAAGGAGCAAGAAATATCAAAATCTTTGGTGGAGGAGGCGGAGTGATCCTTCCGGAAGAGATCAAGGAATTGATGGATTATGGGATCACCAGAATCTACGCTCCGGATGACGGTCGTGAAATGGGACTGCAGGGAATGATCAATGACATGATCGAGCAGGTTGATCATGAAATTCCGTCCATGGAAGATACATCTAAGGTAGATGATAACCTCAAATCGAAAAATGTCAACACCATCTCGCGTCTTATTTCTTTAGCTGAAAATAAGCATGATGAGTTCAAGAAGATCTTCCTTCAAAAGGATTTTGATACCAAGAAAACTCCGGTTCTGGGAATTACCGGTACCGGCGGCTCTGGAAAATCCAGTTTGGTTGACGAACTGGTACGTCGGTTTTTAGCCGATTTTCCCGAAAAACATATCGGTATCGTTTCCGTAGATCCATCAAAAAAGAAAACCGGTGGAGCGCTGCTTGGTGACAGGATCAGGATGAATAGCATCAATCACCCGCGTGTTTATATGCGCTCCTTAGCGACACGTCAGGCCAACCTGGCGCTTTCCAAATATGTTGCTGAAGCGGTTGATGTTTTAAAAGCTGCGGAATATGACCTGATCATTCTGGAAACTTCTGGAATTGGTCAGAGCGATACAGAAATTATGGATCATTCAGATGTTTCGCTATACGTGATGACACCGGAGTTCGGTGCGGCAACACAGTTGGAAAAGATCGATATGCTTGATTTTGCCGATATCGTAGCCATTAATAAATTTGATAAAAGAGGGGCGCAGGACGCGCTCCGTGATGTGAAAAAGCAATACCAGCGTAATCACCAGTTATGGCATGAAGATGCTGAAAAACTTCCAGTTTTTGGAACCATTGCATCTCAATTCAATGATCCGGGAATGAACACACTTTATCGCCAGATCATGGATAAGGTAAAGGAAAAAACGGAAAGTTCCCTTGATTCTACTTTCGAGATTTCTGCGGAAATGAGCGAAAAGATCTTTGTAATTCCGCCGAAACGTACCCGTTATCTTTCAGAAATTTCGGAGAATAACAGGGGATATGATGAAAAAGCAAAGACTCAGACAGAAGTTGCTCAGAAATTATATGGAATCTATAAAACGATCGAATCGGTTGCCGGGATCAAAACTACTTTCGGTAAAGATCAGACAAAGTATTTAGATAAGAATGGGCTGCTTCAGGATGAAATAAAAGAATATTCAAGTGCCGATCAGCATGATTTTTTAAAATTGCTTTTTGCAGAATTTGACCGTGCGAAGATGGATCTCGACCCATATAACTGGGAAATGATCATGAGCTGGGAAGAAAAAGTGAATAAGTATTCCGAGCCGATCTATAGTTTCAAAGTGCGTGATAAGGAAATCAAAATTGAAACGCATACCGAGTCACTTTCTCACACACAAATTCCGAAGGTTGCTTTACCAAAATATAAGGCCTGGGGAGATATTCTTGCCTGGTGCTTACAGGAAAATGTGCCGGGAGAATTCCCATATACTGCCGGGTTGTATCCATTCAAAAGAACCGGAGAAGATCCAACGAGGATGTTTGCGGGTGAAGGTGGACCGGAAAGGACGAATCGTCGTTTTCATTACGTAAGTAAAGGCTTGCCGGCGAAGAGACTTTCCACAGCATTCGATTCGGTGACACTTTATGGTCATGATCCAGATTATCGTCCTGATATCTATGGGAAAATTGGTAATTCCGGAGTTTCCATTTGCTGTCTGGATGATGCGAAAAAATTGTATTCAGGTTTTGATCTTGCGAATGCCATGACTTCGGTTAGTATGACCATCAACGGTCCTGCACCAATGTTGCTTGGTTTCTTTATGAACGCGGCGATCGATCAGAATTGCGAGAAATATATCAAGGAAAACGGTCTGGAAGATGAGGTGGAAGCCAAACTGAAAGAACTATATGATGATCAGGATATAGACAGACCTAAATATAACGGGGAGCTTCCGGAAGGAAATGATGGTCTTGGCCTCATGCTGCTTGGAGTTACCGGTGATCAGATCTTGCCAAATGATGTTTATGAAAGAATCAAAGCGGAAACCATCAGCGTGGTTCGCGGTACTGTGCAGGCTGATATTCTGAAGGAAGACCAGGCACAAAATACCTGTATTTTTTCTACTGAATTTGCCTTAAGACTCATGGGTGATGTGCAGGAATATTTCATCGAGGAAAAGGTCAGAAACTTTTATTCGGTTTCAATATCCGGATATCATATTGCTGAAGCTGGAGCAAATCCAATTACTCAGTTGGCATTCACGCTTGCCAATGGTTTTACTTACGTGGAATATTACCTGAGCCGTGGAATGGATATCAATAAGTTCGGTCCAAACCTTTCTTTCTTCTTCTCAAATGGAGTCGACCCGGAGTATGCGGTGATTGGCCGTGTAGCGAGAAGGATCTGGTCCAAGGCTTTAAAACATAAATATGGTGCGAATCCCAGGGCTCAAATGCTGAAATATCATATTCAGACGTCCGGTCGTTCGTTGCACGCCCAGGAGATTGACTTCAATGATATCAGAACGACACTTCAGGCACTGTATGCGATTTATGATAACTGTAATTCTCTTCATACAAACGCTTATGACGAGGCGATCACAACGCCTACCGAAGCTTCTGTGAGAAGAGCCATGGCAATTCAGTTGATCATCAACAAAGAGCTAGGTCTGGCGAAAAATGAAAATCCTATCCAGGGTTCATTTATTATCGAAGAGCTGACCGATCTTGTGGAGGAAGCAGTACTTACCGAATTTGATAGAATCACTGAAAGAGGTGGAGTTCTTGGTGCCATGGAAACGATGTACCAGCGTGGAAAGATCCAGGAGGAAAGCCTGTATTATGAAACTTTGAAGCATAATGGTGATTATCCGATCATTGGGGTAAACACGTTCCTTTCTTCGGAAGGTTCACCAACGGTAACTCCAGGAGAAGTTATTCGTGCGACCAAAGATGAGAAGGAGCACCAGATCAAAACTTTGGAGACTTTGCATAAAGCGAAGGAATCAAAAGCAGATGCAGCCTTGAACGAGATCAAATCGGCAGCTGTGTATAATGAGAATTTATTTGAAGTTTTGATGAACGCTACGAAAGTCTGTTCCTTAGGACAGATCACCACCGCTTTATTCGAAGTTGGTGGTCAGTATCGAAGAAATATGTAATTTGATGTTGCTAATAACAAAAAAAGCCCGGTTTTAGCCGGGCTTTTTTTGTTCAGTATAAATTATAATCCAAGTCTCCAGCTGGCCTGAAGTCGTTGAAATTTTCGTAATTCCTTCTGTAACATTTTTAAAAAGTCTTTTCCGTTGCTGTTGACCTTTTCCAAAGATTCTGAATAAAGGTAGATTCTATCGGTGATCCTCGATACCAAAGCGGCGTAGCGCATGCGGGAATCCTGTAAGGCTTCCGTTTCTGCTTTGGAAATATGAGCAACTAGAGAATTAGAATACCTAATGATGTCACCGGTTTGATAAATATATTTATCTTCCAGTCCGCTTTCGTTCAGCGAAGCCATTTCAGGCATTAAATAATCTGAAATTCGACGGGAAATTTTCCGTATTTCTTCAGCCTTCCGGTAGATTTTGGAAGAGCGCCCGGCACCATATCCATAGAGATAACTCACAGCAGTAATTTTACCTCTAAGTTACTTCAGAAAAATACTAAACGAATTTAGGATTTAAGGCTTTTGAGTATATTTGCTTTAAATTTTAAATTTAATTGCTTTTAAAACTTTAAAATTATGGACCAGATCAATTGGGGTATTTTACAGGAATTACAGAAGAATGCGCGTATTCCATTTGCTGAAATTGGTCGAAAAGTAGGCCTCACTTCTCCTGCCGTAGCCGAACGGGTGAAAAAGATGGAAGATACAGGGATTATCAATGGCTATTACACCAGCATCAATCATCAAAAAACCGGTTATCATTTAAAGGCCATTATTACGCTTCGAGCATTTACAGGGAGACTGAAGGCGTTTCTGGAAACGGTAAAAACTTTTGAAGAGATCAAAAATTGTTATCGTATTACCGGGAACGAAAATATTATCATGGAAGTCGTACTTCATGACCAGGAACATCTCGAAAAATTGATCGACCGCTTAATTACTTATGGCGAAACACGTACGCATATTGTTCTTTCTGAAGTTATTAAGAATTCACCGGTCAAAAAACGAATAGTCTATTAGGATTCCCAAATAATGCTAATAACTGTCAATCAACAGTCTGCAAGATTTTGTTAAAATCTTCTTCCGAAAACGGTTTCTATTAACGTTTGATTATCAGTTGGTTTTGTTTTGGTTAAATACACTCTAATTGTATTTTTCTTAGCAAAATCAGTAGTCTTCCTGCCGTAAATTTGTATCAAACAGAAAAATTAAATTATGAAAAGGAAGTCATTACTATTTTTAGCTCTTGCAGTGATTACAGGATTGGTGGGATTCACGGGATTATCTTTTTCCGGGATCGAAGTGATTAGAGTGATGTTTTTGATTTTCGCCGACTTACTGATAGTTTCTCTCTTTGCGAAACTATTTTTTCCTGAGAAACCAAAAGTTGCCTATCAGCCGGTTGAAAGAGACTAAAATATACTGAAAAGAAAGATTACTCACTAATTGAATGTTTGGATAGGCCCGCGTTTTTTAACGCGGGTTTTTTTATGGAATAATTAATGATGTATTTTTATACATCATTGACGCGAATCATTATGAAAAAAATACTGGTACTCTGCCTGCTAGTGGCCCCTTTTTTTAGCTTTTCACAGGAATTCCGAATTAAGAAAGGAGCGGTGACAGATTCTTTACAATTCCCGGGAGACATTGAGGAGAGCTTTGCGATCTATCTTCCGTCCAATTATTCACCAGAAGAAAAATGGCCACTGATCTTTGTTTTTGATCCGCAGGGCAGGGGAGCTGCCGCTGCTAATTTATTCCGTTATGCTGCTGAAGATCGCGGATACATTGTGGCTTCTGCTAATTTCAGCTTGAAATCTGAGCCAATAGACAGTCTTTCCAGTAAAGCTTTACTGATGATGCGCACGCTCTTCAACTCATTCCCGATCGATCAAAAACAGGTGTTTTCCGCCGGGATTGATGAAGGCGGGCAGATCGCTTCAGCAATATCCATTTTCTACCCGCAAATGGCCGGAGTGCTTTCCATTGGTAATTCATTTGTTATTCCGAAGGGACTCGATAAAGATAATCCTTACCTTTTTATTGGAATGGCGGGCCGCCGGGATTACATGATCTACGTGATGGAAAATTACCTGAAATATTTCGATAAAAATGATTTTCCTACGGAAGCGGACTATTACGACGGAAAAGAAGGGCAGTGGCCGCCATCGAGTATAATCTATAACGCAGTGGGCAGTTTTACCCTGCAATCTATCAGGGATGGGAATCGTGAGAATTCCGAAGGTTTGGTAGACAGTATTTTTCAGAAGGAGATGGACTATGTAGAAAGCCTTCGCCGAAAACGGGAATTTTTATATGCTTATCAGAAGCTTGAGCAAATGGAAAAAACCTATGAAGATTTCGGTAAAGAAGAGGCGATTGAAAGTAAAATGAAGGAGATCAAAACCGCGGAAGGATATAAGACCCAAAAACGCAATTTTAACCGCGCAGTAATTTATGAAAGACAGAAGCAGGATGAGTTTGAATACCTGCTGCGGGTAGATATCATAAGCAAAAATTTTAAAAATATCGGTTGGTGGGCATATCAGGTCGATGAACTGAACAAGCTGAAAGATAGCGATAACGAGGCCCGCTCGAATATGGCTTACAGGCTACACAGTTACATTGATTTTATAACGAAGCGGGAGCAAAAGGCCGTGATGAATTCTTCTGCGGAAATAGATTTGAAGGTGTTCATTAATGTACTTCGAACCGCTATTCAAAAAGAAGAGCCGGAGGCTTACCTAAATATTATTAGTCTGGCGGGAAGTGATTACAATTACGACACCGCCCTTTTATACCTGGAAGATCTGCTGAAAACGGGGTATTCTGATATGGATGCTTTATATGAAATTCCGGGGACTTTGGACTTGAAATTAACTCGGGATTATAACCAGTTGATCAAAAAATATCTTGGTACTGCGCGGTACTTCAACGAAGATGCTTCGGAAGAAAAAGAGATTTCTATAGAGCACTAGATCCTTCCTGTTGAAGTAATTTTTTCAGAATGATCAATAGTAGTACTCCCAGGATGGCCAGCGCCAGCATGATATACCACGTCCATTGAAAACCAATGCTTCCCACCAGGTGCATTCCGGAGTTGTGACTGAAAATATGACTCACGGAAAATGCAATGCTATAAAGGGCCATGTAGGAACCGCGTTTTTTTCCGTCTGAACGGTCCAGGGCAAACCGGTTAGAAAACGGAAATGCGATCATTTCCCCAATGGTTACCAGTAACATTCCTACGATGAGAACCCCAACCCAATCGGTTAAATTGATCACCAGGAAACTGAAACCCGTTAGCAACATTCCTAGGTTTATATAGGAGATAACCGAATGTTTTCGGGATTCCATGTACTTGATGAGCGGCATCTCCAAGAGGAAAATGGTGAGTCCGTTTAATCCCAGTAACAAGCCAATTTCAAATTCATTTAGCTGATGGTAATTGGCGTAAAATAAGGGCATTGTTGAAAAGTATTGCAGGAAAATGAACCCGAACATGATCATGGCGGCAATAAAAACCAGGTATAATTTGTCTTTGAAGGCGCTTGCTGCGGAAATAACCAAATCCTGTGCTTCTTCCAGGGCTCGTTTAGGATGCAGGAGGATAAGCAGCAGAATACCTGCCATCAGGCAGGTGAGGCCATCTACCCAGAACAACCCGGAATACCCGGTAGTTGCAATGATCAGCCCTCCAATTGCCGGACCAGCTGAAAAACCAAGATTGATCGCCAGCCTGATGAGGGTAACGGAGCGGGTTCGGTTTTCCGGTTTGCTATAGGCACTGATCGCCACGAAAACCGCCGGCCTGAAAACGTCGGCTACTGCCATGACCAGGTAGATGCCAATCGCAAATCCCCAGAATGTTACCGGAAACTGTAATAATACGAACAGAAGCGAAGAAACGATAAGACTGCCGGCCATCGTGCGATAATGGCCAAACTTATCGGTTAATTTCCCGCCCAGCCAGGAGCCGGTCACGGAGCCAAGTCCAAAAAATGTGAGGATCCATCCTACCTGGTCCAGGCTGAAACCCTGACTTTTGGTTAGGTATAGCGAAAGGAACGGGATCACCATCGTACCGGCACGGTTGATCAGGGTGATGAGGCTTAGTAGCCAGACTTCCTTTCGTAAACCGCCGAATGAATCCAGGTATGATCTGAAAAATTTTTGCATTGGTTAGTTTCAGCCCTAAAATTACATTAAATTTCAGGTCGACAAATAGCAATTCTTAATCAATTCAGTGTATGTTCAAAAGGTTTCATTTCGTAACAATCGTTTTCAGTTTTGTCTCCATTTTTGCCGTTCAGGCTCAAAATGAAGGCAAACCAATTTCTTCCGAAGAATTTCAGAAAGAGCTGAATGAAGGATATGCTAATCCGGAGACTTCTCCGCTGGACAAGGAAGACCTGAAGGATTTTAAAGAATTGGAATTTTACGAAATAGATCCTGATTATGTGGTGCAGGCATCTTTTGTTCGAACCCCGATGGAATCACCGTTTACCATGAAAACCAGTACTGATAGGGAACCGGTTTATGTGAAATATGGAGAAGTTTATTTTACGCTGAAAGGGAAAGAATATCAGTTGAATGTTTACCAGGGCCTGGAATTGCAAAAAGATCCTGATTATTACGATTACCTGTTTTTGCCTTTTACTGATCTGACCAATGGGAGAACCACTTATGGAAATGGGCGATATCTGGATTTAAGAATTCCGGAATCTGATTCGATCGAGCTGGATTTCAACAAGGCCTACAACCCTTATTGTGCTTATAGCAGCAAGTATTCCTGCCCAATTCCTCCGGCGGAGAATGATCTGGATACAGAAATACTTGCTGGCGTACAAGCATATGATAAACACTAAACTAAACTTTAGAAAGCATAGACCGCGGCCAGAACAAATGATGCCAGATTATCGGTCATATCCAGGTTATCTGTAAGGAAAACATCTTCAGAAACGCTGTCTAATCGTAATTCTGGTTTGATCATCAAGGAGCCTACGGTATAATTTCCGGTAAGGGTAAAAGCGGTGGTGCTGGTGTCATCACCATACACAAAGCCACCATCTTCAGATTCCTTAAAATATTCGGCACGAAGACCAAGTCCAAAACTTTCTGAAAGGCTTACCTGTGGATAGATCGCAGCTCCGTAAAATCCGGTTCCATCGGTATCCTGGTAGGTGGTATTCAATCCTAGATAAAAGGTTTCCGTAAGATTCCACCCGGTAGTCAGGTCGATCTGGAACAGGGCTTCATCGCTCAGGCTTTGCTCGCCGTATAGCAGGTTTAAGTAGGCACTTCCTGAATCATTGGAGTAGCCCAGTTGTGCCCCAAAAGAATACTTCCCGATTGGGTTGAATTCGGTATAATCAGTAGGGTTCATAACCGCCAACATCCCTGTCCAGTTTTCATCAAAGCTGAAATCGGCTTTTAGACCAGTATGGGAGAACGGCCCGTAAGAAAACATATAAGAGGTGGAATAATTGAAGTTTGCCGCCGGCGAGATCACTTCATAACCCAAGAAGGTGTTGAAATTACCGAAGGTGAATCGCAGCGCATCATTAACCTGGTAGTACACATATAGCTGGTTCACGATATTATTGGCGGGAGCCGAAAGGAATACGGCATCTTCCCCACGCGGACCGAATACCAGATCGGCCACGAAACCAACTTTGTCACCTTCGTAGGCAGCAATCAAATTGGCCATTCCGAAGGCAAATCCCGGATCATTCGCAAAGGAAGTGGCGGGAGCTGCCGGTGTCATGCTTACCTGGTCGCCGCCTACGATCACTTCAGATTTGTTAAGACCGTTGAAATTTGTACGGAAATAAGCATCCACACTTCCGCTAAGGCTGAATTTCGGAGTTTCCTCTTCCTCTTCTTCTTCTTGTGCGGAAGTAGTAAAAGTGGACATAATGAGAGAGAAAAGGAATAAATATTTTAATTTTGAAAAAGTAATTGCTTTCATAACAAAATTGGTTAATTAGTTAATAGAAAAGTTTCGCGACTTAATAAATAACGTTGATCAATTGAACTGAGAGGATTATGTATACGGAGCGTTCCGCCAAACGCTCCGTTTTTTATTTTCCTGCTTCGGAATTATTTATCGTTACCAAATTCAGGGTATGAATCCACACCATGTTCGGTTCTGTCAAGTCCTTCCAGTTCTTCATGCTCGCTTACACGAAGACCGATAGTCTTTTTCAGGATAAACAATACGATAAATGTGGCGATCATCGCCCAGGCTCCGATACCTAGAACGCCAATAGCCTGAACTCCTAATTGTTTGAAACCGCCTCCGTAGAACAGACCGCCATCTGTTGCGAAAAGTCCCACACAAAGAGTTCCAACGGCTCCAACCACTCCATGAACTGAAATCGCTCCCACAGGGTCATCGACCTTTAAAACTTTATCGATGAATTCAATAGAGAAGACTACTACGATTCCGGAAATGATCCCGATGATAAAAGCTCCCATTGGGCTTACCGCGGCACAACCGGCAGTAATCCCCACCAGTCCGGCGAGCGCACCGTTCAGGGTCATGGAGATATCGGCTTTTCCGTAGCGAATCCAGGTAAGGAATAAAGAAACTACGGCTCCGGCAGCGGCAGCGAGATTGGTGGTTATGACAATCCCAGCTACATTGTAGGCACTATCTCCTGAAATAGCCAGTTCTGATCCCGGGTTAAAACCGAACCATCCCAGCCAAAGGATGAAAACCCCCAGCGCACCGTAGAGCATGTTATGTCCCGGAATGGCATTGGATTTTCCGTTGGTGTATTTGCCAATTCTGGGGCCTACCAGCGCCGCGGCTACCAGGGCAGCCCAGCCACCCACAGAGTGTACCACGGTGGAACCGGCGAAATCGATAAATCCTAAGTTGGTTAACCAGCCGTCTCCCTGCCATACCCAGTGACCTGAAATAGGATAAATAAGTACGGTCATTAATAAGGAGAAAATAAGATAGGTAGAGAATTTGGTTCTTTCAGCAATAGCTCCGGAAACGATAGTGGCCGCCGTGGCGCAGAAAACCGTTTGAAAGAACAGGTTATGCATATCTTCTCTCACCGTGTAAAACAGACTGGGGCTGCCAATAAAAGTGCCTATATCGTCACCATACATAATGGTGTACCCAATGATCCAGAATCCTAATGAGCCAATGGCAAGGTCCATCAGGTTTTTCATAATAATATTTGCAGTGTTTTTGGCTCTTGTGAATCCTACTTCCACCAGCGTGAAACCAGCCTGCATGAAGAATACTAAAATTCCGCATACAACGATCCACATTAAATCTAAAACAGCGTTTGCTTCCATAATTTTGTTTTCTTAATAGTCGGTTAGAAAAATTGATTGATTAGTTTAACGAGGCTGTACCTTTCTCTTTGGTGCGAATTCGGTACGCTTCCTCTACGGGAAGGACGAAAACTTTACCATCTCCAACAGCGCCGGTATAGGCGGTTTCTAGAATCACCTTTACGGTTTTTTCCACGAACTCGTCAGAAACGACAATAGAAAGGTAGCGGCGTTGAATATCACTGGTGCTATAAGAAACACCGCGATATACGTGGCCCCTTTTTTCGTTGCCCACCCCGGTGACATCCCAGTAACTGAAAAAGTTCACTTCAGTTTCATGAAGTGCTTTTTTAACCGCGTCAAACTTCGACTTGCGAATGATAGCTTCAATTTTTTTCATAATTATTTATTAATTAGGAGTTTAAAATTATAAAATTATCTTAACAACCCCTTAATAAAATGGGGTTGTAGTTCAATTTTTGCATAATAAAAAATAAGAACCCCTAAATTTTTAGGGGTTCTTATCAAAATACTGTAAAAAATTAGATGTTTTTAAATAAACTGAAATCTAGAATTGTTTGGAAAGTAGCATTCCGCCAAAAACGGCTAACATTCCGAAGAATAAACTGCTGAAGAAATACACAAAAAATGGAAGGTAATCACCCGATTTTAGCAGGGCATAATTTTCAAAAGAGAATGTAGAGAAGGTGGTAAAGCCACCACAGAATCCTACTCCTATTAACAGGTTTACGGGATTGTTCAGGGCATTGTTCTTGATTGCCCATCCTAAAATGACCCCTATTAGCAGACTTCCCAGTACATTCGCCACAAAGGTGCCATAGGGAATCAGCGCATTGGGATTGAGCCATTTTCCCACTATGTAACGTAGCGAACTGCCCAGGCCGCCACCAATAAATACCAATAATAAGTTCTTAATCATTTTCCTGGGTGTCTTCTGGTTGCAATGGGATATATAATTGCGTCACCCACTTTGCCGGGTTCGCATTGTCATTAGGTCCTGTTAGGTATACCTCAAAAGCCTGCGACTCCTCGTCTACGATAAGTCCGTTTTCATCAATATAAGTATAAGCAGCTGCCCAGGCCTCCTTTAAATTGCTGTAATCGCCTTTCAGGGTTGTTTTGAGTACCCGCTGTGCTGGGAGGAAGCCGCTAAGAATTGGGCTGTCTTCAGGGGTGATGATCTGGGCCGGTGTAAAATATCCTGCGGAATAGATCGCTGTTCCCTGGTTTTCATTCCATTGATTATAGAGAACGAAAGGTTTGCCGCTTCTTTCGATAGAATTTTCCTCCATATAGGTGTTGACATCGCTGAAGATCGCCTCAATTTTATCCTGCACCTGCGTGATCCTGCTGGCCGTTGCCATATACATATAATAACCCCCGCTGTGCTGCGTGATCCCGTCTACATTGATACTGTAACTTTGCATTTTTTCCCTGATCTGGTTTTCCAGATTATCCAGGCCTTCCTCAAATTTTGGGCTCATCATTTCCGCGACCGACTGATCGTGGAATATAAAGGCCAATTTCTCCATAAAACTCTGCTCACCCCGCATGCCCCAGGTAATGAGCGTGCTGTCTTTCTGCTTTTCGAATTCCCAGTAAACTTCAGAAACCGATTGACCTAAAGAGGTTTTGATCCGAAGCTGCTGAAGGATTTCAGAATAAGGATTCGCTTTGATGGTTTTCATGTCGCCTTCACCAATCTCATCGCTACGCCACGAAAATGAACCTCCCTCGCCGCTGGTCTTTTCCCCATATTCAATGATCATGTCACCAGAACTTTTCGCCCACGGCAGCCAGTTTCTCCAGGTCGTATAATCGTTTACTTCAGAATAAACGAGTTCCTGCGGGGCGTGGAACGTACGGGTACGTTCTACCACAAAATCACTTTTTTTCGTGGCGATGTAGATAGAAGCACCAATAATAAAAATCAGTATAAGGAAGAAGAGGTATTTTAAGATCTTCATGGAAGCTGGGATTGGTTAGATACTAATATAGGTAATTTATAAGATGCGACTAGTGATTGAGCTGTGTCTTTATAAGGAATAGCAATAGAATGAATACAAGAAAACCTATCAGAATATAAAAACTGCCTTTATAATATTTTTTGTGAAGCCGCTTGTCTTTTCGATAACTGAAGATCATAACGATCACGAAAGCGACCACGAAAAAACCGGCAAAAATCAACTGACCTGTAGAAAACATTTTTGGTATTTTTATGCAAAGTTAAATCAATAAGCTCTTTTTATGAAGAAAAGCATCGCCGCCGTCAAAGAATTTCACTCGGCTTTTGGGTTGGGCATAAAAGAAATTCCAACCGCAGATCTGGGAACCGCCAAAAATAAGCTCCGTTTTGAGCTCATGAAGGAAGAAAATGAAGAATACCTGGAAGCCGCTAATAACAATGATCTGGAAGAAGTGGCAGATGCGCTCGGAGATATGTTGTATATCTTATGCGGAACGATCATTGAGCACGGTATGCAGCATAAAATCGAAGAAGTTTTTGAGGAAATTCAGTCCAGCAATATGAGCAAACTCGGGGCAGATGGGAAACCGATCTATCGCGAAGACGGCAAAGTTTTGAAGGGCCCCAATTATTTTAAACCGAATATCAGGAAAGTGCTGCAGCGTTGAGTTACGATTTGCAGAAAACCAGATACTAAAAAACCCCGGATTGACCGGGGTTCCATTTTTTTATTTTACCTGGTGGCGCCAGCCAAATTTGTCTTCCGCCTCGTTATACTGAATTTTCATCAGCGTATCCTTAAAGAACTTTGCATAGGAATCTTCGATCTTTGGCAATTCGTATTTTTCACCTTTAAATCCGAAGCCAAGAATTGGATTGATCACCGTAGCGGTTCCGGAACCAAACATTTCCTTCAATTCTCCGCTTTTGGCGGCATCCAGTATTTCCTGAACGCTTACCCGGCGAACTTCCACGTCAATATGATGATCTTCAGCCAGGGTGATGACACTTTTACGGGTCACTCCATCCAGAATCCGGTCGCTGGTAGGCGCGGTAACCAGTTTATCTCCAATTCTGAAGAAAACGTTCATTGTACCCGCTTCTTCCAGGTATTCGTGGGTAGAAGCATCTGTCCAGACAATCTGCTGGAAACCTTCTTCTTTGGCAAGATTGGTAGGGTAGAACTGCGCCCCGTAATTTCCGGCCGCTTTGGCATATCCCACACCACCATCGGCAGCCCTGCTGAATTTTTCTGAAAACTTCACCCGAACCTCACCGCTGTAATAAGCCTGAGCAGGCGAGCAAATAATCATGAATTTATATTCACCGGCCGGAGATGCTGAAACACCTGCTTCCGTAGCCATGACAAACGGCCTGATGTATAAACTGTTCCCGAAGCCTTTCTGGATCCAGGCGCTGTCCATTTTCAGAAGTGTTTCCAGACCTTCAAAGAAATATTCCTTGGGGAACTCAGGAATAGCAAGACGTTCACTGGATTTATTGATACGGTTGAAATTTTCTTCCGGCCTGAACAACCAGATTTGATCATCCTGATCTTTATATGCCTTCATGCCTTCAAAAACCGCCTGCCCGTAATGAAATACGCGTGCTGAGGGTGGCATGCTTAAATTACCGTAAGGTTTGATCACCGGAGTCTGCCAGCTTCCGTTTTTATAATCGCACTCAAACATATGATCGGTAAAAACCTGGCCAAAAACCAGATTATTGAAATCTACCTGATCGATCTTTGAAGTGTCTGCTTTCTGTATGTCTAACATGGAGGTAAGGTTTTTCATAATGTTGGATAAGGTTGCAAATTTACCGAATTAAAAAGAGAATCAAAATCTAAAGTTTTGGTAAATTTGGGCTTTAATGCCTGATATAACTGCGATTATGAGAAAATTACTGTTTTTAGGTCTGGGTTTGTTGAGCCTGGTTTCCTGTAAAGAAAATACTTCGGAAAAAGCTTCGGAAGCTGATCTTGCTGCACATTACGAGTCTTTTGGAGCGAAATTGGAAAAAGAAGGATTTAAAAATCCGAAGGAAATGGAAGAGCTTTATTCCGGTTTGAAAAAAGGAGATACCGTGGAAGTAAAATTCCAGGCACCGGTGAATAGCGTTTGTAAAATGAAAGGTTGCTGGATGGTACTGGACCTGCCTGGCGAAGAAGATCCCCGTGTCACTTTTAAAGATTACGGGTTTTTTGTGCCGAAAGACATCGAAGGCCGGGAAGTGATCGTTTCCGGAAAGGCTTTTCTGAAAGAAACTTCGGTAGAAGATCAAAAGCATTTTGCAAAAGATGGCGGAAGCAGTGAAGAGGAGATCGCCGCAATTACTGAAGTCTCTACCCAGCCTGCCTTCATTGCAGACGGGGTTTTGCTGAAAAAATAAGGCTTTGGAAAGAAAATTTTTAGTGACCGGCGATGGATCGGTAACCATACATTTACCAGAATGGAACGAGCAGTATCACTCCAAACATGGAGCGGTACAGGAGGCTGAGCATGTTTTTCTTCAAGCAGGTCTGGATTTTTACCTGGAACAAACCAACCGGAAAATGCCGGTGCATATCCTGGAAATTGGCTTCGGAACAGGGCTTAACGCATTCCTGAGCCTCGTTAAAGCAGCTGCGGAAGAAATCGGCATCGTCTATACCGGGGTGGAAGCCTATCCTGTAAGATTGGAGGAGATCACCCAGCTCAATTACCCGAAAATTGCCAAAGCGGAAGCTTTTTCTGAAGCATTTGAAAAAATGCACGGGGTAGCTTGGGAGCAACTTCACGAAATAAGACCTGGTTTCACTCTAAAAAAACAACAGAAGAAATTCAGCAGTATTAAAGATGAACAGGCTTACGACTTGATCTATTTTGATGCATTTGGCGCACGTGTTCAACCAGAACTATGGACAGAGGAAATTTTTCAGCTGATGTTCCAGTCGTTAAAAGAATACGGAGTGCTCGTGACCTACGCGGCGAAAGGAAGCGTTCGGCGGGCCATGCTGGCGGCAGGCTTTCAGGTGGAGAAACTTCCTGGCCCTCCTGGGAAAAGGGAAATGTTAAGGGCTGTTAAAATTCCGGGAAAAGCCAGTTAAACAGGTGATAATGTTTCTGCTGGTCTCAGAATCTTCAGTACCTTAAAAGAAAAAAATATGCGGGTATTGATTACAGGAGCTACCGGTATGGTTGGGTCGAGGCTCTCCGATTTATGCCTAGAAAAAGGGATGGAGGTCCATTACCTAACGACCGGTAAATCGAAGATTCAGAAGAAGGAAAATTACAAAGGTTTTTACTGGAATCCTGACGCTGGGGAAATCGAGGCTGGATGCCTTGAAGGCGTCAATACGATTGTGCACCTTGCCGGGGCGAGTATCGCCGAGCCATGGACGTCTTCTTACAAGAAACAGATCATTAAAAGTAGGGTGGCAACCGCTAACCTTCTTTTCGAAACACTGGAAAAACAGGAAAACGAGGTAGAGAATTTCATTTCTGCCAGTGCTATTGGTGTCTATCCCAGTTCCCTTCAAAAATTATATTTTGAAGATGATGCGGCAGTAGCCGATAATTTTGTGGGAGAAGTGGTGCGAAAATGGGAGGCAGCGGCAGACCAATTTGAAAAGATTGGCCTGGATGTCGCTAAAATCAGGATCGGGCTCGTCCTGGCCGAAGAAGGCGGTATGCTGGAAAAGATCAAAAAACCGATCAGTCTCAATATGGGAGCGGCTCTGGGAAGTGGTAAGCAATGGCAGTCTTGGATACATGTAGAAGACCTCGCGGGAATTTTCCTTTTTGCCATTCAGAATCACCTGAGCGGGACTTTTAATGCGGTCGCGCCTAATCCCGTGACCAATAAAGAACTTACCAAAGAACTGGCGAAGCAAATGGGCAAAAGTATCTGGTTGCCAAATGTGCCAAAATTTGCACTGAAAACACTGCTGGGAGAAATGTCGCAGATTGTACTTTCCAGTCAGTTAGTAAGCTGTAAGAAAATAGACAGCGCTGGTTACAATTTCAAATATCACCAGCTTTCCAGGGCGCTGGCCGATCTGACAGATTAATTAAAAAATAAAAAAAGCTGCCAAAACTGGCAGCTTTCTTATTAATATTCAAATTATGGCTTGGCTTATGCTTTTTTAGCTTTCAGATCGATCTTTAGCTGAATGTCGTCATAAACAAAGTTATCTTTAAGACCTTCGAATACTGATTTTGATCCGTAATTCACATTCCATTTTGTACGGTCTATAGTGAACTCCTCACTCGTAAGAGTCATCATATCACCTTCCTGAGAAATGCTTACCGGGAATGAGATATTCTTGGTTTCTTCTCTAATGGTCAGGTTACCTTCTAGTAAGGTCTTCCCATCTTCACTTTTAGAAGTTCCGGTCACTTCAAATTTAGCAGTAGGGAATTTCTTTACATTAAAGAAATCATCTTGTTTTTCATCAACAGTACCTTTAAGGTGAGCTTCAAGATTCGCTTTCTGATCTCCTTCAAGATCGGTCACCTCGATGCTGTTCATGTCAATAGTAAAGTTTCCGCTAAGAACTGCTGAATCGTTTACGGTAAAGTTCCCTTCAGAAACTTTGATCGTTCCCATGTGGCTTCCCGTAGGTTTTTCACCTTCCCATTCGATAACTGTGGCTGAAGAATCTACGCTAAAAGTAGTTCCCTGCTCTTCTGAAGCCATTGCTACTTCCTGAGCATCTTCTGGCTGGGTTTCATTCGATTTATCGTTCTTACAGGCTGTAAATGCCACGGCGCTAACCAATAGCGCGTTCAAAACAATTTTTTTCATAGTAGTTTTTTTAAATGAACTGCAAAAGTAATTTTTCTGAAATAAGATGATGTAAAAGAAATATTAAAAAAGTTTGTGACATTTTGACATTTCGATTTAATTGGCAGCGAATTTGACCACATACGGCTGAAAAAGAAATTTTTGAAGCATATGAGTCGAAAAGAAAATAACGCACAGCACAATAAAGAAGTGAAAGATCAGGTGGAAGAAAACCTGAATGATGCCATTGAAGAAGTGGAGCAGCTTGATGATCAGGAAAATGAGCAGGCTGAAGAATCTGCAGAAGCCAGCCAGGAAGAAAAACTGAAGCAGGATCTGGAAAAGGAAAAGGACAAATTTCTTCGTCTTTTTGCGGAATTTGAGAATTACAAACGCCGAACTTCTAAAGAGCGTTTGGAACTGTTCAAAACTGCCAATCAGGAAGTACTGACAGCTATGCTGCCGGTAATGGATGATTTTGACAGGGCTATGAATGAATTGAAGAAATCAGCCGACAAGGATTTGCTGCAGGGAGTAGGGCTTATTCACAACAAATTACGCGAAACTCTTAAAAATAAAGGTTTAGAGCGTATGACCGTAGAGCAGGGAGATGCCTTTGATTCAGAAATTCACGAGGCCGTCACGCAAATTCCAGCTCCTTCAGATAAATTGAAAGGCAAGATCGTAGACGTCATTGAGCCTGGTTATAAGCTTGGAGAACGTATTATTCGTTACCCGAAAGTGGTTACCGGCCAGTAAAAAGTTTTACAAATTCGTAAAAACCAGACATGAAAGAAGATTATTACGAAATATTAGGTGTAAGTAAGAACGCTTCAGCGGCTGAAATTAAAAAGGCGTATCGCAAGATGGCTTTGAAATATCACCCGGATAAAAATCCAGGAGATGCCAAAGCCGAGGATATGTTTAAAAAATCTGCGGAAGCTTATGAAGTTTTAGGAAACGAGCAGAAACGAGCCAAATATGATCGTTTTGGTCATCAGGCCTTTGAAGGCGGTGGCTTCGGCGGTGGCGGAGGTATGAATATGGAAGATATCTTCAGCCAGTTTGGTGATATTTTTGGCGGCGGCTTTGGTGGCGGCTTCTCCGGTTTTGGAGGATTTGGCGGTGGCCAGCGTCGTGCAAAAGGTAGCAATCTGCGCATTCGTGTAAGTCTTACGCTGGAAGAAATTGCCAATGGTGCCGAGAAAAAGATCAAAGTAAAGAGAAAGGTACAGGCTCCGGGTACCACTTACAAAACCTGTTCTACCTGTAACGGTACCGGGCAGGTAACCCGTGTCACCAATACTATTTTAGGGCGAATGCAAACTGCCTCGCCATGTACCACGTGTAGCGGTTCCGGGCAGATTATTGATAAAAAGCCGGATAATGCCGATGCTCAGGGGCTAATTCAGAAAGAAGAAACCGTTTCGATCAAGATCCCTGCTGGAGTAGAAGATGGCATGCAGCTTAAAGTTTCCGGAAAAGGAAACGAAGCTCCCGGAAACGGGATTCCGGGAGATCTGCTGGTGGCGATCGAGGAAAAAGAACATCCAAGCCTTCAAAGAGAAGGTGATAACCTGCACTATGATCTGTACATCAGCTATTCTGAGGCAGCGCTGGGGACTTCCAAAGAAATTGATACCGTGACCGGAAAGGTGCGCATCAAGATCGAAGAAGGTGTACAGTCAGGTAAAATACTGCGTTTGAGAGGAAAGGGAATTTCCAGTTTGAACGGATATGGAAAAGGAGATTTATTGGTGCACGTCAATGTTTGGACACCAAAAACACTTTCAAAAGAACAAAAAGAATTTTTCGAGAAAATGGCTAATGACGAGAACTTTCAGCCGAATCCGGAGAAAAGTGACAAATCGTTCTTTGAAAAAGTTAAAGATATGTTTTCTTAAAAACCCAATTTTAAGATAATTTTTATATATTTGACTATCGCTAAGTCTTTTAGTGATAATTTTTCTTTTTCATAGCAATTTTTTTCCCATCCTTAATCCTTTTAAGGGTGGGTTTTGTGTTTTTAGCGGGTTTGTGCTTTCTGAATTTTGCCCTTTTCGGAAGGCGTTCTTTCGTGTTTTAGCTATCTTTATCACCACTTAAAAAGCTTTATGGAAAATCTTTTGGTTGCAGAAAATATCTATAAGAGATTTGGAGATTTTACTGCACTCAACAACGTTTCAATCAATATTCCGAAGCAGAGTATCTTCGGACTTTTAGGCCCAAACGGAGCCGGTAAAACCACTTTCCTCAGAATCATTAACCAGATCACCATGCCAGACGAAGGCCGGGTCTTTCTGGATGGAAAGCCGCTTCATCCTAACGATATTGTGCATATTGGCTACCTGCCGGAAGAGCGCGGGTTGTATAAATCCATGAAAGTTGGGGAGCAGGCCATGTACCTGGCACGATTAAAAGGTTTGAGCCGCAGTGAAGCTAAAGAGAGGCTCGAATACTGGTTTAAACGGCTGGGTATCGAAGGCTGGTGGAACAAAAAGATACAGGAGCTTTCCAAAGGAATGGCGCAGAAAGTACAATTTGTCATTACAGTACTGCACCGCCCAAAATTGTTGATTTTCGATGAGCCTTTCAGTGGGTTTGATCCTGTGAATGCGAATATCATTCGGGATGAAATCCTTCAGTTGAAAGAAGAAGGTGCGACCATTGTTTTTTCCACTCACCGTATGGAAAGCGTGGAGGAACTCTGTGATTATATCGCACTGATTCACAAATCGAATAAATTACTGGACGGGAAGGTGATCGATATCAAGAAAGCATATAAATCGAACACCTTTGAAGTTGGTTTGTCTACTCCGCAGGAAGAAATTTTGCGACAGGAACTTCAGGAGAAATTTGACATCGGTCCTGCTAGTTTCAAGAGTATCAACGACGATCTGAAACTTCGAATCCATCTCCCTGAAACACATTCTTCCAACGACCTGATCCAGTACCTGGCAAGTCGAGCGCAGATCAATCATTTTGTGGAAGTGATCCCATCGGTTCACGATATTTTCATTAAAACCGTTACCCAGAATGCGTAATTTATCACTCATCATACAACGAGAATACCTGGCAAGGGTACGAAACAAAACCTTCATCATCATGACCTTTTTGAGTCCGCTGATTTTTGTAGGGATGATCATGCTGATCGCATATCTGAGCATGCTGAACAGTACCGAGCAGAAGATCATCGGGATACATGACGAAACCGGCCTTTTTTCTTCGGAATTTAAGGATGGGGAACAGGTTCAGTACCTGGATTATTCCGAAGAATCTCTCGAGCAGGCCCGTAAGGAAGTACTGGACAGCGAGTATTTCGGGCTTATCCATATCGGGAAAATGGAAGCCGGGGATGCCAGGCCGTCGGAAATTGAATTCTTCGGAAAAGAAACGCCTGGCTTTGGAACGGTGGAAAATATTGAAAAAACGATATCCGACAGGCTTACGCGAGAACAGCTAATCCGGAAAGGAATTGATGTGTCTGAAATTGATAAGGCACGTACAAAAGTGGATATTTCCATTCAGAATTTTTCAGGGGAACGCAGCTCGAAAATGGCCAATTACATTAAGATGTTTTTCGGCGGCGCTGCCGGTTACCTTTTGATGATGTTCATTATCATCTATGGAAATATGGTGATGCGAAGCGTGATCGAGGAAAAGACCAACCGCATTATTGAAATCATCGTATCATCGGTAAAACCTTTCCAGTTGCTACTCGGGAAGGTGACTGGGACATCTCTTGCCGGGGTTACGCAATTCACGATCTGGATCATCCTGGGCGCCGTGCTGCTTTTCGGGATAAGTTCATTTTTAGGAATTGATCCCGCAACGGTACAGACACCTGCGAGCGAAATGGTGAAGACCGCGCCACAACCGGAGATCAATCAATTGGTCGTGGAAATCTTAAAACTGCCCTATGCCAGCCTGCTCAGTTTCTTTATCATTTATTTTGTTGGGGGCTACTTCCTGTACAGTTCGATCTATGCTGCCATTGGGGCAGCGGTAGACAGCGAAACTGATACCCAGCAATTCATGTTCCCGATTATACTTCCGCTGGTTTTGGGAATTTATGTAGGTTTCTTTTCAGTAGTTGAAAATCCTCATGGCACCGTTTCTACCATTTTTTCTATCTTCCCCTTAACTTCACCCATCGTGATGCTGATGCGCATTCCCTTCGGCGTGCCGTGGTATGAAATTCTGGCTTCCGTAGTGGTACTGCTGGGAACTATATTTGGAGTTTTATGGATTTCTGCCAAAATTTACAGGGTGGGAATCCTGATGTACGGAAAAAAACCAACGTATAAGGAAATTTTCAAATGGCTTAAATATTAAGAATGCAGGAGAACGCGCAGGAAAAAGTCAAGGAGGTCATCGAACAGGATATCTGGGGAACCATCAAGGATATCTGGGAATTTGGCTATAAAATTCCGATTGGTGGCGAAACCATCAATATTTCAGTAGGAATGATCGTGCTGGTCATTCTGGCTTTCGTGGTGACCAGTGTGGTTCTTCGGCTTATTCGTTCGTTCATAACTTCCAAGCTGCTGGAGGAAGACAAGCTGAAGTTCATCAGCGTCTTTAAATTCATCAAATATTTCGTGTATCTCGCGGTGATCCTGATCACGCTAAGTTCAGCAGGAATCGATGTAACGATCTTACTAACGGCATCTGCCGCACTTTTCGTAGGTATTGGTCTGGCGTTGCAGGAACTTTTCCAGGACGTGATCGGCGGGGTTTTTATCATTCTTGATAAATCACTTCTGGTAGGCGATATTATCGAAATGGAAGGTCGTGTGGCCCGTGTTTTCGAGATCAAACTGCGTACGACCCGGGCACTAACCCGTGATGATAAGGTCATGATCATTCCCAATCATAAATTCATCAGTGACACGGTATTCAATTACACGCAAAATCATAAGACCACCAGGGAATCGGTTAGAGTGGGTGTGGCCTACGGAAGCGATGTAGAACGCGTGCGGGAAGTGTTGCTGGAATGCGCCCGGGAGCAGAAAAACATCCTTAAAAAACCCGAACCTTTCGTATTATTTGAAGATTTTGGAGATTCGGCACTGTTGTTCGGTTTGCATTTTTATGTGTCAGACAGTTTTGTGGATCCCAAGACGAAAAGTGAAATCAGGTTCAGGATCGACCAGAAATTCAGGTTGAACAATATCACCATTCCTTTCCCTCAAAGAGATGTGCATCTTTTTTATCCTCCCGGTGCCGCTCCGGAAAAGCCTAAAAACGAATAAGATTTTCAGTGAAAGATTAAACAATTGTTGGGGCTACTTTAAGACCCGGTTTAAATTGAAATTATTGTAGTACTTTAATCGAAAGTTGAAAAGGCAGTGAATTTGCCGTTTTTCCGACTGAAATGCACAAAAAGAATGGCTAAGATATTATTGATTGAAGACGAGGCTTCGATTCGAAGGGTCCTCGTTAAAATACTTTCCGAAGAAAATAAAGATTATGAAGTGGTGGAGGCCGAAGATGGTCTTGCCGGCATGGAGCGTATCAAAAATGAAGATTTTGACCTGGTTCTTTGCGACATCAAAATGCCGAAAATGGATGGCGTTGAGGTATTGGAAGCGACCAAAAAGATCAAACCTGATGTGCCTATGGTGATGATCTCTGGTCACGGAGACCTGGATACTGCGGTGAATACCATGAAAATTGGCGCTTTCGATTATATTTCCAAACCGCCAGATCTCAACAGGCTGTTGAATACTGTTCGCAATGCACTCGACCGTAAGGAACTGGTAGCCGAAAATACCCGCCTCAAGAAAAAAGTGAGCAAGAATTATGAGATGATCGGGGAATCTGAAGCCATTGTCCATATCAAAGACATGATCGAAAAAGTGGCGCATACCGATGCCCGTGTACTGGTTACAGGACCCAACGGAACAGGAAAAGAGCTGGTGGCACACTGGCTGCACCAGAAAAGTGATCGCTCTAAAGGGCCAATGATCGAGGTAAACTGTGCGGCCATTCCTTCTGAATTGATCGAAAGTGAGCTTTTTGGTCACGTAAAAGGCGCATTTACCTCGGCCAATAAAGATCGTGCTGGGAAATTTGAGGCGGCCAATAAAGGAACGATTTTCCTGGATGAGATTGGCGATATGAGCCTATCTGCACAGGCGAAAGTGTTACGCGCGCTTCAGGAGAACCGAATTTCCAGGGTTGGAAGCGACAAGGATATCAAAATAGATGTACGGGTGATCGCTGCAACCAATAAAGACCTGAAAAAAGAAATCGAAGACAATAATTTTCGGGAAGACCTGTATCACCGCCTTGCGGTAATTCTTATTGAAGTTCCGGCGCTGAAGGAGCGTAAAGAAGATATCCCTTTGCTGGTGGATCACTTCAGTAAAAAGATCGCGCAGGAGCAGGGCATCAACGAAAAGCAATTCACGAAAGAGGCTATTGATAAGCTCCAGGAAAGTGAATGGCGAGGAAATGTTCGCGAACTTCGGAATGTGGTGGAACGACTGATCATTCTTGGAGGTACGGAAATTACCGATGAAGACGTCGAATTGTTTGGAAGCCGATTCTAATTCAGAAGTTTAAAATAAATAAGAGAAAGCCAGGGCTGTTGTTCTGGCTTTTTATTTGGCATCTGCCGGCCGCTTGTTTTTCGCAGGATCGTATTTCAGGAAATACATGGTGTCTCCACTTGGATGATCCCATTCATGGAAAAGCTCAAATCCCACTCGCTGGTAAACGATAGCATTGGTTCTGCCACGTGTTTCAGCATACAGCGTAAGCCCCGTATCATGCGAAATCCGGAAAAATTCATCTTTCATTTCCTTACCAACCTGGGTCTCTGCGCCTCTCGATTCCTTTAAAATTCCCCAGAACCAGCAATACAGGTATTCTCCTTCCTGGGGTCGTTGGTTCTTGATGTAATTCTGGGTTTTCAGGATACCGATCGCATTTTTGATACCTGTTACGTTCACCACCAGTCCCAGCTGTTGCCAAAGATCCTTCCAGATATTGTTGTCTTTTTTGCTGGTTTTAAAGAGAATAGCGATGCCCATACCGTTTTCTGAAATTATAAGCGCGTCTTTTTCAATGGCTTTTTCAACCATATGTCGCGCCAGATAGCGGTAACGGCGGTCTTCATTTTTACCTTTTCGAACCACGTCTCTGGAAGAGGGGATCTCTTTGAGGAGCGTGGTGACTTTTGAAATGATTTCTTCTTTTTCGCGAATATCCAATGCTGATCGTGTTTGCTGCGAAGATAAAAAAATTAATCTGTTAAATATTCTATCTTTAAGGAGTCAAATTTTGTGTTATGAAAGAAATCAATCCGTCCCAATTCTATGCTGAAGGTGCCATAAACCTTGAAGAACGGCCTACTTTCCTGGACCTGCAGGCTAAGGAAAAGAAAATCGAAAAAGAGCTGGAAAATGTGCGTGAAGATCTGGGGGAATGGCAGGACGTGCTATATGCCCACGGAAAATATTCGGTTTTGGTGTGTTTGCAGGGAATGGATACGGCCGGGAAAGACAGCCTGATTCGGGAAGTGTTTAAGGACTTCAATAGTCGTGGAGTGGTGGTTCATAGTTTTAAGACTCCAACTTCCAAAGAGCTGAAACATGATTACTTATGGAGGCATTATATCGCGCTTCCCGAGCGAGGTAAATTTGGCGTATTCAACAGGACTCATTATGAAAACGTCCTGGTCACCAAGGTTCATCCAAATTATATCCTCCATGAGAACATCCCGGGGATCGATTCCGTAGAAGATATTGATGAAGCCTTCTGGGAAAAACGCTACCAGCAAATCCTGGATTTTGAAAAGCATATTCAGGCCAACGGAACCATTATTTTCAAGTTCTTCCTGCACTTGTCCAAAAATGAGCAAAAACACCGCCTGTTGAGAAGGCTGAATAAAAGCAGCAAGAACTGGAAATTTTCTCCCGGAGACCTGAAAGAACGTGAATTGTGGGAGGATTATCAGGACTGTTATGCTGAAGCTATTTCCAAAACTTCCACGCCTGAAACGCCCTGGTATATCGTCCCTGCAGATGATAAACCCAGTGCGCGTTATATCGTAGCGAAAATTCTGCTGGACAAGCTTTCGGAATATAAGGATGTTCAGGAACCGGAATTAGCTCCTGAAATCAAAGAAAACCTGGACGCTTATAAGAAAATGCTGGAAAAAGAATAGTTTCGGGTTTTCTGCGTTTTAATTCCTGTAATAATTACCGTTATTTGGCCTAAATTTTTTCAGATGAAATTTGTACACCTGCTTTTGGCAATTTTTTCCTTTGCCACCATATTTGCTCAGAATCCTTCAGTTAACGATTCCCTGGAGATTCGTAAAATTTACGATATGTCGCTGCTGAACGGTAAATCGTATGACTGGCTGGAACATTTATCCAATGACATCGGCGGAAGGTTATCAGGTTCTTATGAAGCGCAGCAGGCAATAGAATATACCAAAGCCGAACTGGAAGCACTTGGTTTGGATAAAGTATGGCTCCAACCGGTTATGGTGCCAAAATGGACGCGTGGAAGCAGGGAGTATGCTTACTTGCAAACCGGTCCCGGGGCCACCACTGAACTGGATATTTGTGCACTCGGAGGTTCTGTTCCTACAGCTCCAACGGGCCTGAAAGCACAGGTGATCGAGGTCCAGGGCATTGAGCAGCTAAAAGAATACGGAAAGGAGAATATCGAGGGGAAAATTGTATTTTTCAATAGACCGATGCAGGCCGATCTGATCCAGACGTTTAAAGCCTATAGTGGCTGTGTGGACCAGCGATATTCCGGCGCGATGGAGGCGTCTAAAATGGGAGCGGTAGGTGTGCTGGTTCGCTCCATGAACCTTCGAATTGATGACTTTCCGCATACAGGTTCTATGAGCTATGGGGACCTGCCTGAAAGGGAGCAAATTCCCGCGGCGGCTATTTCAACCCAGGATGCGGAATATCTTAGTTCCATGCTGAAGCTGAACAGGGAAACGCAGGTATATCTTAAGATGAACTGTGAGCAGCATGAAGATGTGCAATCCTATAATGTCATTGGGGAAATTACCGGTTCAGAAAAACCCGAAGAGATCATGGTAGTTGGCGGGCACCTGGACTCCTGGGATCTTGGAGACGGGTCTCACGACGATGGTGCAGGTTGCGTACAAAGCATGGAGGTGCTGAGATTATTCAGGGAAATTGGCTATAAACCGAAACGCACTATTCGCGTTGTCCTCTTTATGAATGAAGAAAACGGACTTCGTGGTGGAAATAAATATGCGGAGGTGGCTCGTGAAAAAGGTGAAAACCATGTGTTTGCGCTGGAAAGTGATGCTGGTGGATTTACGCCAAGAGGTTTCAATTTCAATAGCAGCGTTGCACAATTTGAGAAGATCACTTCCTGGAAATCTTTGTTCGAACCGTACCTGATCCATCTTTTTGCCAAAGGCGGTGGCGGAGCAGATATCGGTCCTCTGGGGAATTCGGGGAATATTGCTCTTGCCGGCCTGATGCCTGATTCTCAGCGTTACTTCGATTACCACCACGCCGCGAATGATACCTTTGAAGCGGTGAATAAACGGGAACTGGAGCTTGGTGCTGCAACCATGGCATCGTTGATGTACTTGGTGGATCAATACGGTCTTGATTAAGATATGTAACCTGCTTATGCTTCTGAAGTTTTCAGTGCTTTAGGGGTCTTTTTTTCTAACAGAAAGGGCTACCTTTGCACACTCAAATAAGCAGGCTTGCAGTTAACAGATTATACCCGAGAATTCCATAAAAACCTGAAGATTGCCTACCCGGTTATGCTGGGGCAGTTAGGACATGTCATGGTTGGGCTGGTTGATAACCTCATGATCGGCCAATTGGGTGCGGCGCCCCTGGCAGCAGTGTCTCTGGGAAACGCACTGGTCTTTATCGCCATGTCCCTCGGAATTGGTTTTTCTTTTGCGATTACTCCGCTCATTGCGGAAGCCGATGGAGCAGATGATATTGAAGGTGGTAGGAGCTTTTTCCATCATGGCCTTATTTTAAGCACGCTTAACGGAATATTTCTTTTCATTATTTTACTCATCGCCAAACCGTTGCTATATTATCTCGATCAACCGGAAGAAGTGGTGGAACTGGCTGTGCCATACCTGAATATCGTAGCACTTTCCATGGTCCCGCTCATGGCATTCCAGGCCTTCAAGCAATTTGCTGATGGCCTTTCCCAGACCCGATATGCCATGTATGCCACGTTGCTGGCAAATTTGGTGAATGTGTTGTTCAATTACCTGCTCATCTATGGAGTTTGGATTTTTCCGAGACTCGAATTGGAAGGGGCCGCATGGGGCACACTCATTTCGAGATTTTTTATGTTATGGTTCATCTGGGAGATCCTTCGCAGAAAGGTCAAATTTTCGGAATATTTCAAATGGTCTAAAAAAGAAATGCTGAAACTGGATATTTTCAAAAAAATCCTGTCTCTAGGTTTTCCTACGGCCCTGCAAATGCTTTTCGAAGTAGCGATATTTACCGGAACGATCATTCTGGCCGGTAACCTGGGAACCAATCCGCAGGCTGCCAACCAGATCGCCCTGAACCTCGCATCTATGACGTTTATGATTGCCGTAGGCCTCGGGGTAACTGCTACGATCAGAGTGGGGAACCAGGTGGGGTTAAAGCATTATAAAGAGCTCCGGCGTGTGGCCTTTTCCATTTTCCTACTGGTTTTTTTAATCGAAGCGATTTTTGCAGTTCTTTTTATCCTGCTGAAAGATATTCTCCCTACTTTCTATATCGATAACCTGGAAGTAATTGGGCTGGCCGCCCAGTTGCTGATTGTGGCCGCTCTCTTCCAGTTGAGTGATGGGATGCAGGTGGTAATTCTTGGAGCACTGCGCGGCTTGCAAGATGTCAAGATGCCTACCCTTATTTGTTTTATCTCTTACTGGGTCATTGGTTTTCCCGTTAGTTTTTATTTCGGGCGTCAGGAACAACTGGGCAGTATGGGGATATGGCTTGGCCTAATGGCCGGTTTGACATCATCAGCCTTATTATTGTATTTTAGATTCAATTATTTGAGCAAAAAATTAATACGTTCAAAACAGCAAAAATTAGAATATGGAACTACCTAAATTCATACTAGGCGACAATACCGATCATCCTGATTCCATCTTTGTGATCCATACCGAATACCCGCGTTTCATCATAAATCTTGAAAATGATGACGTAGAATGGTTTGAAGAATTCACTAAGGATGATGAAAAGGAACTAAGCGCCGAGGCCGAAGGTCTTATTCAGCAGGCCAATGAATTCTATGATCGCGAGGTAAGTCGATACGAGGACGATTAATGGAAAAACTGGCAGCTTTAGATCGAGAATTTTTCGTTTTTCTGAACAATTTGGGTTCGGAGCGATGGGACTGGCTCTGGCTGGGAATCAGTGACAAATGGATGGCGATTCCTTTTTACGCGATCCTGTTGTTTTTGCTTTTTAAAAAATTTGGCTGGAGACCTACCTTAGTAACAATGGTGGTTGTAGCCCTGCTGGTGACCGCCACAGATCAGCTTGCCAATGTCTTCAAACATGGTTTTGAAAGACCACGTCCCTGCCAGGATGAAGAATTGATGAAAATCGCTCGTTATGTGGCCGAGCGATGTGGCCGCTTTGGATTTTTCTCTGCTCATGCCGCAAGTTCCATGGGTGTGGCGGTTTTTCTGTCTTTGATCTTTAATAAAACCTATAAACATTTCTGGATTCTCCTGATATTCTGGACAATTTTAGTTTCTTTCAGCAGGATCTACCTGGGTGTGCATTACCCGGGAGATGTTTTGGTTGGCTGGATCTTTGGTGCGATCCTGGGCTGGCTGTTTTTCCGGTTCCGGGAATGGCTTATCCAGAAAATGCTTTCTTCAGTGGTCTGATTATCTAATATTCAAGAGTAATTTGGCGGCAGCAAAGGCCGTGGTTTTGTGTTGCTCGATAAGTTCCAATTGTTCTTTTAAGGCAATTTTCACCTGCTCATTTTGGTAAAATCGGTTTTTCAAATATTCATTGATCGTCTGGAAAAGCCAGAATTTATTCTGTTCATGCCTGTTTTTTTCAAAAAAACCATTTTCCTGTACCTTTTTGTGATATTCAGAAATCATTTCCCATACTTCGGAAATTCCTTCTCCGTGCAGCCCACTGCATAACTGCACTTTTGGCTTCCATTGGCTTTCCTTTTCGGGGTACAAGTGAAGTGCCCTGTTAAACTCCAGTTTTGCATCTCTTGCCCGTTTGATGTTATCCCCATCGGCTTTGTTGATCACGATGCCATCGGCCATTTCGATGATCCCGCGTTTAATACCCTGAAGTTCATCTCCGGCTCCGGCAAGCTTCAGTAATAGGAAAAAATCAGTCATACTATGCACGGTGGTTTCACTCTGTCCCACGCCCACCGTTTCGATCAGGATCACATCAAAACCGGCTGCTTCGCAAAGCAGGATGCTTTCCCGTGTCTTCCTTGCCACGCCACCGAGGGAATCTCCACTTGGAGAAGGCCTAATAAATGCATGTTCCCGGGTCACCAGTTTTTCCATCCTTGTTTTATCGCCCAGGATGCTTCCGTGGGAGACCGAACTGCTGGGGTCCACAGCCAGCACGGCTACTTTATGACCCTTTTCGATCAGGTGATTTCCGAAGCTTTCAATAAAAGTACTCTTACCAACCCCGGGAACTCCGGTAATTCCTATACGAACCGATTTTTGAGCATAGGGGAGAGCACCTTCTACCAGGAATTCAGCTTTTGACTGATGTGCCTGCTGGTTGCTCTCGATCAAAGTGATAGCCTGACCTAAAGCCGTTTTATTGCCTTTCAGCAGTCGGTCCAAAATGGCTTTTTCGTTAAAGCGATTTTTCCTGAAATTCCTGATGCGCCTTCCAGATTCCGGGTTGACACTGGCTGAACCGGGTTTGCTTTCCGACTCGCTTAAAGCTGATTTTGTTGGCTTTTCACTCAATTTGAAGCTGATTTATGACAAATTTATGAATTCGTATTTTGGCTCGTGACCACAAGCATGGTATATTGAAGAAACCTAAATTACTTAAATTATTTAAGCGATGAAAACATTGTACAAAACTAAGGTAACTACAGAAGGCGGCCGCAACGGTCACGCGAAAAGCGAAGACGGGGTGCTGGATGTTGCCCTGAGCATGCCTAAATCACTGGGCGGCGAAGGCGGTGAACATACCAATTCGGAACAGCTTTTTGGAGCGGCCTATTCAGCCTGCTTCGGAAGCGCATTACAGGAGGTTGCCAAAATGCATAAAGTAGATCTTGGTGATTTTAGCGTTACTGCTACCGTAAAACTGGGAAAAACTGATAAGGGGAATCTGCAACTAGCCGTAATCCTCGATTCTTATCTTCCCGGGGTAGACGTTAAAAAAGGGGAGGTTTTAGTGGAAGAAGCGCATGAGATGTGCCCGTATTCCAGAGCTACCAGGGATAATATTGATGTTACATTGAATCTTCTCCTGGACGAGTAACATTTTCAATTTGAGATATTTCTGTCGAGGCGCCATCTGGCGTCTCTTCTTTTATGGGAATGCTCACACTTGTTTGATCCCAAGCCAGTGTCATATTTACAAATTCTCCCGAATTTTCAAAACTAATGGTAAACTGTTCCAGCGGCCCGGGAATTCTTTCCACCGGCCGTTCCAGCACCAGCGCGTCATATTGCGGATCGCGGTAAGCCTGTTTATCCATATTGATGCCCCAGGGATACATATGATCGTTGAAGATAACCTTCCAGCTGCTTGGCATAGGAATAGTCCACAAAGTATATTTCCCTGCTTTCAGTAGGCTGCCATCTACTAAAATATCTTCATTGGTCTCGAAGGTGGTGGCTTCATTGGCACCGGTTCGCCAAACGGTATCATAGGGAACCAGTTTTCCGAAAATCTCTCTGCCCTTTTTATACGGGCGATTGTAAAAAACTTCCATTTTCAGATCTTTGCCCTCGTAGGTCACGGTATCTTCCGGGCTATGCGCTTTGGTATTGTACCGAACGATCATCAGCAATACAAAGCCGAGCACCAACACGCCTCCAAGGATCTTCAAAAGTAATTTTCCTGTTCTATTCATAACACTGTGAGATTTTCAAGAATCGGGCCAATCGAAATCAGCGATAGTATGCTAAAATTAAGAATATTAGAAAAACTGAAAATAATTTCAGAAATTTTGCAACGCGGCGAATTTTGACTCGTCATTAAGGTGAACAACTAATCAAACCAAATTAAAAAATTGATACAGCATAAGCTCATACAGGCTTGTAGAGAGAACAATCGCAAGGCACAGATGCGATTATACAACAAGTACTGCGACGGCATGTATTACGTGGCTTTGAGGTTTATGAAAGATACGATGGAGGCTGAAGATGCGATGCAGGAAGCTTTTATAAAAGCCTTCGATAAACTTCACCAGTTCAATGGAGAAGTGAGTTTTGGAGCCTGGTTAAAACGAATCGTCATCAACAAATGCCTCGACAGGCTCAAGGCTCGAAAAATGGAACTGGTGGCCATCAATGAACAGGTGCTGGGAACCGTCGAAGATCAGGAAGACTGGCAGGTGGAAGATGGAATCGGGATCGAAGAGGTGAAAAAAGAGATCGAGAATTTGCCTGAAAAATATAAATACCCGCTGATGTTATACCTCATAGAAGGCTATGATCATGAGGAGATCAGCGAAATACTGGATATTTCGCAGGTGGCGTCCCGCACCTTAGTACACAGGGGCAAGAAAAAATTGCAGGATGAACTTAAAACTTTGAGAAATGGGACAGGATATTAGAGAAATGTTCCGGAATGAGGAACAGGATAACAGGAGTGCGTTGCCAAAAGGGCACCAGAAGCGTTTTCTGGAGAAACTGAATGAAGAAATGCCAAGCGAAGAGCGCTCCCTGGGATGGAATCAGTTACTGAAAGTAGCCGCGGTGATCGTGGTAATTCTGGCAGCCGGTTTGTTCTTTATCTCCAGGACTTCTTCGGAAGAAGCGGGCAACCAGATTGTAGATACGGAAACCCAACCGGTCAAGGCTTCCGAAGAAAAGAATGAAAGCGACTACCGTCTAAGTGATGTTTCTCCTGAATTCAAAAAAGTAGAAGACTACTATCTGGCCAGCCTGAATATACAGCTTGCCAAAATAGACCTGACTCCGGAAAATAAAGAACTGGTAGACTCCTTCATGTCGAAACTGGAGACCCTGGACCAGGAATATGTGGCCCTGAATACCGAGATCGAACAAAGCGGTATCAATGAGGAAACAATAGAAGCCATGATCGCCAACCTTCAGCTGCGATTGGACCTTTTGAAAAAGCTGAAGACCAAACTAAATGAATTAAAACAATCAAAAAACGAACATTATGAAAACTATCAGGCTTAATTATGCTTTTGTATTCCTGCTCTTCATCGCGGCAGGAGCCGTTGCCCAGACCAAGAAACTGAGCAAAACCTATCAGACGCCGGGCGATGTGAAGATCGAAATTGACTCGCGGCATACCAATGTGATTATCGAAAACTGGGATCGCAACGAGGTACAAATCGAAGCCATCCTCGATGGTGATACCGGGAATAAGGAAAACACGCAGAAAATCCTGGAAGCATGGGATCTTAGCACCTCTTCATCAAATGGTGTGGTTAAGATCAAATCTGGCGGGAACCTGAATATGAATGCCATGGATATGAACTTCAATTTTGATATGGCCGGCCTGGAGAAACCACTGGCGCAGCTTCCGGCGATCATGGAACCACTCATGAACAACCTGGTTGGACCCATCCTGGAAAATATTTCGGCGAACCCGCTTCCGCCGGAACTTTCAGAAAATCTGAAAAGCATCAAGTTCGATTATGATGCCTATAAAAAAGACGGCGATAAATACCTGGAAAAATGGGAAGCAGAAATGGATAAGAAATTCGGAAAGGATTTCGAGGTGAAGATGGAGAAATGGGCCAAGGAAATGGAAAAAGATTCCGAAAAGTTCAGCAAGGAATACGAGGTCAAAATGGAAGCCTGGAGCAAGGATTTCGAAAAAGACATGGAGGCCTGGGGCGAAGAATTTGGGAAGAAAATGGAAGCCTGGGGGGAAGAATTCGGAAAGCAAATGGAAGCACAGTTTGCGGGAAAAGAAGCCGAAATGAAGGTGATGGAAGAGGTGATGACCTCCAAAAAAACCATTCGGTTAAAAGTACCTAAAGATGCCAAACTGGAGCTGAATGTACGCCATGGAGAACTGAAATTGGGAAGTGTTACCAAAAACCTGAAAGCCGAGCTGTCTCACAGCCGGCTTTCAGCTAACCGAATAGAAGGGAAGGGAACCAATATTAAGGCGGCCTACACGCCGGTAAGTATCAACACCTGGGAATATGGGGTGTTGTCAACAGATTTTGTACAACATTGTAAAATCGACAAGGCTGTGAGCATTAAGCTGAATTCCAATTCCAGTGATGTGGTGATCAACCAGCTTCAGAAAACCGGTATTTTGAGTGGATCTTTTGGGAAACTTAATATTAATAACCTGGGAAGCGGATTTGAAAACCTGAACATTACCCTGGAAAACAGCGATCTGGAATTGTCTATTCCGGATGCTGCTTTCAATTTCACCTATGACGGTACCCAAAGCAAGATTAAATATCCAAAATCGATTACGTTGAAATCTTCCAAATCGTACGACACGGAAACTTTGAGCGGTTACAATAAGTCCCAGAATGCCAACGGAAGCATTAGTATTAAAGCAAATTTCAGCGATGTATTGGTAAATTGATCTGCAGCGGTTATTTTTGGCTTTTTCAAGTCAGACCGCATGCAGAGCTTTTCCGATTTTTTAGATACGATTTCTTCAGAATTTACGCCGGTTGTAAAAGGCTTTGATCGCCAGGATTATGCAGCGATAGACCTTTCAGCAAACAATCGGGATCTTCTCAAACTGGAAGTTGCCTCCTCGGCGGCTTTTTCTGTTTATATTACCGAATTTTTAAAGAACCGCGGAAAGCAGGCGGCTTATGGCGGCTATAATGAATTAAGAACGCTTTACAACCGCAGTGAGCTCTTCAATAATACCGCTTCTAACAGGAATATCCATATTGGGCTCGATATCTGGGTGCCGGAAGGAACCGAGATCCTTGCCCCGCTACCTTCCAGGATTCATAGTTTTCAGGATAATGATCATTTTGGGGATTACGGCCCAACCATCATCCTGGAGCATGAAGTAACCGGAAGAAAATTCTTCACACTTTACGGGCATTTAAGCAGGCAGTCTTTGGAAAACCTGGAAATTGGGCAGGAACTTCAAAAAGGTTCTTCGTTTGCGACTTTGGGCGACCGGCAGGAAAATGGTGATTATGCTCCCCATTTGCATTTTCAGATTATGGAGTCGTTGCAGGGAAAAGCTGGAGATTATCCCGGGGTGGTGCAGCGGGAGGAATTGGATTTCTACCTTAAGAATTGCCCGGATCCCAACCTACTTCTGAAAATTTAAATTCTATTTTCTGGCTGCGGAATATTATTTCCTGGAGCGAAGAAACAGTGCAATGATCGCTGAAGTGACGATCCCAACTACCAGTGAGAAGAAGAACGACTGGATGATATATGATTTCAGGTTGAAGTACGCTTCGGCATTTTCGCGAGTCATACTGCCGTTTTCCACGGCGTAATCTATAACGTTTGGAAAATATTCCGGGGAAATGACTTCCAGAGAAATATACTGCGCCAGCGGAGACAAGATGGCAACCACAACGCTTACGACCATTCCCGAAATGAATCCCTGGGTCCATGTCATATCGCCCTGATAAAAATTCTTCTTTTTATCGCGAATCGCCAAAACGTAAACGATGATGGCTATTATTCCGAAGAAATTGGTGTAAATAGCCTGTTTGGCAATTAATTCATCATGCCAGCCCAGCTGTTTCTCCAGGAACATCCAGAGTAGGGCAACAATGGTGAAAATAATTCCCCATTTGATCTCGATCGCAAACTTTTTCATTTTTTGGCGGTTGTTATTTTGGTCTAAAATTACTAAAATTTGCTTTTCAGGAACAAAAAATCCCGGTCACAGCCGGGATTGATTGATGAAAAAGCGATAATCTAAGAATCGGCGCTCAGTTTTTTGGTCACAAAGAACCCGGTAAGTAAACCTATACCAGCCAGCAGGAAAATGGTACCCGGGAAAGCCACGTCGCTATTGATACCAATTTCAGTAAGCAGGTTGGCAACGAAAATCCCAATCCCGATACCCATGAGTAATAACCCAAGGTTAATCACGATGACCTTCCAAACCGGAGTGATGTGCTTCTTTTTGCTGTAAAAAATACTGGCTTCCGCTCCCTTTTCAATAAGCGCCAGGCGTTCGCGGTTTCTGGCACTGATGTACAGGTAATAAATGCCGAAAATGACGCCAAAAATGATTGGTAAAATGATTACTTCAGATCCCATAATTTGTAGTTTTTAAATGAAATAAATGTTCGTTTTCTTCTATGACGACGTTTTTTATGTAGCGGTTACAAAAAAGATCGAAAAAAAACTTAGAACTTTCTGTAACCGAAATCGCTTTCGGCTCGTCCTATAGATAATGAACGATAACGCTGACCATCTAGTTATTGAAAAAGTGCTGGCCGGAGACCTCCAGGCTTATGGCGAGCTGGTGGAGCGTTACCAGGATTTTGTGTTTACCAATTGTCTTCGGATCCTGAAGAGTCGGGAAGAAGCGGAAGAAGTAGCGCAGGACAGTTTTCTGAAGGCATTTCATTCGTTGAAAAGTTTTCGGGGAGATTCGAAATTCTCCACCTGGCTGTACCGGATCGCATACCACAAATCCCTGGATAAGTTGAAGAAATTGAATAGGGAGCAGCACTTTCAGGTCGTGGAAGAAATCACTGAAAGTGATTCCGCCGGACTGGAAAACGGGCTTGATTGCCTGTTGCGGGAGGAGCGGCTGGCATTGGTGGAAGAGGCGGTGAAATCGTTGCCAGAGATCGATGCAGCAATCATCAATTATTATTATTTTGACGAATTGCCGGTAAAGGAAATTGCAACGATCACGGCACTAAGCGAAGACAATATTAAAATTAGGTTATACAGGGGACGGAAACAGCTGTTTTCCTACCTGAAACAGTATATTAATCCTGAAATTTCAAGAAATAATGGAAAAGCGATTTAACAGGGAAGAAGAATTGTTGGGGAGATTGCTCAAGGAATCAGGGAGACAGAAGCCTTCCGCAGGATTCAAAATGGCTATTTTGCAACAGCTCCAGGAGAAGCCGGTGGTAAAACCCTATCAGTCGCTTATTCCTAAAACTGCCTGGATCTGGATTGGACTGGCACTTGTTTTTTGGGGCTTTGGGGTGTACCTGCTGTATGCCGACGAACCGATGAAAGTGGCTTATGACCTGAAACTTCCAGAGTGGAATATAACGTTGCCAAAACTACACTTTTCCCAGGTTATGCTCTACGGAATTGCTTTTTTATCACTGTTCTTACTGGAAATACCATTTTTGAAACGCTGGCTGGTAAAACAGCGAAGTATCTAAATAAAAAAATCCCGAAGCTTCCTCCGGGATTTTCTTTTTTCAGAATGATATTATTCATCCACCAGCACCCAGTCACCTTTGTCCAGTAACGGGATGGCCTGTTTGTATTTCATGGTTTTATTCTCACCGCTCATTACGTTCTTCACCGTAACCTTGTCATTTCTGCCAATTTTTGGTTTATCACGCATGATGGTTTCGGTAATATCAGGTTGACGCTGATTTTGGGCAGTCGCCCTGCTTTGAGCTGCTCTTTCATCCATATTCGGAATTTCTTCTTTCTTGGTCTCTACCTGCTCGCGCTGGCGAACCTGCCTGGCTTCATGGATGTTTGGAGCCTGGCTCTGTGGAATTTCTCCTTTGAAAAGGAAGGAGATCACATCGCGGTTCACATTTTCAAGCATTTCCTTGAATAGCTCAAAAGCTTCGAATTTGTAGATCAATAAAGGATCTTTTTGTTCGTGTACCGCCAGCTGAACGCTCTGTTTCAGTTCGTCCATTTTGCGAAGATGCGTCTTCCAGGCATCGTCAATAATAGCCAGGGTGATATTCTTCTCAAAATCTTTGACCAGCTGCTTACCTTCGGTTTCATAAGCTTTTTCAAGATTGGTAACTACCTGAAGGGTTTTATTTCCATCAGTAAACGGTACGGAAATTCGCTCAAAGTTATTGCGTTCATCTTCATGAACCTGTTTGATTACCGGGAAGGCTCTTTCCGCATTATGAGCCATTTTAGCGTCATAGTGCTTGTAAGCCGCTTTGTAAATTTCTCCAGCCAGCTTCTGAGAGTTCATTTTTTTGAATTCTTCTTCGGAAACAGGAGAACTCATAGAGAAATTCCTGATCAGTTCAAATTCAAAGTTTTTATAATCTTCCGCAGCTTTATTGGTTTCCACAATACTTTCCGCAATGTCAAAGATCATATTGGCAAGATCCACTCGTAGTCGCTCCCCGAATAACGCGTGGTAACGACGCTTGTAGATCACTTCACGCTGGGCGTTCATCACATCGTCATATTCCAGCAAACGCTTACGAACCCCAAAGTTGTTTTCTTCCACTTTCTTCTGGGCGCGTTCGATGGATTTGGAAATCATTCCGTGCTGGATCACTTCTCCTTCTTCCAAGCCCATACGGTCCATCAGTTTCGCGATCCTTTCAGAACCGAATAAACGCATCAGGTTATCTTCCAGGGACACATAGAATTGGGAACTTCCCGGGTCACCCTGTCTACCGGAACGACCTCTTAACTGCCTGTCTACCCTACGGGAATCGTGACGCTCGGTACCAATAATGGCCAATCCACCCGCTTCTTTCACATCTGGAGTCAGTTTAATATCCGTACCACGACCGGCCATGTTGGTGGCGATGGTCACCACGCCAGATTTACCTGCTTCAGCCACGATATCGGCCTCTTTTTTATGCAATTTGGCATTTAGTACGTTATGTGGTACGTTTCGCAATTTCAGCATACGGCTCAGTAATTCTGAAATTTCCACGGAAGTCGTACCAATAAGCACCGGTCTACCGGCACGGGAAAGATCAGTTACATGATCGATGACCGCATTGTATTTTTCTCTTTTTGTTTTATAGACCAGGTCGTCTTTGTCCTGGCGGGCGATAGGCCTGTTGGTAGGAATTTCCACCACATCCAGTTCATAGATCTCCCAGAATTCCCCGGCTTCGGTTACTGCAGTACCCGTCATACCAGAGAGTTTGTTATACATTCTGAAGTAATTCTGAAGCGTGACAGTAGCAAAGGTTTGCGTAGCATCTTCGATCTTTACATTTTCCTTGGCTTCAATCGCCTGGTGAAGTCCATCGCTGTAACGACGACCTTCCATGATCCGACCGGTTTGCTCATCAACGATCTTCACTTTATTGTCTATCACGACATACTCTGTATCTTTTTCGAAAAGCGTATAGGCTTTTAATAACTGGCGAAGCGTGTGAATACGCTCACTTTTCACGCTGTAATCTCTGAAAAGTTCTTCTTTTTTCTCCGCTTCTTCTTCTTTGGAAAGGCCTTCATTCTCAATTTTGGCTATTTCCATTCCAATTTCAGGCATCACGAAGAAATCTGGATCGTCTTTTCCGGAAAGGAATTCGATCCCTTTATCGGTAAGATCGATCTGGTTGTTTTTTTCCTCGATCACGAAATACAGTTCCGAATCGACCTTCGGCATTTCGCGGTTATTATCCTGCATGTAATGATTCTCGGTCTTCTGAAGCAACTGTTTCACACCTTCTTCTGAAAGGAATTTGATCAGCGCTTTATTCTTCGGAAGTCCTCGATACACTCTAAGCAGCTGAAAACCTCCTTCTTTGGTGTCACCTTCCTTGATCAGTCTCCTAGCTTCGGCGAGTACCTTGGTAAGATATTTTTTCTGTACCTCCACGATATTGGAGATCGCAGGCTTCAGTTCCATAAATTCATGGGTATCGCCTTTTGGAACCGGCCCGGAAATGATCAAAGGAGTTCGGGCGTCATCGATCAAAACCGAATCAACCTCATCCACGATCGCGTAGTTATGAAAACGCTGCACCAGGTCATCTGGCGAATGAGACATATTATCTCTCAGGTAGTCAAAACCAAATTCGTTATTCGTTCCGTAGGTAATATCCGCATTATAGGCCTTTCTTCTGGCAGCTGAATTAGGGCGATGGTAATCAATACAATCTACTCTTAAACCGTGAAACTCGAAAAGAGGAGCCATCCAGGCGCTATCCCTTTTCGCAAGATAATCGTTTACGGTTACCAGGTGTACTCCACGGCCGGTAAGCGCGTTGAGGTAAACCGGAAGGGTGGCCACAAGGGTTTTACCTTCACCAGTCTGCATTTCTGCAATTTTGCCCTGGTGCATGGCGATACCACCAATGAGCTGCACGTCGTAATGGATCATATCCCAGGTTACTGCTTTTCCAGCTGCATCCCATGAATTGTTCCAGATCGCATCATCGCCGTCCAGGTTCACATAGTCTTTCTCTGCGGAAATTTCACGGTCGAAAGCACTGGCCGTTACACGCAATTGCGGATTATGAAAGAAGCGCTTGGCGGTTTCCTTCACCACGGCAAAAGCCTCGGGGAGAATATCGTTCAGGATGCCTTCAGAGATTTGGTAAGCCTGCTCTTTCAAGGCATCGATCTCTGCGTAGATGTCTTCCTTTCGGGTAATATCGTCGGTCTCGTCGGCTTCTTTGGTAAGTTTTTCAACCTGCCCATCAACGTCTGCGGTTGAATCGTGAATTTTCTTTTTGAACTGGGCGGTTTTATCTCGAAGTTGATCGAGGCTTAACTTTTCCATTTCAGGTTCTAAAGCCTTGATCTTGTTAACTAGTGGTTGTATTTCCTTGATGTCTTTTTTAGACTTGTCGCCTACAAACACCTTCAATACAGAATCTAAAAAACTCATTATTGGTTTTTTTTATTAAGGGGTTCAAATTTAAGCAAAAAAAAAGCCTCAATGATTGAGACTTCTTTCTATTTTTTGTGTGTTGTCAATTTTAATATTCGTCCTCATTCCAGAGGTAATCGTCATCGGTTGGATAGTCTGGCCAGATCTCCTCAATAGAATCATAAGAATCACCCTCATCTTCAATTGCCTGTAAGTTCTCTACAACTTCCAGTGGTGCTCCGGTTCTAATTGCATAGTCTATTAACTCGTCTTTTGTAGCCGGCCAGGGCGCATCGCTTAAATAAGATGCTAATTCTAAAGTCCAATACATTGATTAATCGGGTTTTAAATTTTGGCAAAAATAAATTTTTTGCCGAAATGGCCAAGAAAAAAATCTATTAAATAATCAATAATGTTAAGAACGTAATTTTTTCGTACAATCTTTAGGAATATCATAAAGACTGAAAGCCTTAGGCAGTTTATTCTTCTTTTTTAGGAATCCATTTGATTTCTTCTGCCTGCAGAGTTTTAGTCAACTTCCGTGCCAGCACAAAGAGGTAGTCTGAAAGTCGGTTCAAATACTGCAAAACCATTTTATCGAATGGCTCAATGTCATAGAGCGCGGTAGCGAGACGCTCGGCGCGACGGCATACACAACGTGCTATGTGACAGAATGACACGCTTTGATGACCTCCCGGAAGTACGAAATGCGTCATAGGAGGCAAATCTTCGTTCATTCGGTCGATTGCCTGCTCCAATTTCAGAATATCGGCGCTGGTGATCTTCGGAATATTCAGGCGTTCTTTGCCATTTTTAAGTACTGCTTTTTCAGGATCGGTCGCCAGGATGCTTCCCACGGTAAAAAGGCGATCCTGGATTTCGATGAGTTCAGCCTTTGTAGTCTCATCTACCTGCTGGTCGCGCAACAGCCCAATATGAGAATTCAGTTCGTCCACCGTTCCGTAGCTTTCAATCCGAATATGATGTTTGGGCACGCGCGTGCCTCCAAAAAGGGAAGTTTCCCCGCTGTCACCAGTTTTTGTATATATTTTCATGTAAGTAACTTTCAGGATGCAAGATCGCTAAAGTAGCATGGAAAATAAAAGATCAGGAGTTAATATTTTTCTGATTCCTTTTCCTGTTTACGCTCCAGGTAACGTCTTCTGAAATCACGGTTTTTTCGGTTTTTCCGATTGCTTTTCAACCGGCGGGAATTCCAGATGAAATAAGCGAGAAAAATGGCAATTAAGGCAAGATACATCCAGGTTTCCTGGTCTAAATCGATCATTGCAATTATAATTTATATAGAAACAAGATAAGAAATATTGGTAAATTCTGAAAAATCCACCAAAATCTAGACTTCATTATGAGCCAGAGTTTTGCGTTCATCTCTTTCTACCATGCCATCTTTCAGCCTGATAATGCGATGCGCATGCTCTGCAATGTCTTCTTCGTGAGTTACCAGGATCACTGTATTTCCGGCTGCATGGATTTCGTCAAAAAGATTCATAATCTCTACTGAAGTTTTCGAATCCAGGTTCCCTGTGGGCTCGTCAGCCAGTATGATAGAAGGTTTATTCACCAGTGCACGGCCTACTGCCACTCGCTGTCGCTGACCTCCGGAAAGCTGATTGGGTTTATGATCCATACGGTCTGCCAGCCCAACACTGGTCAGGACCTCTTTGGCTCGCTCGATGCGATCCTGTTTGGAAGTACCGGCATATACCATGGGAAGCGCCACATTATCTAAAGCTGAAGTACGCGGCAGCAAATTAAAAGTCTGGAAAACAAAGCCAATTTCCTTGTTTCTGATCTCAGCCAGCTCATCATCGCTCATCTGGCTTACATCCTTTCCATTTAGAATATAAGTTCCGGAAGTAGGAGTGTCGAGACAGCCCAATAGGTTCATCAAGGTAGACTTTCCAGAACCTGAAGGCCCCATGAAAGCTACATATTCTCCTCTTTCAATCTCTAGGTCTATACCTTTTAAAACTTTTACAACTTCCTGTCCAAGCGGGAAATCCCTGGTGATATTGCGAATCTCGATTACTTTGCTCATAATGTGCTTTTCATTATGTATGACGTGAAGTTAGTTTTTTTGTTACAAACAATTTATTTTTCACACTTATTATTAGATTTACCAGAAATACTTTCGCTTGTTCCAGAAATTATCCATTTTAATTCCAGCCTATAATGAAGCAGAAACAGTTGCTGAAATTCTGGTAGTGCTGCGAGACCTAAAAATTGATTACAATCTTCAAAAAGAAATTATCGTGGTAGATGATTCGTCAACAGATGAGACCTTTGAAATTATTAGCGATTTCAGATCGGCGAATCCTGAACTGGATCTCAAGATTTTTAGCCAGGAATATAATATGGGTAAGGGAGCAGCTATTCATCGGGCCATCAAGGAATGTTCCGGAGATATTGCCATCGTACAGGATGCCGATTTGGAATATGATCCGGAGGAATATTCCAGGCTTTTGAAGCCAATCATGAAAGGTCAGGCTGATGTTGTGTATGGTTCGCGATTTATGGGAGGTTTCGCTCACAGGATTTTATTTTTCTGGCATTCCATAGGGAATAAGTTTCTTACCATGTTAAGCAACGCATTTACCAATCTGAATCTGACAGACATGGAAACCTGTTACAAAATGTTTCGCACGGAAATATTAAAAAGCCTGGATTTAAAGGAAAAGCGATTTGGTTTTGAACCTGAAGTTACCGCAAAAATTAGTAGAATCCCCGGAATTCGGATCTATGAAGTAGGAATTTCTTACTACGGAAGAACTTATTCCGAAGGTAAAAAGATCAACTGGAAAGATGGGGTACACGCACTGTGGTGCATTTTTAAGTATAATATTTAGACTCTGATCACAAAATCCTGTTGAGCCTGTTGTTTTCGGAAAAATACCATTCCCCATTTAAAGGTGTCGATGGTTTGAAGTGAAGCTGGATGTTGTTTGATCTGTGCCCAGGCATTTTCCATTGCAACAGACCAGTGAATATCATCAAAAATCAGGACCGAGTCTTCGTGAATGTGGTTTAATAAGGTTTCGAAATACTGGATTGTAGCCTCTTGCTGGTGATTCCCGTCGATGAAAATGAGATCAAATTTTTGCTGCTGAAAAGGGGTTTCATGGAAAACCGTATTAAAATCAGCAATTTTCAAATCGACTTTTAACTGGTATTTTTCGAATTGTCGCTGTGCGATTTCGGCAGTAGCCGGGCATCCTTCGATGGTGGTAAGTTGGGTGGCGGGATTTGCGCTGATGGCGGCTGAAGCAATACCCAGGGAAGTCCCCAGTTCCAAAGCGTTTTCCACTTTTAAATAGTTCAGGAGCCGGTGAAGCAATTTTGCCCGGTGAAGCGTCATTCCGGCATTTTTCGCAATGGCAAAAACCGGTCTTTTGTTCGATTTAAATACTTTACTTCCGGCGCCAAAATCTTTTATTTCAATAAGTTCTTTATTTCTCAAAAGGTCGTTCCGGTAGGTTTTGATCAGCTCATAACCCGAATGATCAGACCGGTCATAAAAACATTTGGTGACCAGGTCGTACATAAAAGGCGAATGCAGGCCGTGCTGGTTCTGGGAATTCTTCAGGAAATTTAAATAAGAGCGTATCTCAAAAAGCATATTCTGGTATCTTCAGTAAACAGGTTTGCTCAACTTTCCATTTTTTCCATCAGTTCAAAATAGCGCATGGTCTTTTCCTCAATTTCATCTTGCATATTCTGAAGTTCAACCGATTTGTCCTTGATCTCTTCCGCGGAAAGCTCCTTTAAAAAATCCTGCTGTAACTGGTCTTTTTTCTTTTCCAGCTGCGTGATTTCCTTCTCCAGTTTGCCGAATTCCTTTTGTTCTTTGTAGGATAATTTCGTTCCGGTGGAATCATCACGCCAGGAATTTTCCTTCGGTTTTTTTTCAGTTGTTGAAATTTCTTCCGAAGGTTTTACAGCAGCATATTCGCGATAATCGGAATAATTTCCCGGAAAATCGCTCACCGCACCCTGGCCTTCAAAAACGAAAAGGTGGTCTACGATCTTATCCATAAAATAACGATCATGAGATACGACCACCACGCAGCCCGGGAAGTCCAGCAAAAAATTCTCCAGGACATTCAGGGTTAAAACATCCAGGTCGTTAGTTGGTTCATCGAGGATGAGAAAATTGGGATTCTGGATCAGGATGGTGCACAGGTATAGCCGTTTTTTCTCGCCACCGCTCAATTTTTCCACAAAATCGTATTGCTTTTTACGATCGAACAGGAAACGTTCTAACAGTTGTTCCGCAGAAATTTGCCGGCCTTTTTTTAATGGAATATAATCACCGAACTCCCTGATGACCTCGATCACTTTCTGGCCGGTTTTTATTTCAATTCCTTTTTGCGTGTAATAACCAAATTTTACCGTTTCCCCTACAATGATTTTCCCGGTGTCAGGCGGAAGCGTCCCGGTAAGCATATTCAGGAAGGTAGATTTTCCCGTTCCGTTCTTACCAATGATTCCCAGGCGCTCTCCCTTTTTAAAATTATAATCGAAAGATTTCAAAAGAGTTTTACCGCCAAGCTCTTTCGAAATATTGTGAATTTCCACGATTTTGCTTCCAAGCCGCTCCATATTGATTTCTAATTGAACCTGATGTTCCTGGCGTCTTTTAGAAGCTCGATCTTTGATGTCGTAAAAATCATCAATTCGAGATTTGGACTTTGTAGTTCTGGCCTTTGGTTGCCTCCGCATCCAGTCCAACTCTTTTTTATACAGCTGCTGAGCCTTCTCCGTATTGGTTTGCTCCAGCTGGTGGCGCTCGTCCCTTTTTTGCAAATAATAAGAATAATTGCCCTTGTAGGTATGAAGGGCGCCAGCTTCCAGTTCGACGATTTCGTTACAAACCCTTTCCAGAAAATACCGGTCGTGCGTAACCATGAAAATAGTAAAATCTTCCTTTCGGAAATATTCTTCCAGCCACTCGATCATGTCCAGGTCCAGGTGGTTGGTGGGCTCATCCATAATTATGAAATCGGGCTTTTTAAGCAGCATCCTGGCAAGCGCAAGCCGCTTTCGCTGTCCGCCGGAAAGAAATTTCACTTGTTTATCCAGGTCTTCCAGGTTTAACTTGAAAAGGATCTGTTTGTAATTAGTTTCAAAATCCCAGGCATTGGCAGCTTCCATTTCATCCATAGACTTCTGAAGAGCCTCTGCATCAGCCGGGTTTTCTAGCGCTTTCTCATATCGCTGAATAATCTTCAGAATAGGATTATCGCTCGAAAAAATTATCTGCTCAACACTAAGTTCTTCTTCCAGATCTGGTTCCTGGGAAAGAAATGCCACCTGGATATCATTTCGATAGATAACCTGCCCTTCATCTGGCTGGTCTTTTCCGGCGAGAATATCAAGAAGACTGGTCTTTCCCGTTCCGTTCTTGGCTACAAAACCAATCTTCTGACCTTCATTGATTCCGAAGGAAATTTCACGGAAGAGATTCCTTTCCCCGTAAGATTTGGCAATATTTTCTACTGAAAGATAATTCATAAAAAGTGTCTTTTAGACAGGTGGTTTTCTATTTGGTCTCAAAAGTACGAACTAAGAATTGAGATTGACGAATTCGGAATCAGTAAAAATGCCTTACTGACGATAAGCGACGGGGACATATAAATTTGCGACTTTATTTTATTATTAGGCGGTAAAAACTATATTTGTTAAAACTATGTGAAGCCCTTTATGCGATTTAAATCCTTTTTGTTTTTATTCGCTGCGATACTAGCCTTAACCTCCTGCGTATCTACAAAGCAAATGTCTTATCTTCAGGAAAATGAAGAGCAGATAGATAGTATCATTCAAATACAACGCGTTCGTACCCCTTATCGAATTCAGGTAGGGGATCTTTTAAGTATAAGGGTTAAAGCCTTAGACCAGAACGTGGTAGGTATGTTTAATCCGGTTGGAGAAACCAATCCTAATGCGACCACAGAGGAAGATGTCTTTTTTAACGGTTTTACCGTTGACGATCACGGTAATATCCGGGTGCCTACTTTAGGTGAGATCAATGTACTTGGCTTTACAGAAAAGGAAGTTCGTGAAAAAATCGAAAAAATGTTGCTGGAAGAGTACTTCAAGGAAGAAGCGAATATATTCGTGACCGTAAAACTGGCTGGGATTCGTTATACAACTCTTGGAGAAATTGGTCAGGGATCCCAGGTCATATATAAAGATCATGTTACCATTATGGAAGCCATTGCAAATGCTGGTGGGATTCAGGATTTAGGAGATCGTGAGCATGTGAAAATAGTACGTCAATATCCTCATGGAGAGGAGGTGCATACGGTAGACGTTACAAGCCTTGACGTTACAAAAAGCCCTTATTATTATATACAGCCTAATGATATGATCGTTGTAAATCCACTTCCAAGAAAAGCACTTGGACTGGGAACTACAGGGCTTGAAGTTTTTAGGACAATTACGGGATTAATAACTCTGGCAACTTCCATTTACTTCTTAACAACCAGGTAATGGCACATGAAGATGATCACATATCCGATGTAGGCTCGACTTTTGACTTTAAAGGTTTTATACTTAAAGTTATTAGTTACTGGAAGCTTGTCTTCCTTTCCATTGCGATAAGTCTTGCTGTAGCCTATTATAATAATGTTCGTAAACTGCCAGTATACCGTTTAGGAAATCAGATTTCTATTAAAGACGATCAGAACCCATTCTTTACTTCCAACACAAGTCTTACTTTTAACTGGGGTGGAACTTCTGATAAAGTAAGTACAGCCATAACCATATTACGTTCCCGTTCTCATAATGAAGAGGTAGTTGAGAAACTTCAGTTCTACATCAATTATTTAGCAGATGGTGAATATCAAAGAATTGACGTTTATGGACAAACACCCTTTAAGATTATAGCAGATACTGCGGCTTATCAGGCAAATAACGTGACGATGGTTATCCACCAGGTCGATGATAAGCTTTTTAATATAAAGGCCAAGGTGCCCTCCAGCCTCAACCGGACCAATTACAAAACCAAAGAAACCGATACAAGACTTGTAGAAGCCTCCGATTTTGATCGGAATTTTAAATATGGGGAACACATCACTTTACCTTTCTTTTCCGGATATGTAGTGAGAACAGAACGACAGGCGCCAAAAGACAAAGCTTTTTATATCAGTTTTACACCGTTTGATGGGGCTGTTGGCAGATATCGCAATGTAGCCATTTCCCCAGATGGTCAGGGATCGAGTGTGCTCAATTTGAGTCAAACCGGACTTAATAAGGCGAGAATCGTAGATTACCTTAACGGATCGGTCGCTGTGTTGAGCGAAAATATGTTGAAGCGTAAGAACCTTTTTGCAACGAAGACTATACGCTTTATTGACAGTAGCCTGGCCGCCCAGGCAAAACAGTTAAAAGCTGTTGAAGCGGAATTAAATAATTTCAAGAATCGGAGTTCATTGCTGGATGTTTCGGACGAGAGCAAAAACCTTTCTTCAAAGCTTGCCGATCTTGATGTGAAGAAAGAGGATATAAGAAGGCAGATCGCTTATTATGATAATCTTAAAGAATATTTGCAAACCAGGGACGATTATTCTAATGTTCCCGCGCCCTCGGTAGCGGGAATTAGTGAAGGAAGTATATCTAATGCTGTGTCAAAGATCATCCAGCTTGCAGAGGAACGGAGCAATTATCAATATACCCTAAAACCTAATTCCCCTGTTTTTGATGATATAGATAGGCAGATCAATTCGGTTAAATCAATAATCTTAGAGAATATAAGTTCTTCGGTTGGTCTTTTAAGGACTGAACTTAATGATATAAACCGTAAGATGGCCCAGCTAGAAAGTGAAGTTAAAAAACTGCCACAGGAAGAGCAGGATCTTCTGAAAATCCAGCGGAAATATTCTATCAATGAGCGTACCTACAATATGTTCCTTGAAAAAAGGAGCGAGGCGGGGCTTATTAAGGCTGCAAATGTAAGTGATGTCATGGTAATTGATAACGCCAAGGATACAGGAGGAGGTCGAATTGGGCCAGATACACAGTTAAACTACGTAATGGCCGTAATGGTAGGAGGTCTTATTCCACTTACTTTTGTTTTTTTGCTAGTATTTCTGAATACCAATATCCACAACGCTCAGGAAATATCAAGACTTTCACCAATACCTATCCTTGGGTTAATTGGGCGAAGTAAGATTGATAGCAATTTAGCAGTATTTAATTCTCCTAAATCATCTATCTCTGAAAGCTTCAGGGGGCTTCGGTCCAGCTTACAATTTATGTATAAACGGCAGGGTGTTACAGGTTCAAAAACAGTATTAATTACTTCCTCTGTATCTGGTGAAGGAAAAACTTTCTGTGCCATGAACCTGGCAACCGTCTTTGCGTTAAGTGAAAAAAGAACTGTACTGGTTGGAGTTGACCTTCGGAAGCCAAAGATATTTGATGATTTCGAGCTTAACAATGATCATGGAATCGTTAATTATTTAATTGATCAATCAACAGAAGAAGAAATCATTCAGCCAAGTAAAATACCTTACCTCGACGTTATCACTTCAGGCCCGGTACCTCCCAATCCTTCCGAGTTATTGATGACTGAAAAGATGGACTTGCTAATGGAACATCTGAAGGAGCGGTATGATTATATTATACTGGATTCACCGCCTATAGGAATGGTGGCTGATGCTCTTAACCTGGTAAAGTACGCCGATGCCACCCTTTATCTTATCCGCCAGGATTATACTAAAAGGGGTATGCTGGAGACCATCAATGAGAAATATCATAAGGAAGAAGTCAAAAACATCAGTTTTGTATTAAACCACTTTGTTCACCGTGCAAAATATGGCTATGGCTATGGCTATGGCTATGGCTATGGTTATGGCTATGGATATGGTTATAACCGTTATGCCAAAGGTTATTATGGAGCTGCACCTTCCAAGCTACAGCAGCTAAAGAATTCGTGGAAGAAGTTTATGAGGAATTTTGAGTAGTAGTTAGCCGTTAGTCGGTAGTTCGGAGTCACTAGTTATGTGTAGTCTGTTATGGGTTGTGGGTTGTCGGTTGTCATTGCGAGACATTCGCCATAGGCAGAGGTGAAGCAATCTCCTGTTCAGGATTATTGGATTTTTAGATTTTTGGATTGCTGGAAGAGGCAAAACCTTGAGAATGTCAACTCTGAGCGTAGTGAAGAGCCTCCTGATTGAAGCCATAAGCCCTACGCTATAAGCTAGTTCAGCCCTTCGACAAGCTCAGGGGGGCAGGGAGCAGGTTCAGTGGGCAGTTTTTTTAATTTGACAATTTAGCAATTTGAAAATTTGAAAATGGTTATTTGTTCGGGGTTCGGAGTTCATGGCCATTGCGAACTGCCGGAGGTGGTGAAGCAATCTCCTCTTTAGGATTATTGGATTTTTAGATATTTAGATTGCTAGAAGAGGCAAAAAAATTTTAGAATGTCAAACTCTGAACGGAGTGAAGAGTCTCATTTATTAAAAGCGGTAAGCTTTAAGCAAGGACATATTTTAAAATTCAAGATTCAGACTATTCAGGCTATTCCGGTGGTTTTAAGTTCTAACCTTCGGGTATAAAATTTTTATTTACGATAGGATTTTATTGAATCTTTACTTAAGTAAGAGATCTACTTCTTTTAGGGAAAGTCCGGTATAGTCACAGAATTCCTGAAGGGAGATCAGCTGATGCGGCTGTTTATTCAGGTCTCTACGGACATTCTTCAATAGTCTCCGGGAATAGGCTTCACTTCTTCCTGTTATAATACAGACATCGGAAGGATAAATACAAATCCTTTTCATAAATAAGCAGGTTAAGGGTTAGTAAGGAAGTAATCGGTTGTATTATCTTCCTGACTACGAATTTATTAAATTATAAAATGCAGACAGGAGGGGATTTTTCCGGATTTTTTCAATTAACAATTATGAATGATCAAATGTTCAATTTGAAAATTTGTCAATTTGAAGATTTGAAAATGTTTTTAGTTTAAAGTTCATGATTTAGAGTTCGTGGTTCGGCGTCAGTAAGTAGTGGGTAGCAGGCAATAGACAGATCTTTAATTTGGAAATGAGGCAATTTGAAGATTTGAAAATGATACCCGTTCGGAGTTTTGGGTTTGTAGTTCGTAGATTTTGGCATGATCAGTTGTCAACTCTTAGGAGAGCGAAGAGTCTCCTGATTGAAGCTGTAGGCCGTATGCGATAAGCTTTAAGCTAGTGCGGAGTTCAGAGTTATGAGTTCGGAGTTATAAGTTATGAGTTGTCTGTTGTGAGTAATGGGTTGCAAGAGGAGATATAGAAAGTATAGGAAAAACATAGGTAAAGCATAGGGAAGGTATAGGGAAGGGGTATGGGAAGGCCTGAATTTACTGGGGTGAGCGAAAAAAATGCCCTTACAAAAGTTATATTTTCGATCAAAAGTGAACAAGAGTTATCAAAAGAGTGAAAAAGCCCTTATACGATCAAATCGGTCAAAAGCATCCCTTTCGGTCAAAAGCTTATGCGGTTGTTTTACAGAAGGTTAATGTGAATTAGATTCGTTCATTATTAACCTTAAAACCATAAAATTATGGCAAAGAACAATGGGATCTTAAAGATCGAAGGAACCCTTCAGGACCTGACCTTTTACAAGGGACAGGACGGGTACCTGGTAAAGACCAAGAGCGGAGTTTCCAAAAAGCGCATCATGCATGATCCGGCTTTTGTGAGAACCAGAGAAAACCTGAGCGAATTTGCAGAAAGCGCCAGCGCCGGAAAGATGCTGAGGCTTGCACTGAATGAACTGTTGCAGCAGGCAAAGGATAACCGCGTAACCAGCCGACTTACCCAGCGTATGAGCAAAGTCCAAAAACTCGATACGGTGAATCTGCGAGGGAAACGTACCGTGCAACAAGGATTAACTACTGTACCGGGACGTTTATTACTGGAGAATTTTAACTTTAACGATAAGGCTCCCATGGAGTCGGTTTTACTAGCACAATATTCTGTAGATACACAGAACGGGGAGGTGAGTATTCCAAACTTTATCCCGATGATCAACCTCTCGGTGCCCGAAGGGAGTACCCATGTAAGCCTCAGATCGGCCTTTATCGCTGTTGATTTTTCCAGTGGTAAATTTTCGGGAGGAGTGAGCCCGGCAGAAAACCTGGCACTGAATATGACCAAGACCGATGTACTGCTAACGCCAGATTCGATACCTACCGGAACAGGTAATACATTTATCCTGTTGCTTGTTGAGTTCTTCCAGATGGTCAATAACAACCAGTATGCCTTAAGGAATGGTGCATTCAATTCACTATCTACCCTTTCGGTAGAATAGATCATTGATCATTATTTATTTCAAGGCTCCTTCGGGAGCCTTTTTTATTTTTTATTGTTACGAAAGTTGAATAGGATTGATATATTTAGGCTGTCATAAATTACAGGAATTTGTTGGAGAAAAAGGAAAAAATACCGCTATTCTGGTGGAGCGAAACCAGGTTAATGGGTAAGAAGAAGGAAAATTACGGAGACCTGCTTTCCAGATACCTGGTGGAAAAAATTTCAGGTAAGGAAGCAGAATGGATACAACCCCAAAAAATACCCTGGTATAAAAGATCAAAGACAAATTATCTGGCTGCGGGAAGTATTATTCATCATGTAAATGAGAAAAGTATTGTCTGGGGGAGTGGAATTATAGATCATCGACAAAAAATCAGGAAAGCTGATTTCCGGGCGGTAAGAGGCCCAGAAACCAGGAAATATCTTCAGGAAAAAGGATATGATTGTCCAGACATTTATGGTGATCCGGCTTTATTGTTACCAGATTATTTTAATCCAAAGCTTAAGAAAAAATTCAAATTAGGCATTATTCCTCATTACAACGATCTTGTGCAGGTGAAAAAAGAATATGGAAATATAGATGGAATAAAAATAATAGATATGATGACCAATGATGTAGAAGAAACCACAATGGAAATCCTTGAATGTGAAAGGATTATTTCCTCTTCACTTCACGGTGTGATTGTTTCCCATGCATATGATATTCCGGTTATTTGTGTTAAATTTTCAAACCGTGTATTCGGGGACGGTATCAAGTATAAGGATTATTATGCCTCTATTGGATATGAGGATTTTTCACAAATAGATTTAAGCTCTTACCTGAAGCCGGAAGAACTTGAGCAACTTTTTAAAAATGCTTTTCAGCCTAGGCAGGAGAAGATGAAAGAACTAAAGAGAGGGCTTATGAGAGTTTGTCCTTTTTTAAAGAATTCCTAGTTAGGTTTTACTAAATTGCCAGTAATTGAGCCATGGAAAATCTAAACCAGCAAAAGAATAAAGAACACTACGAAAAGGTTTACTCGAGATATTCTATCAGGAATATACTCTGGAAGATCAATCATCTCGATTTTTTCCTCGACACGGCAATTAAGACCGAAACCAGCTGGCATGGTTTATATATGCATGATTTCACTACTAAATTAAAAGGCAAGAAAGTAATGGAATTAGGCTGTGGGGACTGTACAAATGCAGCTGTTATGGCACAACTGGGAGCTGAGGTTTGGGCTAACGATATTGCAGATACTTCGGGAAAGATCATTGAAGAAGTTAATAATGCCCAGGAATTTGAAAATTCTATACATTTTATAGCAGGGGACTTTTTAAGGAATGAGCTGCCTGATCAATCATTTGATATCATTGTCGGCAAGGCTTTTCTGCATCATCTTGAGGTCGAAGAAGAACGCCTTTTTTTAAAGGAATGTGCAAGATTGCTAAAGCCGAAGGGAGAAGCGCGTTTCTTTGAACCGGCTGTAAATAACAGATTGCTTGATGAACTAAGATGGTATACCCCTTTGCCTGGTCGCCGGCCTTCCAAATGGACCCCTAAAAAGTTCAGGGAGTGGAAGAAACAGGATCCTCATCCGGACAGGAGTTTCAGTTCCGGCCATTTCGAAAAAGCAGGAACAGAATTCTTTGGAAAAGTAGAGACATACCCAGTAGGTTCCCTGGAGCGATTTCATCAATTATTACCAGCAAGGAAGCCGATCAATAATAAATATCGCCAATGGGCCTTTAGAAATGAAAAATATCTTCCTTATTTCATTAATCGCAGTTTTGCGAGAAGTCAGTTAATAATTTATAGAGAACCTAAGGAATGGTAAGTGTTTTCATGCTTACATATAACCAGAAAGATTTTATTGCCCAGGCGATAGATGGGGTTTTAATGCAGGAAACTAATTTTCCTGTAACTCTGGTTATCGGTGAAGATTACAGTACTGATGGAACCCGGGAAATATGTATGGATTATGAGAAGAAATTTCCAGACAAAATAAAATTAATCCTTAATGAAAAAAATCTAGGGCTGGGCGCAAATTATGTAAAGACATTAAGTGCCTGTGGGCATAAATATGTTGCAATATGTGACGGAGATGACTATTGGACTGATCCCTTAAAACTTCAGAAACAGGTAGATTTCCTTGAAAACAATCCGGGTTTCGATATTGTATTTACAAATAATGAAAATCTTTATCCTTCCGGGAAGATAGACATTAGGGACACTAACAAAATCCCGGAGGTATCTTCTTTTGTAGATATAGTTCATGGTAATTACGTAGCTTCGGTTACCGTAATCTTTCGTAACCAACCTTTGCCGGAATCTATGAAAGAATGGATAAAAGGTCTTCCTTTTGGCGATTGGCCTACTTACCTATGGATACTAAAAGATGGAGGTAAAGTCAAGTTTATAAACGAGGTGACAGCTGTATATCGTAAAGACTTTGGGACTTCAGCGAAGCTTAGGGAATCAAGGTTTAAAATGGGAGAAATAAATCTTTATATTTTAAGAAATCTTAAAGCAGATCTTCATTTTCAAAACCGAAAGAAGGAACTCCGAAAAAGTATGGTAAACTATAAGAAAGGACTGATGGCCAGTTATAATATTGAAAACCGACATCTATCTTCCTTTTTAATTTTTGCAGATCTTTTTTTTAAAATGAGTAAGAAAAATCTTTTAAAGGCTTATCTATATTCCCTAAAAAGAGGTTTTAAAAATGCTTAAAGAAACTCCAAATCTTATTATTTTAGGTTCTGGTAGAAGTGGCACCAGCATGATTACCGGACTTTTTAATAACGGTAATTTCTTCTTTGGTGATCAAGCTGATTATTTAAAAAAGAACAAAGCTAACCCAAAAGGCTTTTTTGAAGATCTGGAGGTAAATACTATCAATGAAGATATTCTTGCAAGCCGACTCATAAATTTTCCAGAGCCAATAAGGAGGAAATTATTTCCTTCCCATACTTTTTACCGTGCGCGATGGCTTGCAAAAATTCCGGTTTCAATTCAATTTAGAACAACTCCAGATATCCAGGAAAGAATAGAAAAACTGGTTCAAAATGAACCATTTTGCTTTAAAGATCCGCGCTTCAGTTATACTCTTCCCATTTGGAAAAATAGTCTGCCGCCTACTACCAAATTTATAGTGGTTTACCGGGAGCCCGATAAAACAGCAGTAAGTATCTGTAGAGAATGTAGTGAGAGTCCACCTTTAAGAAAATTAAAGATGTCAATTTCAAGAGCCCTTAACATCTGGAAAGCTATGTATACTCACATACTGAAGAATTATGGTAAAGAAACAGAAAAACAAAAATGGCTGTTCATTCATTACAATGAAATTTTTGAAAGTCAAGGCCTGGAAAGGCTTGGAAGATTCGCAAATACAAGCTTAGAAAAGGATTTTGCAGAAAGAAAAATTTCAAGGACCACCAATACCAATATCGATGTTCCTAAAGATGTATTGAAAATTTATAACAGGCTTAATTCATTATCTTCATACCAATGAAAAAAATTCTGTTCATAACTCCAGATGCTTCTCGAACGGGAGCCCCTTTGGTATTGCTTCTATTTTTGCAATGGCTATCAAAAAATAAAGAAGTAGAAATACATCTAACAGCTTTAAGAGGTGGCGATTTGGAAGAAGACTTTCAGGAGACTACAGATTATTTTGTTCGTTTGCCTGGAAAGAAAATGTTCGACCGCCTCAGGGATAAGTTTAAAAAGACTAGATTTCCAATAAACAGATATCCAAAGGATTTTTTGAAAAAACTAAATCAAAATTCCTATGATTTAATTTATGCAAATACCGTTTCGGCTTTGGAACTTGGAGTTCTAATTCATAATAAGCAACCTAATGCTAGATTTATTGTTCATATTCATGAATTACCTACAACTATAAAATTACTTTGTCCTCAATTTGAGATTCTTTCAAAAAAAATTGATCATTTTGTCTGTCCTTCTCGTTTAGTAAGCAAGAGTATCAGGGAAGTTTATAGGATACCTCAAAATCGAATATCAGTAGTTTATGAATTTACGAGGGCTCTATCGGTTACATCAGCTAATACAGTGAAAAAGTTTCAAGTTGGGGCATGTGGCACCTTCCATTGGCGAAAAGGAGGAGATATTTTTCTACAGGTGGTAAGGTATATCAATGAATATTTTTCGGAATATGAAATTGAATTTATCTGGATAGGAAAAATTCCGGAACAAGAAAAAACTGTACTTGAAGGTGACCTGGAAAAAATGGGTATTAAAAATAATATTAGATTTACAGGATTAGTGACAGATCCTGAAAATTTATTTTCGGAACTTGATGTCTTTCTACTTACATCTAGGGAGGACCCTTTCCCTTTGGCAGCTATTGAAGCTGGGATGTTGGGAAAACCTATATTATCCTTTAAAAATGCAACTGGAATTAATGAAATTACGAAAAACAAAGGTGGTTTCTCTGTACCCTATCTTTCTATTGAAGCCATGGCCACCAAGGTAATAGAGTATTATAAAAACACTGATCTTAAGCAAAAACATGGTAATTATAACGCAGCTGCTTTTCGCGATTTTATTCCTGAGAAGGTATGTCCTGATCTTTATAAGATAATTGTAGAAAATAAATAATGAGTTTTATTACAATAAAAAAAAAGATTCTTGAGAATTGGATTAAAATTAAATTCAGGCTTCATCTCAATTTTTACAGAAGGTTTAATACTTTAATCAAAGATCAGTATAAAGACTTTAGAAGAATCCCTATACTCATTATCTCATTCAATCAATTACATTATTTGAAAGGGCTTATCGATTTTTTAGATAAGCATGACTATAGAAACATAATAATAATCGATAACAATTCTACCTACAAACCCTTGCGAGAGTATCTTGCCTCGATTGAGCACAGAATCACTGTATATCGCCTGCCTGAAAATTATGGTCATAATGTAGTATTTAAAAGAAAAGATCTTTTTGATAAATATTTAAAAGGCTATTATGTGATTACCGATTCTGATGTTGTACCTATAAAAGAATGCCCACCTGATTTTCTAAAATTTTTTAAGGATATTCTTGATCAAAATTCCAAGGTGAGAAAAGTGGGGTTTGGTTTAAAAATCGACGATATTCCGGATAGTAACCCTCAAAAACATAATATTTTAAAAAGGCAGAGTAAGTTCTGGGATAAAGATAAAAAAACTGCTGAGGGTTATTATGCTGAAATTGATACTACTTTTGCTCTGTACAGGCCTAAAAGTTTTAATTTTTTACCTGTTCCTTATTTTAGCGGGATAAGAACTACTTTTCCTTATCTTGCCCATCATGGGGGATGGTATATAGATCCGAAAAAACTTACTTCTGAGCAGGAGTATTATTTAAAGACATCCAATAATTCAGGATCATGGAAGTTGAATGATGATGGCAGCCTTGAGAATAAAAAATTTCCCGGGCTTAAATGAAGATAAAATAATGAGCAAAACGCTTATGGAACTTGAAACCAGGGTATATCAAAAAGAAACAAACAGAAATCCTCTAAGATTACTTCGGGATAGTATCAGGGATATCTGGAGATCCCGATTTTTATCAAAACAGCTGGCAGAGAGGGATATTAAGGCCCAGTACAGGCAGTCATATCTGGGTATTTTATGGGCTTTTTTAACCCCCCTTGCTACTGCCACTGTATGGATTTTCCTGAATCTTTCGGGTACTATAAAATTAACCGATACCGGAATGCCATATCCACTTTATGCCTTTTCAGGTACCTTGCTATGGTCCATCATCACCGAATCTATCAATGCCCCAACAAGTAGCACCAATTCAGCAAAAGGCTTATTGAGTAAAATCAATTTTCCCAAAGAAGCCCTGGTCATTTCGGGTATATACAAGTTGCTTTTCAACAGTATGGTGAAGATCATTTTATTAGTGATCTTTATTTTTCTGTTTGGAGTGGGCTTTCACTGGAGTTTACTCCTCTTACCTTTTGCTATTTTAGCTGCGGTCATGATTGGGACTATGATAGGTTTATTTATAACTCCGCTGGGAATGCTTTATACCGATGTGGGAAAACTTATAAGTATGGGGTTTAGTTTTTTGATGTATGTTACCCCGGTGGTCTATGCAATCCCAAAAAGTGGTATAATGAAGACCGTAATGGAATGGAATCCTTTCACCCCGATATTACTTACAACCCGTGACCTGTTAGTGGGAGCTACACCTGAGTTTCCTGGATATTATTTATTCGTGGTACTCCTTTCTATCCCTTTGTTTTTTATTGCGTTACTTGCCTATCGCATATCTATTCCCATACTGGTAGAACATTAACGAACAACCTATGAGCGATAAAGAAGTCCTGGTAAAAGTAGAAGGCCTCTCGAAGAAGTTTTGTAAAGACCTGCGAACTGGTTTGTGGTATGGTGTGCAGGACCTTTTTACCAATTTTATGGGTAATAAGAACGAACGCACATTACGAGATAAAGAATTCTGGGCATTACAGGATATTAATTTTGAGTTGAAGAGAGGTGAGTGCCTGGGTCTAATAGGTCATAATGGGGCGGGAAAATCTACGCTGTTAAAAATACTGAACGGTTTAATTAAACCCGATGCGGGTAAAGTCACTATTAAGGGAAGGGTAGGAGCCCTTATAGAACTGGGAGCAGGTTTTAACCCTATACTCACCGGCCGGGAAAACATCTATAATAATGGCGCGATACTGGGATTTACGCGGGAAGAAATAGATAATAAGCTGGATGAGATCATCGATTTTGCTGAAATACGGGAGTTTATCGATATGCCGGTACAGCATTATAGCAGCGGGATGAAAGTACGCCTGGGTTTTGCAGTGGCTGCTCAAATTCAGCCTGATGTTTTACTTATTGATGAGGTCCTTGCTGTTGGTGATATGGGGTTTGTACTTAAATGTTTTAAAACAATAGATGATATCTTACCTCATACAGCCATAATATTTGTATCCCATAACATGCCTATGGTATCTAGAATTTGTAATAAACTTATTTTATTAAATAAAGGAGAAATGCAATATTTTAGGAATGATGTTGCAAAAGGAATTGATAAATATTATTCAGGTTTTATAAATAATTTTTCAAATGTTTTAATGGATGAAGGCTTTTTAAAATTAATTAGCATTTACATAAATACAGAAGAAAAAAATAATTTACCTCAACTAAATTGGGGAGATGATTTGCAATTAATTTTGAAGTTTCAGGCTTTAAAGAAAATTTTACAACCCCATATTTGCATTATAATATTTGATAAAGAGCAAAGACCTGTAGCTAGTTTAGAATTAAATAAAAAAACTGATCTTACTGTTTCATCGGATGGTTATTTTGAATTTAAGGTAACACATAAAAAATTACAGCTATCTAAAGGCATTTATTCTATTAATCTAATAGTTTATAAGGATTATTATAAGAAACCAATTCTAAGAATTAATTCCGTATTAAATTTCCAAGTAAAGCATAGAGATGATATTTGGCAGCCCTTTCTCCTTTCTTCTACATTTGTAAATAAGTTTAATTAAAATTTAATGAAGGTTGATTTTATCATCATAGGTGGACAAAAATGTGGAACAACTGCATTATTTAAATTTCTTACAAGTCATCCTAAAATTTTTGGTTCTGAACCAAAGGAATTAGATTTCTTTAATTATGAAGAAAGGTTTTCTAAAGGAATTAAAAATTATCATTCTAAATTCCCTAACATTGGTCTTTACAAAAGAATTAGTGGTTACAAGTTAATAGAAGCCTCTCCAACATACTTGACTGATAATGATGTCGAACTTACGGCAAAAAGAATTTATAGGTATAATAAAAAAGTAAAGATAATTGCGATTTTAAGGGATCCCGTTGATAGAGCCTATAGTGCTTGGAATATGTATAAAGAAAGGTATGAAAGTGGTATGGTGGATTGGTGGTACAAATGGATGGAGAATAGAACAGGCCATTATCCTCAAGCAATTTCTAGAAAGGATGATGATTTTAATTCTTTTATTAACTTCATTAAAAATGAAATAGAAGCAATAGAAAAGGGAACAGCTATTGAAGGAGAAATTCTTTCAAAAGGTAAATATAGCAAGGGTATCGAAGTTTTTAAAAATCAATTTAAAGACAATTTTCATGTTGTAAAAAACGAAGAATTAAATAATAACACAATTAATGAATTAGAAGAAATTTCAAATTTTCTAGGTATACCAGATTATGATTGGAGCCGATTCAAGGATACAAAAATTTTTAAAGGTAATTATCCACCTAATAAAGAAGACCAATCAGTAAAAATACTCAACAATTTTTATAAAGAATCTAATGAAGAGTTATTTAGTTTAACAGGTATTGATTACCGTAAATAATGAAACAGTGGATCGAATAAGTCTAATAAATTATTTAATAAATAAATATAACTTTTCAACCTATCTAGAAATTGGTGTACAAAAAGGAAAGTCTTTCTTTCCTATCAAATGCAAAAAGAAAATTGGTGTTGACCCATATTTGAAAATTGACAATAAAGAAAAAAGAAAATGGTGGTTTAAAAACCCGTATAACCTTTTCAATAACTACTTTAACCTAAGAAGTGATGATTTTTTTTTCCATGAAAAAAAATTTATAAAGAAGATAAGTCCTTTTGATATTGTTTTGATTGATGGCCTGCATACTTTTAGAGCAACATTAGAAGATTGTTTAAACTCTCTTGCTTACTTAGATTCTAGCGGAGTTATTGTTGTACATGATTGCTATCCTCCTCATAAGGCTTCTGCTTTAGTGGCTAACGATGCTGAAGATGCTGAAAAGAAAAAAGACAGTATTGAAGGATGGACCGGTGAATGGTGTGGAGATACTTGGAAAGCTATTGTCTATTTGAGGAGATTAAAGAATATAAAACTGGAAGTGTTTGTATTAAATACAGATTATGGCTTAGGGATTATTAGGCTAAAACAAAATATTTTAAAGCCTTTAAAAATAGATGAGGATTTATTTTCTGAAGTTAACAAACTTAATTATTCAGATTTGGAATCAAATTCTAGAACATATTTAGATTTAAGAGATTGGAGAGATTTTGATAAAATTTAGAATTTGCTTTCGGTAATAATTCCATATTATAAACGTAAGTTCTTTGAAGAAACCCTGGCTTCGCTGGCTGCACAAACCAATAAAAATTTTCAGGTGTATATTGGTGATGATGCCTCTCCCGAAGTTCCCTCACGTCTTATTGAAGAATTCTCCTCGAAATTCAATATACATTATCACCGATTTGATCAAAATATTGGAAAAAATTCTCTTACCGCCCATTGGGACAGGTGCATCTCATTAAGTGAAAAAGAAGAATATCTTATGGTACTGGGGGATGATGATATTTTAGGTGAAAATGTGGTAGCAACTTTTTATAAACATCTTGATAATTTAAAAAAGTCACCAAACCTATTTCGTTTTGCTTCAGCGATGATCGATGAAAACTCCAAAATTACTACAGAAGTTTTTAAGCATCCTGCACAGGAAAAAGCAACCGACGCTTTTTTTAGAAAATTTAAAGGTTTTACCCGTAGTTCGCTATCAGAATATATTTTTAAGCGAGAGGTATATGAGAAAAAAGGCTTTTATCCTTATCCTCTGGGATGGCATTCTGATGATCGCGCATGGCTGGAATTTGCAGGTTCAGAACCGATCCATACCATCAATGATGCAGTAATTTACATTCGGAATTCTTCTGAAAATATTTCTTCGAAAAAAGATAATCTCCATGAAAAGTTTGAGGCTACACATAATTTCTATAACTACATTCTAAGTTCATGGCTTGAAGAGTTTGATACCGATAGGAAATATGGGCTTATTAATGCCTATGAAGAACTATTGAAAAATGGAAAGGTTTTCAATTTTAAAGAATGGCTGTTTCTTTTCAGATTACACCTGGAGCATTTCAGGTACAGGAACTTTAAGAAATTTGTAAAAAGAAGCCTTTTATAAAAGATGATTGCCCGTAAATTTTCTTTTAACTTAGTAGCTCCAAAGAGTAGTCATGACTCTAACAGAGAAAATAATCTATTTCTTTAAGCATAAGATCAGGAGAGATTACTTTTTCTTCAATCTTCGCTATCGGATACAGATGGCTTTGTTAAAGCGCTTACATAGTCCGGTAAGAAAACAAATGAAGGATCCCAAAAAAATACCGGTGATCATCATTAGTTTCAACCAGTTAAATTACCTGAAAAAACTGATAGATTTTTTGCTGGAGAAAGGATATACAAATATTGTAATCGCTGATAATGCTTCCACCTATGAGCCTTTATTGGAATATCTGGATTCCATTTCTAAAGATGTGAAGGTCCTTAGGCTTGAAAAAAATTATGGACATTTGGTAGTCTGGGACCAACCAGAACTCTTTAGTAATTACACCCGGGGGTTCTATGCAGTGACCGATGCTGATATAGTCCCAGTAAAAGAATGTCCAGCCGATTTTATGTTATATTTTCTACAATTAATTAATAAACACCGGCGGGTAAACAAAGTAGGCTTTAGCCTGGATACTTCGATCATTCCCGATACCAATACCTACAGGAATAATATCCTGAACTGGGAAAGTAAATACTGGAAGAAACAAACAGAAGATGGGAATTTTTATGCCGATATAGATACCACATTTGCCCTTTACCGCCCGAAGAATCTTAACTGGACCAATATGCCTTTTATGAATGCGGTGAGAACAAAACCTCCATATACTGCGATTCATGGTGGCTGGATTATTGACCCCACCAGGCTAACAAAAGAACAGCAGTTTTATATGCAAACTGCAAATGAGTCAAGTTCATGGAAAGTAGACGAATCTGGGAGGTTAAGCTCTAAAATCTATCACAATAATGATTGAAAAAAGCAAACTGGTTTCGGTATGCCTGCCTACCCTTAACGGTGAAACACATCTTAAGGAAGCTCTGGACTCCGTTAAGGCACAAACTTACAGGCCCCTGGAATTGATTTGCAGTGATGATCAATCTGCTGATGATACTCCCGCGATCCTCAGGAAATTTAGTGAAGAAGTTGATTTTCCTGTTTACATATATGACCATGAGCCGGCAGGTATTGGTGCAAACTGGAATAATTGCCTTAAAAAGGCCAATGGGGAATATATAAAATTCCTTTTCCAGGATGATGTTCTGTCTCCTTTGTGCATAGAGAAAATGATAACTGAATTATCGGGGCAGGAAGAAATTGCTTTAATAGCGAGTAAGCGATTTTTAATATTCAATGAGGATAAAAGGCAGAAGTATTCCAATTGGATCGAGGAATATGGGAATCTCCAGGAGAAAATTGAAAACAAAAAAGGAGGAAAAATTCTTTTAGATAAGAGTTTTTTCTGCTCAAAAGCATTTAGGAGTCATCCTGTAAATAAAATTGCAGAACCTTCAGGTATTTTTTTCCGAAAGGATTTGATAAAAAAAACAGGCTATTTCAGGGAGGATATGGTGCAAATACTTGATGTTGAATTTTATAATAGAGTCTTAAAGAAAGGGAAAATTATTATACTGCCTGATAGTCTCTATGGTTTTCGCTTACATGAACAGCAGGAGAGTGTAAGGAATGAAGGAAAACATGGAAGGGATTTTGAATTATATGATCAATTATTACTGAAAAACTATTTTTGGTATCTCAATGTTTCATCAAGACTTCAGCTTCTTGATAAATACTATCCTTTTGTCGCAAGATTATATAGATATTTTAATAAAACGATTCAAAAAAATAAAAGTGGGTAAACCAATTCTGGTAACCGGGATACATCGCTCGGGTACAACCTGGGTTGGTAGAATGATTAGTGAATCGAATAGCGTTCAATATATACATGAGCCGTTCAATATTCATTACAAGGGAAAGGAATCTCCAATAGAGCACTGGTTTGAATATTATTCTTTAAGCACCAGTGCCCAAACAGAGCAAGAGGTTTTGAATTACTTACAATCTATGTATAGACCTTCATTAAAAAGTATTTTTAAAAACCTGATTAAGGGGGATGTAAATAAATTGTTTACCAGTGACGATCCGAAGGGTAATTTATTTGGAAGGCCGCTTTTAAAAGATCCTATTGCAATAATGTCGGCTCCCTGGCTTTATAATAAAGTTGATTGTGATGTGATAGTATGTATAAGACATCCTGCTGCTTTTGTCGCAAGTATAAAAGAAAAGGACTGGGATTTTGATTTTAACCAGCTTTTGGAGCAGGAGAAACTAATGAAGGAAAAGCTCTATCCTTTTCAGGAAAAAATTCGTGAATTTTCTGAAACTCCTCCTGGAATTGTGTCACAGGGAATATTATTATGGAATATCATATATTCTCGGGTTATTGAGTATAGGAAAGAATTTAAGGGGAAATGGATTTTTATAAAACATGAAGATATTTCTCGAAGACCCGTGGAGGAATTTAAGCTTATGTTTAATAAGCTTGACATTCCTTTTGGTCTTGAAATAAAAAATGAAATAATTGAAAGTACTGAAGCATCCAACTTGGAACCACTTAAGAGAAATTCCCGAAGAAATATTTTTCGCTGGAAAAGTATGCTTTCTAGCAAGGATATTGAAAAAATAAAAAAGGAAACCTTTAAAGTATGGTCTCATTACTATGCTGAAAGTGACTGGTAATGATGGAAAAGATAAATAGCATTTCGGTTTGGGCGCTTATTGTTAATTATAATACAGTTGATGAATGCCTGGAATTATTTGAAAATCTAAAATTAGTAAAGGGATTTGATTTACATGTATTAATCATTGACAATGCCTCGTGTAATGCTGACCAACAAAAACTTAAGGAGCAAATACCTATAGGAAATCTTATTTTCAACAATGCCAATTTAGGCTATGCAGCCGCTAATAATATTGGGATCAAAAAAGCATTACAAGAAGAGGCTGATTATATCTGGATATTGAATCCTGATATACGGATTGAAGAAAATACCCTAAAGGGTATGGTTAAAGCAATAGAAAAATGGCCTCAAACAGCAGCTTCGGGAGTTAGAATTCTAAAAAGAGAAAATCCTGATTATATTTTTAGCGATGGCGAAAAATTGAATATCAATGAAGGTTGTAAAACTTCTCATAAAAATCATAATTATTTAAAGAAGGAATGCTTGGCTGAGGTTAGTTATGACATTGATTATATAGATGGTAGTTGTGTTTTACTTAGTGTCGCAGGAATTAAAGAACTAGGTTATTTACCGGAAGAATATTTTCTTTATTTCGAGGAGACAGATTGGTGTTTCAATGCAAAAAGAAGGGGTTGGAAGCTGGTTGTTAATACGACTGTGAACGCCTATAATCATACCAGTAAGAAAGGAAAGGTCTTTAATTATTATTATAATCGCAACAAGCTTCTTTTCTGTAAGAAATATAATCTGAATTATAATAGCGTTAGAAATTCTGAAATAACTGATATTTTCAATGAAATACTAGGAAGAGTAAGAGGGAATTATTTTAAGCCGTATTTTAAATCTCGTATTAAGGGTTTAATTGCAGGTATTTTTAAAGCTGAATTTTATTCGTGAAAATACTTTTACCATTTAAAAAAGATCAGAATCCCTACCTGGATGAACTAATAATTCATTCTAAGCATACTTATGTATATGATAATTTCAGGAATTATGATACAACTTTTAAAATAGTAAATATTCATTGGCCCGAAGCTCTTTTTGAGTGGTATGAGCCTACATCAGAAAATCTCAGGGAACTTGAAGAAAATATAAAAAATTGGAAGAAAAATTCTTTTATTGTTTACACAAAGCATGATGAAGTAAGGCATAAAAAAATGACTCCAAATTTTCAAAGGCTTTTTGCTTTAATAGAAGAAAATACCGACTTGTATATACATCTTGGGAGTTATAGTAAAAATTTATACGAGAAAAAATATCCCAAAGCTCAGCATAAAATTGTCAACCATCCTTTATATCAAAATTCATTTGAGCCGTATAAAAAACCGATAGCGAGAAGGTTATTAAAGATTTCCCAAAACGCTTTTGTCGTAACGGTTCCCGGGAAAATCAGGAACAGAAAAGAGCGAAAATTGGTGCTTAATAGTTTCAAATTTTTACCTGAAAAAGATAAAGTTCTTATAGCTACTAATATGCGAAAGGATTCTGAAATACACTTTCCAGGAAGAATCAGGCTCAAAAAAATATTTGATATAAAAAAATACAGGGCAACACAATTTATTGAAAAATATCAGCCCCCTTCTTATTTATTTAATTATGGTCAGCTTGCAAGAGATGAATTTGCCTTACGGATTTCAGCAGCCGATATAATTTTTGTTCCCCGTATCAATATATGGAATTCCGGAAATGTTTTTCTGGCTTATACCTTCAAAAAAATAGTGGTTGGACCGGCAACCGGAAATATTGAAGAGCATTTAATAAATATGGGAATGCCAATCTTTAATCCTGATTCTATTGATGATGTTGTAAAAGCAATAGAAGAAGGACGGAAATTGCAGGAGTCTGGTTATTATCCTAATGATAGTATGCTAGAAGAGTTTAGCCCTTCTGTACTATCAAAAAAACTGGATCAAATTTTTGAAAACCTGGTATCGTGAAGATTAATAGGGTATTAAAAGAAACGATAAAAGATTTACTTTTTGATATAAAATATCAAATGATTTGTTTAAGGTCGGCCTAAATAAACCGAAAGAACATAAGATATTCTTTGATGTTTCTGAAGTTTATCCAAATAGATATTTACATGGGTTCTTAAAGCTCTTTGATCTCCAGGATTATACTGTTTATATTCCAAAGGATAAAAAAATTATTCTTGAGTTAAGCAAGGGGAAAACGGGTGAAGCTCTTTTTAAAAAATGGCTTTTAAATGAGTGATGGATTAGGTTTGGAAAGCCGAAAGATTCAAAGGCAATATTTATTGATGCGCAATTAAGTAATGATTATTACACTTCTTTTTTCAATGATAGATTTCAAGAAAATTGTTTTCACGTACCCATGTGCGAATATCCGGTTAGATACCGGATGAAAGATAATTTTATATTTAAAAATAACGAAAATAGAAAAAGAAGCCTATTTATGGCCGGGGATGTGGATAAAAAAGAGTATGGTCAAATAGAAAAATCCCGGTTTTTTAATGTGCTAAGTAGATTGCGTGTTTTTAATTATTTAAAAAATGATGATAGGTATATACCTATCCAGAATATAGACAAGTTACAGTCCTTTATAAATGGAAACCTTGATAATAAAATAGTTCTGATCAATACATCTGAAAATTTTGGTATTTCTGGAAATAAATTGAAAGAAGTTTTAAGTAGTTTTTTTTTTTAGCGCTTCCAGGGATTCTTGTTCCTAACTCACATAACCTTACAGAAGCCATGGCATCTGGTTGTATTCCCGTTATTCAGGATACTTATGCAAAATATCTCTATCCATCCCTTGAGGATGGAGTAAATGCTGTTTTCTTTAAAAACTTAGAAGAACTAGATGGAAAAATTAAAATCCTGTTTTATTTAAATGAAGACAGACTAACAGAATATCGAGAAAATATAAAATTATATTATAACTCGTATCTTTCACCTCAAGCGATAGTAAACATCGTTACCAATAGAAAACTTGATAAAATATTCATCCAGGGAGAATGGATAAGTCTTCAGCAATATGAAAGAGGGAAATCAGGAAATAAATATACCTAAGGTTTCGATTATAATCGCCTGCTATAATGATCTGTTTGTTGAAAAAGCAGTAGAAATGGCATACAAGCAGGATTATAAAAATAAAGAAATAATTTTGGTTAATGATGGAAGCAATAAGGAAACTACGTCGCTTATTGAAAGGCTTATGGAGCACACTGATACCATTTTATCACAACAGAATAGTGGGCAAAGCGTAGCTAGGAATAATGGAATAAAGCAAAGCTCAGGTGAATATATTCTTAACTGGGATAGTGACGATTATTTTGAACCTTCATTTTGTTCAAGAGCCGTGGAATTAATGGAAGGTAATATAGATATTAAAATTGTCACCTGTTATTCAAGGAGGTTTAATGAAAATGGGACTATAGATATTTTTAAGCCACAGGGAGGAAGTCTTGAAAATTTTCTGTTTTCTAATAGTGCTATGGGTAGTGCCATGTTTAGAAAAACAGACTGGCTTAAATGCGGAGGTTATGACGAAAATAGAGAGATCTGGGGATTTGAAGATTGGGAATTTTATCTTAGAATACTTTTAAACGGTGGATACGCAAAAGTGTTGAAGGATGTCCTATTTCATTACAGATTAAGAACTAATTCAACTACAAGTCAGATTAAGCATATAAAGGCTGAAAAATTCAGGTATATTATATTAAAACATCCGGAGCTTTACCGAAATCATTTTAAGGAGTTGATAGATCATTTATTTAAACGACTAGAGCATTCAGATTATGAAAAAAAGAAAAGGGAAGATTCTTTAGATTACCGGATCGGGAATTTTCTACTGGCACCTTTTCGTAAAATGAAGAAAAATTAAACCATTAAGTTAAATGCCTTTAATTTCTATCATTATTGCCACCTTTAACCGATCACATCTTATCGAGAATATGTTGGCCTGCATTAAAAAGCAAAGTCAAAATGACTGGGAATGTATTATTGTTGATGACGGAAGTACTGATAGGACTCCAGAGATTCTTCACAAATGGCAAAATAAAGACTCCAGGTTTAAATATTATAAAAGAAAACATAATTTTAAAAAAGGCCTCTCTGGATCCCGTAATATGGGGCTAGATTTAGCAAAAGGTGACTATATTATTTTTTTTGATGATGATGATCTCGTACACCCTGAAAATCTGGAAACCTGTTTGTGTTTTCTAAAAAGGACCGGAAAAGATTTTTGTAATTATCAAAAAACACCATTTTATCAGAGAGAACCAAGTTTTCAAAAAATAGATAAGTCTGAAATTACTGTTACAGACTATACTATAAAAGACCTAACCGGTTTCATTACTGGAGCTAAACCTATGGCTTCCTGTACTGTTATGTTTAAAAGAAAATGTTTTGAAGACGTCAGGTTTAATGAAGAGCTTCATTATGCTGAAGAATGGGAATGCTATGGGCGTATTTTATTAAAAGGATATCAGGGAATCAGTATCTCGGAAATGCTATATTTTAACAGAAAGCATACTGCGTCTAATACCGGTAATTTTAATAAAGGAAAAGAAAGAGAAGTAGACTCTATGATTGATGCTTCCAAGGTCATGATTAAAAACCTTTATGACTATCAGGCTTTAGGGGTTGATTTAGAGAAATTTTTTATACGTAAAGGCTTTCAGCTGAAAGATTATGGAATTGTAAATGAACTTTTTAAATATACAAATCCAGGTGTACTGAAAAAAGTTAAGTTTAAATTAGGTTTTTATTTTTACCCTGTTATTAAACCTCTCTTTCGAATTAAATCCAGAATTGCAGCATCTTGAAAATATTAGTTTGTTTCGGTACAAGGCCTGAAGCCATAAAAATGGCCCCTCTCATTTATGAGCTTAAAAGACAGCAATTAGATTGCAAAGTTTGTGTGACTGCGCAACATCGCGAAATGCTGGATCAGGTCCTTAAGTTTTTTGAAATAGTTCCCGATTATGATCTGGATCTTATGAGAGCAGATCAGTCATTAAATACACTCAGCGGCAAAATACTAATTTCCATAGATAACGTTCTCTCAAAAGTTAAGCCGGATTTGCTAATAGTCCATGGAGATACAACCACTTCAGTGATGGCAGCATGGGCAGCTTTTCACAGGAAAATTAAGGTTGCTCATGTAGAGGCGGGACTTCGAACCTTTAATTCCCTTTCTCCTTTTCCTGAGGAAATAAATAGGCAGATTACGGCAAGACTCACCGATTATCATTTTGCTCCCACTATAAAAGCCAGAGATAATCTTTTACTGGAGAATATTCCTAAAAATGATATTTATATGACAGGCAATACTATTGTAGATGCGGTAAGTTTAGGAATTTTAAAACTTCAGAATATTGATGAATCAGAAATTATTTCTGAAACAGGTATTCTTCCAAAGAGGTTTATTTTGGTGACAGGACACCGGAGAGAAAGTTTTGGAAAAGGTTTTGAGCTAATTTGTGAAGCTCTAATTCAAATAACAAAAACTGAAAAAATAGATATTATTTATCCCGTGCATCTTAATCCATATGTGAAAAATCATGTTTATAAAAAGTTAGAAAATATTGAGAATATTCACCTGATAAATCCAGTTAGCTATCCTACGATGTTATATTTACTGAAGAACTGTGAATTTATTATCTCAGACTCAGGTGGTATTCAGGAGGAGGCTCCTGCCTTTGGAAAAAAAGTGCTGGTCACACGAGATTTTTCGGAGAGGATGGAAGGAGTAGAGGCCGGTCTTTCTATATTGGTTGGAACCAGCAAGGAAAAAATTATTAAAGAAGTTTCATTGTTATTAAAGGCTTCCAAAAGTAAAGCATCCTTTAATAATCCTTACGGCGATGGTAAAGCAGCCAAGAGAATTGTGAAAATCATTATAGAAAACCTTGGCGTTAAGGAGTAATTGATGAAACGTATACTGGTAATAGCCGAATCTACAGATATCGATAACAGCAGTGGTGCTAAGGCGAATATGGCTTTAATAAAAAACCTTATCAAGGCAGGTTATCTGGTTAAAGTATGTCATTATTCCAGAAAAGAAGTGGAGATTGAAGGAGCAGAAAGTGTCACGATCCCTGAAAACCGAAAAAGTCTTTTATTTTTTCTGAGCAGAGCAGAAAGGTATTTACGTTATTTCCTTAAACTTAGTATTAACCCTAAAATTGAGAAGAAGAAGGGTTTCTCGTTTACACTTCAAAATGACCGGAATAGTATAATAACGGCACTAAAAAAAGAAAAGAACTTTGATCCTGACTGGGTCCTTACGCTAAGTCAGGGAGGAAGCTTCAGGCCCCACCATGCCTTACTTAATTTACCTGAATGGCATTCGAAATGGATCGCATACATTCATGATCCTTATCCCATGCACTGGTATCCAAAACCCTATACCTGGAGAGAACCCGGGTATAAATTGAAGCAGCGATTTATGGAGGAAATTGCAAATAAATGTAAGTATGCTGCTTTTCCTTCTCTTTACCTCAAGGAATGGATGGGGTCCCATTATCAGGCTTACCTGGAAAAGGGGATCGTCATTCCTCACCAGTTGAACAAAGAAATAGAAAAAACTCCATCTGAAAAGGTGAAGATCGATCCTTCGGAATTCATAGTACTTCATGCCGGGAATTTTTTACAGGCCAGACAACCTAATGGCCTTATCGATGGATTTAAAAAGTTTGTATCTAAAAAGCCGGATGCAAGAGTGAAACTGATCCATATAGGGCCAGCACCTCATTATAAGGAATATCTTGAAAAAGAGGCTAAAGATGAGACGAGAATTGAGGTCTTTTGCGAAAGTCACCCGTTCAATGAGGTACTCTGGTTACAGGATAAAGCCGCTATAAATATCATCATAGAAGCCAAAGCAGAATTCAGTCCTTTTTTACCCGGAAAATTTCCACATTGTATAGCAGCCGGAAAACCTATACTATTACTGGGACCTCCTAAAAGTGAAGCCAGACGATTGCTAGGAGAAGATTATCCTTATTACTCAGAAATTGATGATACTGAACATATCGCTATTCTGCTGGAAGATCTTTATCTTAAATGGAAGCAAGATGAAAATAGAATGGATTATAGTAAAATTGGGAGCTATTTGTCTTCTACTCATCTGAAAGAAGTGATAGAGAACCTATGAAAATCTTAATGGTATCCATATTCGCCCCACATTTCTTTAACTGGACCGAGCAGTTAAAGGGTTCTGGCCACGAGATCTACTGGCTGGATGTTTTTGATTCTAACACAGAGGTTGAAAAAATAGATTTTGCACAGCAAATTACCGGCTGGCGTTATAAGTGGGATTTTCCCGGAAGGTATTTTCTAAAAAAAAATCATCCCGGATTTAACAGACTAATCAATAAAGTAAATGAAAGAAGTTTTCAGAAAGTTTTAGAAAAAAGAATAAAAGAGATTAAGCCTGATGTTATTCACAGTTTTGTGATCTATCTTGCTGCTGCTCCCGTGTTGCCGGTATTGGATAAATTTCCAGATATTAAATGGATACTTTCTACCTGGGGAAGCGATCTTTTTTATTACAGTAAACAGGAAGGTTATCTGGAGGATATTCGAAGAGTATTACCTAAAGTGGATTATTTGTTTACCGATTGTAAAAGGGACCATCAGATTGCTATAGAAAACGGCTTTAAAGGAACTTACCTCGGTAATTTTCCGGGCGGTGGAGGATATGACCTTCAATCTCTGGAATCTTATCTTAAAGAATTCGATGAAAGGAACATAATTCTAGTGAAAGGCTATCAGGGATTACATGGAAGGGCTATTGAGGTGCTGAAGGCCTTCCTGCCATTAAAAGAAAAGTTAAGAGAATTTGATATAGTAGTTTTCGGGGCTGATGAGGAAGTGTTTCATTTCGTTAGGAATTCAGAAATAAATACCTGGAAAAACTTTAAAGTACTCGGAAAAGTTTCTCATCGGGAAGTGATGAAGCTAATGGGACGTGCCAGAATTTTTATAGGCAACAGCCTTTCAGATGGAATGCCCAATACCTTACTTGAAGCTATAGTTATGGAAGTCTTTCCCATTCAATCAAATCCCGGAGGAGCTACTCAAGAAATAATCACTGATGGCCTGAACGGCTTGCTTATTAATAATCCTGAAGAACCTAAACATATTCGGAATGTACTGGAAAAGGTCTTAGAGAATGAAATAGATATAGAAAAAGCTATAAAATTTAACAACGAAAATTTAAGACCCGGACTTGATAGAGAAAGAATTAAAGATGAAGTTCTTAAAAAGTATAAATTAGTAGAAGAGGAATTAGAAACATCGGGCTCATAAATGTATCCAGAAATTACCATCATATATGCTAACCGAGACCGGGACTTGGAAAGGATCAGGTTGACGCTTGACTCTCTATCCAAACAGACTGATCAAAATTTTAAGGTCATCTTCGTGGATTACGGAAGTAAATATGAACTTTTAGTAGAATTAAAAGAGCTGTTTAAAAATTATACTTTTGTTCAGTTATTCGCCCTAGAAGTGCCCCAGCTATTATGGAATAAAAGCAAAGCTTTAAACTATGGGATTCTTAAGGCATCCACTCCATTTATATTTATAGCTGATGTGGACCTTCTATTTCATCCTTTAACTACCAAAAAGCTTGAAGATTTTTCTGGTCAAAATAGTTTTGGTCTTTTTAGCCTAAACTATCTTTCCAAAGAGGAATCGGCAGAAGTGGTTAAAAGGAATAAAATCAAGAATCTTGAAATTAAAAGAAAGGGAGAGGTTAACGGGATGATACTCGCTCCTAAAAAAGCTTTTACCGAAGTGGGTGGCTATGATGAATTCTTTCATTTTTATGGTGCGGAAGATGTAGACCTGTTTGACCGCATTGAACGTGCGGGCTATAAAAGAAAAAAATATCCGGATAAACTATTTTATCATTTCTGGCATGAAAGTTTTCAGGGATCGGAGGATAAAATCATTACTCAAAAACCAAGGGTGAAAGACATCATGCGAGTCAATGAGCAACATTACTTTATGAACAATCAGCTGGAAGTAATCAGGCCCAAAAGGCAGCCTGACATGGGTAAGATCATCAGTAAGGAAGATAGTAATTTGCTGAAAACCCCTGCTAAAACTTACCGCATCAAAAACATTCGTGCTCAGGTGGAACATTTTCTTCATGAGATTATGCCGGCTGAAAAAGGAGTGATCTGTGCAGTTTTTGAGGAAGATCCCTATTATTCTTCATTCAAGCATCAAGTGAAAAAGCTTTTGAAGAAAGAAACTCAAACCTATATTTCAATGAAAGAAGTAAATGATATGCTTCTTAAAAAAATAGTATTTGAATACAGGAATGCCAACTATTCTTTTAAAATTGCAGAAGATCTTAAAAGCATAGATTTTAGAATACAACTTTAAACCCCTAACTCCTCTAAAAGGGGAGTATTTATTAAATTAAAAGAAAGAGATATGTTTATTATTGCTGAGATTGCTCAGGCACATGTAGCCCGCCACCCCCTTAAAAGGAGGGCTCTTTTTAATTAAAAAAGGAAATATGTTTGTTATTGCAGAGGTTGGTCAGGCACATGATGGAAGTCTGGGAATGGCTCTCGCCTATATAGATGCCCTTGCTGAGGTTGAGGTGGATGCTGTAAAATTCCAGGTACATATCGCCGAGGCGGAAAGTAGTATTCATGAACCTTTTAGAGTTAAGTTTTCTCAACAGGATAAGACTCGATTCGATTACTGGAAACGGATGGAGTTTAGCCATGAACAATGGAGAGTCCTGAAATCGAGATGCGAGGAAAAGGGAGTGGAATTTCTGGCCTCTCCTTTCAGCAATGCCGCGGTAGATCTTCTCGAAGAGCTTAAAGTAAAGAGATATAAAATAGGTTCAGGAGAAGTGAATAATTTACTTTTACTGGAAAAGATCGCCAGGACCGGGAAACCGGTCATCCTCTCTTCAGGGATGAGTTCCTTTGAAGAATTGGACAAAAGCATAAGTTTTCTTAATAGTAAAGGAATTGAATTTTCTATACTTCAGTGTACCACATCATATCCTACAAAGTCTGAAAATTATGGTCTGAATGTAATCCAAGAATTGAAGGAAAGGTATGGAGTAACTATAGGTTTTTCTGATCACTCAGCTAAAACTGAGACTTGTATCGCGGCTACGGCTCTAGGAGCTGAGATTTTGGAATTTCACGCGGTTTTCAGTCGACAAAGTTTTGGGCCGGATGCTTCCTCTTCTTTAGAGATTGGTGAAATAAAAGAACTGGTAAAGGCGGTAAGGAATATCTCCGAAGCTCTTGAGCATCCGGTAGATAAAAGCGATAATTTCAACTTTAGTGAACTAAAAGATATTTTCGAAAAGTCTCTGGCAGTAAATAAGGATCTACCTGTAGGTCATATTTTAAGTTTTCAGGATTTAGAAGCAAAAAAGCCCAGGAATAAGGGTGTTCCAGCTTCAGACTTTAAAGATTGTATTGGAAAAAAATTAATTGTCACAAAAAACCAGTGGGAATTCCTTAAAGAAGGTGATTTGGAATAATTAGTTATTTAACAGTACGAAACCATCTTTGAACCTTCTTATTTCAACATTATCAAAGGTTTTTAATATTTCCTTTTTACCTACCATATAATTTCGCCAGTCTATTAATTCAAAATAGATGATAACCACCTGTCTCTTTCTAAGCTGAGGTTTGATTTTCTCTAGTCCAGAAGAATTTCCAGTAACCGGAAGTTGTATTATATTCTGATTTTTGGTGAAAATTTTCAAAAGAAAGAGGTCATTTGTGTATAGGGTTTTGTCTTCCAAGTTTTTTTGCACATAATTGAGCAAGGCTGAGTTTTGAAATTTTTGAGAGGTGAATCCTGATCCCTCCTTATAATGGTGAATATATATGGGAATATTTCGAAATGAATAAGATATCATTACCAGAAATGGAAGGATGTAAGCCAGTTTAAAAGAAACCTTATTATGGAGGTAAGTTAGTAAGGAGCCAAATAACAAAAGAAAAAAAGGATAAACCGGACTAAAAATGCGGTTGGATAAGGGAATGGCATGATCTAAAAAAGAAGCAGAAAATAGAATAAATAAAAGGTACATGATTCCCAGAATCAATGGGAGTCTCCATTTATTTTCCAGGTAAAGATTTAACTTAAGGACAACAGAAAATTTTAATTTACTTTTATAAAGAACTGCAAGTACTAAAATTGAAAAGCTTAAAAAAAACAGCCCATATAAATTACCGAAAATCCAGCTACCTATGCTAAGAAGAATTTCCTGAAATTTGGTCGCAGGTATAATTTCGAAGTCAAACTTCCTGTCATGTGAAGCCTTTCCATTCAACCTGGCATAGAAAAGCCATGGTACAAGAGGTAAAAGAAAAGAAATAATAAAAACAAATAAATTAGAAATCGTGGTTTTAATAAATTTATAATTTCCATTAAGCAACAGGTAAACCAAATACCCAATAAAAAAACCAATACCAGCATATCTTACAAGTGCCGATATACCTAGAATCAAAGCACTTAATGATAGATATAAAACCGAGTGACTGCTCTTCCATTTTGTGAAAATGAGCAAAGAGAGAAGAAAGAGGAAAATGAACAATCCTTCCGATAAAAACCAGAGATATATAGAAAAAAATGGAGACAGTATGAATAGAAACAGGAGAAAATAAGAAATTGGAGGTGGGATTTTATAGCTGTCAAAAATTTCGAATAAAATAAGAATGGTGGAAAAAACAATAAAAACATTCCCAATGGTACCAGCCAATATTGTAGGTATTCCAATAGCCCATGAAATTATCATGATAAAAAAAGGATAACCAGGAGGCCAGTGGTTTACGAAATGACCATTCAGATCAGTAAATCCTTTTCCGGAAATCAAACTGTTAGCTGTTTCGAAATAAGTAACAGAATCAGGAGAGAAGCCCAGATTATAGTTAGATGACAATAAATACGTAATAATCGCCGCTATTGCTGCAATTATATAAACAGGAATTTTATTTTTATGTTCTCTGAACAAACAGTACAAATCTTTTTCAATAATACTTAAAAATGAGCATTAAAAATATTGTAGAAAGACAATATCGAAAATTCTCAGTGGCAGAGGGAAGCCAGTTTATCGCCAGTGAATATGCGCTTTATAAAATTTTAAGTTTGATTGAAAAATTCGAGCCAAAAACTATCCTGGAGGCAGGAGTTGGAATTGGTACAATTTCAGACTCAATTCTAAGAACACATTATAGCTCTAATCTCAAGGTCTATGGCACTGAATCGAATGCTTTTTGTCTAGAACAATTACCGTTGAATATGGGAGAAAAATATAATTCTTTGCATTTATATCCCGACATTCAATCTTTACCTGAAGAACTTAAATTCGATTTTATCATAATAGATGGAAAGGAAGAGGCTCTCGCCAGTCTTAAAAAAAATATGAAGAATAGATGTATAATAGTTATTGAAGGTGACCGACGCGATCAAACTGAAATTATTACAAATCTCTTTTCACACTCAAAATTTGTACATTCGATTACCAGTAAAAGAAATAATATATACTCTAATCGGCCTAAATATAATTTTCAAGGAGGTTTGAAAATTATATTTACTAATCCCGATCTTAAACAAAAAGTGGAATGGCTTAAATTGAAAATGGCCTCCAAAATTCATTTTCAGCTTAGAAAATTTATTTGATGATTAATAAAAGAAAAATCTGTGTTGTCATTACCGCCCGGCCTTCTTACAGCAGGATCAGGTCGGCATTACAGGCAATCGAAGAACACTCTGAACTGGAATTGCAACTGGTAATTGCCGGTTCAGCTTTACTTGACCGATATGGAAATGCTGCAGATTTTATCAGGAAAGATGGTTTTGAGGCTGCGGCGAAGGTTTATATGGTACTGGAAGGGGAAAATCCTACGACTATGGCTAAAACAACCGGAATTGGATTAATGGAGCTTACAAATGTTTTCTATAACCTGCAGCCCGATGCGGTTATTACCATCGCCGATCGTTTTGAAACCATTGCTACTTCAATAGCAGCAGCATATCAGAACATTCCTTTAGTACATATTCAGGGTGGCGAAGTTACAGGCAGCATAGACGAGAAAGTAAGACATGCCAATACAAAGCTGGCCGATATTCATCTGGTTTCTAATGAGGAAGCCAGGGAACGTGTAATCAGGCTGGGGGAAGACCCTGAAATGGTTATAAATACCGGATGCCCATCTATCGACCTGGCGAGTGAGATTGAAGATGAAGAAAAACTCAATTTTGACCCACTTGAAAAATACGGCGGAGTCGGGAAAAATATTAACTGGAAAGATGGGTACCTGGTAGTGATGCAACACCCCGTTACTTCGGAATATGAAAAAGCCCGGGAGCATATAATGGAAACACTGTATGCGGTGAGAGATTCCGGAATTCCGGCTTTCTGGTTCTGGCCGAATGTAGATGCAGGCTCTGATGGTACTTCCAACGGAATTCGAACTTTTAGGGAACAACAGAACCCGGAAAATATTCATTTCTTTAAGAACATGGATTCCCTGGATTTTTTAAGGCTGCTGAGGCATTCGAAAATGATCATCGGGAACTCCAGCGCCGGAATCAGGGAATGCAGTTATCTTGGAGTTCCAGCAATAGACATAGGAAGTCGTCAGCATCGCAGGCTAAAAGCAGAGAATGTTATCCACAGTGGTTATGATCGAAAAGAAATCCTTTCAAAAATCAATGAATTGGCAGAAAGTGGTTCTTTTGCTTCTTCCACGATTTACGGAAAAGGAGATTCCGGAAAAAGAATAGCCGATATACTCGCAAAAATTGAATTAAGATCGCATAAAAGCATCCAATACTAACATGCTGGCAGTCGGTAATTTTCATTATATAAGAAAAGATTTTAAAGCTGCTTATCCAAGCATTTTTGGGGTAACTCCCGGTCAATTCAGAAATCAGTTAAAGGAGCTTGCAAAATATGGAAAGTTTGTCTCGCAGGAAGATATATTAAATGGAATTCCTAAAGATGAAAAGGCAATCCTGATCAGCTTTGATGACGGGCTGAAAGAACAATTCAAGCTGGCGAAGCCCATACTTGATGAAATGAAAATCCCTTTCATCTGTTTTGTAAATACTTCCAATTTCGCCGAGCAAAAAGTCTCCCTGGTGCATCAAATCCATCTTCTAAGATCAAAAATCGCTCCAGCAGAACTCCAGAAAAAAATTGAAAAGGAATCGACGATTCAGCTCACCGATGAGGAGAGGAATAAAGCGGTTAACCATTATAATTATGATGAGGGAGAGGTCGCCCGGCTTAAATATCTGCTGAACTTCAGACTTGGCATATCAGAATTAAAAAAAATCATCAATCCGCTTTTTGAAAAATATTTTGACGAATACGAAACAGCTACTGAACTTTATATGAGAGAAGAACAACTAGCTGAGTTGTGGGAGCAGGGAAGCCTGGGTTCACATGGTCACCGCCACGATCCCCTGGGAATGCTAAGCCAGAAGCAGGCCAAATATGACCTGGAAAAAAGTCAGGAATTTTTTGTTAGCCGATTTGGGGAAAAAGCAAAAACCTTCAGTTATCCGTATGGTTCTTTCGATGCCTGTAAAAATCTTTCCATAACTTTAGCTGAAACAGGCTTTGAACTGGCTTTCAGTATGGAAAGAGCTGTAAACATAGATCCAAAGGAAAATCCTTTCCTGCTGGGGCGTTACGACTGTAATGACCTACCGGGCGGAAAAGCGAATATCTTTCAGAAGGAAAATCTTTTTGAGAATCCCGAATACTCTAAATGGCATCTATATGAAAACGGTACTTCTAACCAGCAATAGTTACAGGCATAAGTACATGGCAAGATGTCTGGAGGAACAGACCCATTTACAGCTTATCATTACAGAAGAAAAGTCCCATAAAATTTCAGATACATCAGCTTTAAACGAGGAAGATGCTGCCTTTCAAGAAGCACATTTTCAAAGGAGGGAAAATTCGGAAATCGAGTTCTTCGGAAAAGAAGGTTTCCCCTCAAAGATTTTGCAACTGAAGGTTTCCCATGGAGAGATCAACTCAGAGCTGACATTAAAAATCTTAAAGGATCTTTCTCCCGGTTATATTATCCTTTTTGGCGTTTCCATTATTAAAGCCGATTTGCTACAGACCTTTCGGAATCGTTTCATCAACCTTCATCTCGGGCTTTCACCCTGGTATAAGGGTTCAGCCACGAATCTTTTTCCGCTAATAGACGGAAGACCTGAATTTGTTGGAGCTACTATTCACCTGGCAAGCGAAGAAGTTGATGCCGGAAGAATTCTGCACCAATTAAGGCCGAGATTGGAAGAGAAGGATGATTTACATGAGATAGGAAACAAAGTAATCAGGCAGGCGGGAGAAATATTGCCAAAAGTACTTGAAAAGTACCAATCGGGAAAAATAAAATTGGTCAGAAAGGAAAATTCCGGAAAAATTTGTAGAATTATCGATCTGACAACGGAAAAGCTTAGGAAAGCCTATCAAAATATTGAAGGAGGCATGATAGCGGATTATTTGAAAAATAAAGAAAAGATCGATGCCGAATTTCCTATTATCTCAAATCTAAACGAATGAAAGTACTCGGACTCATCACTGCAAGGGGAGGAAGCAAAGGAATTCCAGGAAAGAATATCAAGGAACTCCATGGAAAGCCGCTGATAGCCTATACCATTGCTTCGGGAAAAGAGGCAAAATTGCTTTCCCGACTGGTATTGAGTTCAGACGATGAAAGTATTATAGAAATAGCCAAGTCAGAAGGAGCAGAGGTACCATTTAAAAGACCGGATGAATTAGCAAATGATGATACTCCCAGTCTGGCCGTAATTAGACACACACTGGAATTCTTTATGGCTAATGGTGAAGATTTTGATGCGGTCTGCCTGCTTCAGCCCACCACGCCCTTTCGAAAAAACGACCTTATTGATGAAGCGATTCAAAAATTAGATATGGGAGGTTTTGATTCTGTGATCAGTGTACGGGAAATTCCTGCAGATTTTAACCCACACTGGGCCTTTGAAGAAAAAGCAGGACATTTGAAGATCGCGACGGGTGAAAGTACACCTATTTCTCGAAGGCAGGACTTACCTAAGGCCTATCACCGTGATGGAGCAGTGTATGTTACCCGTAGTGAAGTTATTTTACAAGGTTCATTACTCGGAGATAAAATAGGTTTTGTGGAAACTACCAGGGATGCCTATGTGAATATCGATACACCTGAGGACTGGGAAAAGGCTGAAAAGATGCTAAAACCTTAACTATGTGTGGGATCGCGGGAATAATAGGTAGCAGATACAATATAGAGGATCTCAGGAAAATGCTTAAAAGTATCAGGCACCGGGGGCCAGATGCTTCCGGGATATATCATAACGGGAAGTGTCTTTTGGGGCATAACCGGCTTTCGATCATTGATCTTTCCAAGGAAGCAAATCAACCATTCAGCGATACCAGCGGCAGATATCAGCTAATTTTTAATGGGGAAATTTATAATTATAAAGAATTAAAAGCTGAGATCGGCGGCAGGTACGATTTTAAAACCAGTTCTGATACCGAAGTTCTGCTGGCAACCTATATCGTCTTCGGAAAAGACTGCCTAGAAAAGCTGAACGGAATGTTTGCTTTCGCCATTTGGGATAAAGAAAAAAAAGAATTGTTTGCTGCCAGAGACCGGTTCGGGGTGAAGCCCTTCTATTATCACCAGGCGGGAAAAAAGCTGATTTTCGCCAGTGAAATAAAAGCTATTCATAAAGTAGCTAAAAAACTTCCTGATGAAAAAACCTGGGCAAACTATTTCTGTTATGGTAGTTACGGAAGCCGGGATACAACCTTTTATAAGGATATTTTTCAACTACCGGCAGGGTATTTTCTGGAATATAAGTCGGGAAAAATTCAAAAATATCAATGGTATAATTTTGAAGAACGAATAAAAGAAAGGTCATCTGATTACGGCTCAGAGTCGGAGGTTAAAAGAAAATATCTAGAATTACTTGAAGACTCCATAAAACTACGATTTAGAGCTGATGTTGAAGTTGGCTTTAACCTGAGCGGGGGAGTGGACAGTTCCCTTTTGTTGGCACTGGTGAATCATTTGCACCCAAACCATAATATCAAGGCCTATACCTTTTATACAGGGGATAAGCGATATGATGAATTGCCCTGGGTGGAAAAGATGATCCAAAAAACAGGGAACCCACTTGAAAAGATAAAATTGAGTTTAGAAGAGGTTCCTGAATTATCACACACAACAACTATTTTCCAGGATGAGCCTTTCGGCGGGATACCCACCCTGGCCTATTCCAAAATATTTAAAAAAGCTTCTGAGCAGGTTATCAAAGTTTTACTTGACGGGCAAGGAATGGATGAACAATGGGCAGGATATGACTATTACAGCCATACCAATAATACACTAATTCAGGGAAGCAAAAATGAATCTCCTTTCCGCCTTAATGTATTGAGTCAAGATTTTAAAAGACTGTCGGAAAAACCCCAATATCCTACACCATTTTCTTCAGGAATTCAGAACAAACAATACCGGGATATTTTTTATACGAAGCTTCCAAGAGCACTGCGTTTTAACGACCGGATATCGATGGCCTATTCCACAGAACTGAGAGAACCTTTCCTGGATTACCGACTGGTGGAGCTGGCTTTTTCCCTGCCCGACAGCATGAAAATAAAAGGTAATGTGCATAAACATCTTTTACGGGAGCTGGTGAAAGATTATGTGCCTTTCGAGATCGCGGAAGCACCTAAAAGAGCTTTGCAGACCCCGCAGCGCGAGTGGCTGGGAAATGAACTCAGGATTTTTGTTGACCAGCAAATAGAGAAACTACTTAATTCTGAATTTTCCGAGTGGTTTGATGCCAAGGTTCTTAGGACGGAATGGGAAGCTTATAAGAACGGAAAACAGGAGAATAGTTTTTATATCTGGCAGTGGGTTAATTGTAGTTTAGTGGTTAGTGGTGAATAGTGAGAAGTGAATAGTGAGTAGTGAGTAGTGAGTAGTGAGTAGTGAGTGGTGAATAGTGAATAGTGAGTAGTGATTAGTGAGTTGTGTTGAGTGTTTTTAATTCAGAGTTTGTTCCTTCGACTCCGTTCAGGGTGACAGGTGTATGGTTTAATAAGATTAGCCTTCATGCAACCAGATTTTACTTGACCTATTTATTATAAGTTTTTCTTTATTTAAAGGAGAGTCGAAATAAGCGTGTCTTGCGTAAATTTAGTTTGAGGAGTCGTTTGGAAAGCTAAATTTTCTCCAGGGTACTTAGGTATTACTCAGGACAGGCGTTAAAAATTCTTGACGCTGGTAACGCATTATACTTGCAAAAAAGAAAGGTTCTATGACGGTCTTAGCCTGACGAGAAAATTCGGGATTGGCTTATGGTGTAAGCTCTTTAAGTTCTCTAAATTTTTATCTTAGCCCAAATAATCATGTAATTACCTTGGAGCAGAAAAAAGTCCTTGCTATCATTCCCGATGGCGTTAGCCTTCGGAATTTTCTATTCACCGATTTTCCAAAGAAAGCAAAACAAGCAGGATTGGAGATCGTGTACTGGAATGCAACCCCTTATAATATTAAAGCTGACGGCGAAAAGGAAATAAAATTAAGGCCAAAGCCAAGGGCGATCACCGATGTATACAAAAGGGCCAAGATCATTTCAGAGCTCAATCATTTTCGTGATAAATTCAATGATGCGGTTTACGAAAAATATAAGTTTCCCGCATCTACCGAGGGCTGGAAGAACAAGCTTAAAAATCTTATTGTTTCCCGTTTAAGTGATACCTACACCGGGGAAAAAGGATTGAGGGTGCTGCGAGAGAGGATGCAAAATTCCGAAAGGAAATCAGCCTATTATAAGGAATGTATAAAAGTACTGAAGAGGGAAAAGCCAGACCTGGTATTTTGTGCCAACCAGCGACCTGTAAACGCGATAGCACCAGTTAGGGCAGCAAAGGATCTGGGGATTACTACAGCGGGCTTTATTTTCTCCTGGGATAATCTGCCGAAGGCGACCAAGGTAATCGAAACCGACTTTTACTTTGTATGGAGCGATCATATGAAGAACGAATTGCTAAGGTATTATCCTTACCTAAAGGAAGAGCAGGTGAAAATTACCGGTACCCCCCAATTTGAGATCCATTGTAAAGAGGAGGTCCTACTCGAAAAGGAAGTATTTTTCAAGAAGTATGGACTGGATACCGAAAAAGAATACCTGTGTTTTTCAGGAGATGATTTGACTACCTCTCCGCATGATGAAGTTTTTTTAAGAGACGTGGCAGAAGCAGTTCGAAATCTGAATAGAAAAGGAGAAAATCTTGGGATCATATTCAGAAGGTGTCCGGTAGATTTTTCAAGTCGGTATGATAAAGTATTAAAGGAATATTTAGATGAAATTACGGCAATTGATCCCGAATGGAGCGGAGGCCATAACAGCTGGGATGCGGTGATGCCCACCAGGGAAGATATGATCCTGCAAACGAATATCATCGAACACAGTTTCATGGTCATCAATATCGCCTCGTCTATGGTTTTTGATTTTGCCGCGCGGAAGAAGCCCTGTGCCTATATTAATTATGTTCCTGAAGTTAATAACTTAAAAAAAGATGTTCGTGAGATCTATGATTATATACATTTCAGGTCTATGGAAAATAGAGCATCGGTTTATTGGATCAATTCCAAAACAGGTATAATTGAAGCCATTCAGCATATATTTAAAGGAGAAACCAAAGTTGTTCTTCAAAATACGCTACAGTGGTTTAATATTATAAATCTTAATCTTTGCGAAAAAGCTTCGGAGCAAATTTGCGATAAAATAAAATCTCTCAGATGAGAAAGCAGGAAGAACAAAAAATTATTTTTCTAAATTCTTATTTACCAAGGACAGGACATAATTTTGTATCAGAAGCCTTAAAAGTTTTTACCGGGCATCAGGTTTTGATTCACAATAAAAGTGAAACCAGATTATCCACTATACTTAGAGAGTTCTTTAGTATCTATGACAAACAGGTTTTTTTTGAAACAGATAAAAAGTTTCTGGAGCATTTATTTATAAAGGATCTGAGAGAACGTATTCTTGAAAAGTCTAATTCAGAATATGTGATGATCAAAAACACTTCTTTTTTAGGTGTAGATCAGTTATCCCGTATATTTCCTAACGATATACATATAATTCTTTTAAGGGATCCTGCAAGCGTTTTTAATTCATTGCTCAAGGGAATGCGGTTTAACAAAAAAGGATTGAGGGATAAGGTCAAGAAAATGGGGGTCTTATTGGGGGTCTATCCTTTTTACTATAGTAGGAAACTCAGTAATTATGTTTTGGAAAATTTACCTGATTTAGAAGATAAAATAGTATTACGATATGAAGATCTGGTAGAGTTGAAAAAAAGTAATCTGGAAGAGTTGAAAGACCTTTTCGGATGCGACAAGGAAATTAATGATATCAAAAAAGAAATTAGCTCCATCGAGGTAATCAACTCCTCTTTTACAGAAGAAACCGGCGCTAGTCATATCTGGGAACAAAAACCTAAGACTAAAGCTTTCGATCCGGTTAAGAGAAAAGGCCATCCGTATTTAACCCGAGTGGGTGTTAAGCTCGGGAGTAGAAAATTGCGCAAAAAATTTAACTACATATAGCCTATGCATATAGCTTATCTCACCCCTGAATATCCTAATCAATTTTGTACGGCTTCCGGCGGACTGGGAACCAGCATTCAGAATATGGCTGAGGCTTTGGTTGCAAAAGGTGTGCAGGTGAGCATTATTCTATACGGGCAGGAGATCGAAAAGCATCTAAGAGAAAATGATATTCAGTTTTATTTTATCCAACAACAGAAATACAAGGTCACAGGCTGGTACCTGTATCGAAAATATCTTGAAAGGCGGATCGGTGAAATCGTCAAAAATAATCAAATCGATTTGATCGAAGCTCCAGACTGGACAGGAATTACCGCGTTTATGAAACTGGATATACCCCTGGTGATCCGCATGAATGGTACCGATGCTTACTTCTGTGCCCTGGAAAACCGCAAGCAAAAATTCAAAAACCGGTTCTTTGAGCGAGATGCTATGAAAAGAGCTGATAGTATTCTGGCTGTAAGTGATTATACGGGTAGAAAAACCATGGAAATTTTTAATCTCGAGCGAAACTATGAGGTCATTCCAAATAGTATTTCCATAGAAAATTTTAAACCGCCAGAAAACAGGTCTGATTCCAACCGAATCCTTTATTTCGGAACGCTTATACGTAAAAAAGGCGTTCTCGAACTGGCAGCGATCTTTAATGACGTAGTAGAGCAGCAGAAAGAGGCGAAACTCATATTCGCGGGAAGAGATGTTGTAGATGTTTTTGAGCGGGTATCAACGCTAGAACTATTTAAACAAAAGCTCTCTAAAGAAGCGGCCAAGAGGTTTGAGTATGTTGGATCACTGGATTATGCGATGGTGCGAAAAGAAATCGAAAAGGCAAGCGTGGTAGTGCTACCAAGCTTTGCCGAAGCGCTGCCCATGACCTGGCTGGAGGCCATGGCTATGGAGAAAGCGCTGGTTACTTCTGATATTGGATGGGCTCCGGAGGTGATGGTCAACGGCGAGACCGGATTTACCGTAGACCCTAAAAATCATCATTTATACGCGGAAAAGATCTTGCAACTATTAACAGATAATAAACTATCTGAGAAAATGGGAAAAGCAGCGAGGAAAAGAGTCATTGAGAAATTCTCAACGGAAGTGGTAGTGGAGAAGAATATTAAGTTTTATCGAAAAGTTATAAGCGGTAAGTTAGAGTTCAGAGTTCAGAGTTCAGAGGTTTGAACTGGAGATTCAAATTTCTGATTCATATTGGGATGAAGAGACTGATTCGGTCACTATGTTTCCTCACAGTGACAACAATCCGACGGCACTTAGTATGGCTTTGGAGTTTATTTATGGTAGTGAATGGTGAATGGTGAAGAGTGAATGGTGAGGGTGATTGTGGATAGTAGTATAGCTAAAAAATAGTACATTTGACCAAAGCCGTTTCAGAATGATCATTCTGCTTCATAGCAATGCCAGGAAATTTATTAAAGCTACCATGGATGATAAGGTTTTGCTATTAAAAAGTGATTCTCTAACCGGGGCTTTCTGGGAGCTTGCTGAACATTTTCCTCAGGAACTACTCATCTGGAAAGATCAGGATATCCATACTGAGTTGGCAAATAATTTTGAAAAGTGCTTTGAACACGAGCTAATCATGACCAGCTATGCGGTGAAAAGCCAATATATTCCTGACCAGATCGGTTATATTGATCAGCTGCCGTTTTTGAATCCAAGGTATGACGTAAAGTATCCGACCTGGAGAATGAGTACAGATATTGGAGGTATATTCGGGAAAACTGTTCTACAATTTAAGGAGGTATTTCGAGAAATTATCGATTTCGGGTATCTATTAAACTCTATTGGCAAAACCGGCCAGCAGAATAGTCTTTTTTGTTATTCCAACCCAGGCCTTGCAGAGAAAAGACAAATCAAAAAACTTAAGTTTAAGGGGGGAGACAGGGAGTTATTTAGTTTTGTGGGACAGTATTACAAAAAAGAATGGCTTTGGGTCTTATTTTTCTGTATGTGGAAGTATGAAAAAAGGCTACCTGTAGTTTCTATGTTGCGAGGTTTTAAAAGGAAGTCTTATTTAAAAAAAAGAGTGCATCTTCCTATTGAGGATATTCAGCGAAAAAATAATTTTGATTTTTCTAACAGTATCGATGTAATCATTCCAACACTGTTCCGAGCCGGGCATGTGCAAAATCTTTTAAACGATCTTAGTGAGCAAAGTCACCTTCCCAAGAAGGTGATCATTGTGGAGCAGGATCCAGATCCAAATTCAAAATCACAACTCGATTTTTTAAATAGGCAATGGCCTTTTCCAATTGTTCATCATTTTGTACACAAAACAGGAGCCTGTCATGCCAGAAACCTGGCCATGCAATCGGTCAGGTCTGAATATATTTTTTTTGCTGATGATGACATCGAACTGGAAAGGGATCTGCTGGAAAGAAGTCTAAGAGAGATAAAAAGGCTGGATGTGGGCTGTCTCAATCTGAATTGCCTTCAACCCGGACAGAAAACAGTTTTCCATAAAATAAAGCAGTGGGGAGCATTTGGTTCGGGAACCTCGATTGTGAAATCGGAGTATGCCCTCCAATGTCGATTTTCAGAATTCCTGGAAAAGGGTTTCGGGGAAGATATCGATTTTGGATTACAACTAAGAGCTAAAGGATGTGATATTATTTACCATCCAGAACTTAGCTTTATCCATTTGAAGGCGGCCAGAGGCGGCTTTCGAGAAGTCATGCAAAAGCAAGATCAGGAAAAGGAAAAACCGAAACCTTCCCCTACGATGATGTACCTGGTGAAATCGTCTTATAACAGCATTATGCAAAAAGGTTATAAGGCTTCTCTTTTTCTTAAATATTACAGGAATCAGAAGATTAAAAATCCTATTCGTTATTTTGGTGTCATGCAGAGACGCTGGAAGCTTAGTGAAAAGCTTTACGAGGAACTTCAGAAAAGCAGAGCTTAATGAAAAAATTAACCGATGACCTTAGCTTTAGCCTGATCATTTGTACCTATGAGAGGGATACCAGTCTGAAGCGCTTACTTGACTCGGTACAAGAACAGCGTTTGTACCCGGATGAAATTCTAATCATAGACGGATCGTATAGTAAAGAAACCGAAATAATGCTGGAGGAGCATTCGTATAAAAACCTGAAATATTTCAGAGTGGAGGAAGAGGACAGAGGCCTTACCAAACAACGAAATTATGGAATAAAAAAGAGCAGTGAGGTTGCTATAATCTGTTTCCTGGATGATGATATCGTACTGAAACCCGATTATTTTCAGCAGCTGATCCAGACTTATCAATTAATACCGGAGGCGATTGCGGTAGGAGGCTGGATAGAGGATGAAACAGCATGGAAAACTGTACCAAAAGAGTATCAACCAGCGTATGATGAATTTGTGATTGACGGTTATGTTCGCAAATTGGGGCAGCGAAATGTGCTACGAAAAAGACTAGGGTTATTATCAGATAAACCGCCAGGGTTTATGCCTGAATTCTCCCATGGTTTTTCGACGGGATTTTTGCCTCCATCAAACAAAATTTATGAAGTAGAATATTTTATGGGTGGAGTTTCCTCCTATAAAAAGAAAATTTTTGACAAGCTAGGATTTTCACCCTATTTTGAAGGGTATGGGCTTTATGAGGATATGGATTTTTGTCTAAGAGCGTCTAACTATGGTAAACTTTACCTAAATACTGGAGCAAGAGTAAAACACCTTCATGTGGAATCTGGCAGGCCGAATCATTATAAATACGGACAGATGGTGGTGAAAAATGGAAAATACGTCTGGAAGCTAAAATATCCTAAGCCAAGTTTTAAAGCGAGACTAAAATGGTATAAAATTTCATTCTTACTAGCTTTTATAAGGTTAATCAATTATCTGCAGGGCGATAAAGCCGGATTTCGAGATTTTAAAGGAAGACTTAGCGGATTTTTAAAATAAAAAAATGAAAACAGTATTCATTGCCTTTACTTTAAAAGATTCTTCAGTCGCTGAATTTTTTACCGCTATATCTAATCGACTAGCACAAGATTATAAGGTTATAATCATATCTTATCAAACCGAAAAACATTCATTACCACTTGATCCGCAAATTGAAACTATGGAATGGCCTTCTAAAAGGCCTACAAAGCTAAAAGATCTATTTTTTATAGGAAGGCTGGTTTATAAGTACAAGCCTTTTATGATGATCTCTAATTTTGCCGCTGTTAACTTTTTTTTACTTACGGGTTTTTTGTTTGGTATAAAGAAGAGAATCAGCTGGTATCACACCCATTCTTCGGCTCATATTACCGAAAATAAGTTCAATTTATGGCGAAAGAGTATGATATATAAACTCGCGACTAAAATTGTGACAACCTCAGCAGCAGCAAAAGAGGATATTTCAAAACATTATAATTTAAAAGAGAAAAAAATATCTATTTTACCGAATGCCGTCATAGAACCTAAAATTATTAAAGGCGATATAGACCCTCTAAAACTAATATTTGTAGGGAGACTGCATCCAGCCAAAGGATTTGAAGTACTAATTAAAGCACTTCCCAAGGTAATTCTAAAGTATCCTCAATTGAAGGTTGAAGTTCTTGGGGGAGGACCGCAAGAGATTCAAAAGTTTACTAAAATGGCTAAAGATTTAAGTGTCTTAAATCATTTAAATTTTAAAGGTTTTACTTCAAAAAATAAATTTATAGAGGAACTGGCAAAAGCATATGTTTGTGTTGTTCCTTCTTATTTTGAAGCATTTTGTTATGTGGTTATCGAAAGCTTTTCAGTGGCGACACCAGTTATAGGATCTGATACTACAGGTGTTGCAGAAATTATCGAAGATGGAATTAGTGGTTATTTATTTCAGCCTGGTAATTATATTGAATTAAGTGAAAAATTATTAAAACTTTTGGATAATCCCAGACAGAGAAAAGAAATGGCTGCAAATACTTTTGATACATTCAAAGATAAATTTGAATTATGTAAGATTGTAGAAAACTTCATGGAACTAACAGATGCTTAACAAATCTCAGGTTAAAAATATATGTTACTTTTTACCTCCTATTTTGTCTCATCGGATTCAAAATAAGCTCTATCCTACTGCTGATTTACAAAAGGAGTCTTTTACTTTCCTTTCAAAATCTATAAACAATACCAAGCTTTTTGGAAATTCGAATGATTTTATAGCTGCCCAATTCTATTTTCATGGGTATTTTGAATGGAGAAATATAGTTTTAATGAAAGCCGTATCTCAAATATTTGATGGAGTCTGTCTGGAAATAGGAGCCAATATAGGCACGGAGACACTTTCCTATTCCAAGTTTTTTGAAAAGGGTGTTTTTGCTTTTGAACCCGAACCAAAAAATTTTTTAAAATTGAAAGAGACAAAGGATATAAATAATCTTGTAAATCTTAAGATTTTTCAACTCGGTGTTTCAGATAAGGAAGAGAATCTAGAGTTCAAAGTTTCTGAAGCTTCCAACTCAGGTACGGGTTACTTTTCAAAACATTCAGGAGATATGAACTTGAAACTCATAAAGCTTGATGATTTTTTCAAAGATAGATTAGGAAGCTGCGCGGGGATGGTTATCGATGTTGAAGGTTTTGAACTAAAAGTATTAAAAGGAGCTTCAGAAATAATTAATGAGTTTCAGCCGGTTATTATTTTAGAGGTAAATCCATCTTTAATGAAAGAAAGAGCAGATGAAGGATTGGAAGAACTTGTCGCATTTTTTGACAAAAAGGAATATGTATACAGACAAATTTCTGCACTAAATCTAAAAAAACTAAATATCGAAAATTTTAAAAAACAAACTCATGTAAATTGGATAGCAATTCCGAATACCAAAGAGTTCTTGTTTCGAAAGTTTTCCCGGTTATTATGGATGAATGCATTCAATCCTTTTTTTAAAAAATTTATTTTTTAGTGAATTTAGATCAAGAAAATATCAATAAACGACAGAAAGAATTCTATCAAACTTTTGAAAAGAATTTTGCAACTAAAATCTGGTACTCACTACGAAACGGCATTCTTACAAAATTCCGTAAGTCGGTAGGGATTGAGAAGGTCGTAGTGCAGCAACATTATGAGTGGATTGGAGATGTAAAAGATAAAAAAGTACTTGACCTAGGCTGTTTTCAAGGAAATTCATTGAGCATGTATCTTGCCCAGAATTCTTCAGAATATATAGGAATCGATCTTAGTGAACCCGCTATTGATCATTTGAACTCCCGACTTAAAAATATTACTACAGCCAATGCCTATGCGGTGGATTTTCTTTCTGAAGAATTTAAAGAAAAAGATTTTGACCTGATCTATGCCTATGCCGTGCTGCATCATTTTAAAGATGTGGATGAATTGATTTCAGTCTTAGATAGCAAACTTGCTAAAAATGGGAAGATTGTCAGTTATGATCCAACTACAACAAGTAAACCGGTATGGCTTTTAAGAAGCCTTTACCGACCCTTTCAGAGTGACAAAGACTGGGAATGGCCGTTTACAGAAAAAACTATTAGAAAATTCGAAAAAGCTTTTAATATCCTGGATAGACGAGGAACTCTTGGACAATCGAAGTGGTTCTTTTGGATGAATTTCTTACCTATGTCTGAAGAAAAAAGAATCAGAATAGGAAAAAAATGGCATGAGGAAGACTGGGAAAAATCACAACGGTCAAGAAAGCGTTTTTTAGAGTGTATGCAGGTAAGTTTATTCATGGAAAAAAGATCAGAAAAATGAGATTTTCGGTATTCACTCATGCCGAACATTATTTTTACGAAGGACTCATCTATTCTTATGGGCCTTACGTGAGGGAAATGAACTATTGGATCTCAGAGTTTGATGAAATACACATCATAGCCCCTTTTACTGAAAAAAAGCCAGAAAAGATTGATACTGCCTATCATCATTCAGATATTCAGTTCAAAAATATTCCCAATTTACATTATAAAGAAAATCCATTTTTTCAGAATCTTAGAAAAAGTTTTTTTGTGCTGCAGAGTTGTTTTAGGGGAATGAAGAATACAGATCATATTCATTTGCGCTGCCCCGGGAATGTGGGGATGCTTGCTTTGCTCGTTTCTTCTTTATTTCCAAAGAAGCCAAAGACCATAAAATATGCCGGCAACTGGGATCCAGAAAGCGAACAGCCTTTAAGTTATCGTTTTCAAAAATGGTGGCTTTCGAATACTTTTCTCACTAGAAATGCAAAAGTTCTGGTCTATGGAAATTGGGGAAATCAAAGTAAGAATATCATTCCATTTTTTACGGCCAGTTTTTCTGAATCGGAAAAAATACTGGAGGAAAAACATTTCAAACCACCCTTCAGATTTCTTTTTTGTGGCAGTTTAGTAGAAGGGAAACGTCCACTTTTGGCAGCTGAAATAATTCATAATCTTTATAAAAGCGGATTTGAAGTGAGCCTGGGTATGTATGGAGACGGACCAGAAAGGATTAAGATTACAGGTTATATTGAAAATAATGATCTGGAGGAGGTCATTAAATTACATGGGAACCAGTCCCAAGAGACTTTAATAGAAGCTTATAAAGAGGCACATTTCTGTATTTTGCCATCAAAGAGTGAAGGCTGGCCTAAAGCACTTGCCGAAGGTATGTTCTTTGGATGTATTCCGATTGGAACCGAAATTTCCTGTGTGCCTTGGATGCTCGGGAGAGGTTTACGCGGGATCCTTATTCCTTCTACTTCCTACAGATCTTTTTATAAAGAGGATATTGTTCTCAACACGAGTAATAAAATAAGTGAGTTACTCAAAGACGGGAAGGAAATGAAACTGATGTCGAAAAAAGCACAGGAATGGAGCCAGAAATATACCTTGGAGAAATTCAGAAATGAAATTCATAAGCTACTATGAATATACTTCAGCTTATAGATACTTTAAATCCCGGAGGAGCGGAAAGAATGGCCATAAATTATTTTAAGGTTCTTAAAAAGCATACCGAGAATTCTCTTTTAGTAGTGACGAGAGAGAAAGGTTTGTTAGCTGAGGGGATAAGTAATGATCCTGGTTTTTATTTTCTTGAGAAGAAAAACACTTTCGATCTAAAAGCTCTCTGGCGATTTAAGAATATTCTTAAAAAAAATAAAATAGATATTGTTCATGCCCATGGAACTTCGTGGTTCTTTGCCGTGCTATGTAAAATAAGCGGAAGCGATTTTAAGCTGATCTGGCATGATCACTATGGAAATAGTGAATTCCTGAAGGAGCGTCCTGTTAGAGCACTTAAGGCACTTTCAGGATGTTTTGACGGGATCATCTGTGTTAACCAAGCTTTGAAAGAATGGAGCAAAAACAGACTTCAGTTTAAAAAAGAACTTGTCTTTCTTCCAAATTTTGTTCTGGAAGAAGAGACAGGTGCAAAGAATTTAAGGGGGAATGAGGAATATAAGTTAATCACGGTTGCTAATTTAAGATTGCAAAAAGATCATTTGAATCTTCTAAAAGCATTTGACCAGCTCAATGAAAGATTTTCGGTCTCCCTGCATTTATTTGGATGCGATTACCGGGATGCCTATTCAGAAATGCTTAAAAGGGAATTTGAAAAACGAGAGCAGGTGTATTACTATGGAGAGGTAGCTTCAGTAATTCCCTATTTAAAATCTGCAGACATCGGAGTTCTTTCTTCCCGATCGGAAGGTCTTCCGGTAGCATTAATAGAATATGGACTTGCCGGTATTGCCGTGGTGAGTACAGAGGTGGGTGAGGTGAAAAATATGATGAATGATCTTGCTAAATTAGTGCCAGCTAATAATAGCATTGCATTATCAAAAGCTATAAGTGTCTATCTGCAGAATTCTGAAGCCAGGAAGAATGATGCCCAGCTCTTAAAGAAACGAATAAAAGAATTATATTCGGAAGCGAGTGTTTTAGATGAATATCTAAATTTTATCCCGAAGTTTTGAAAGATTTCAATTACATCAATAACCAGTTCTATATCCGTATGCTGTTACTGCATATCGGGTATGGATTTGTGATCTATCTCTTCCCAAGTCTAGCTAAGATTATATTGATGGGAATCATGGCTTCTTTCCTGTTTGTGATCATCGACCGAAAAAATAAAGGGAACGAAGCACTCATGGCTGCTGCCTACATAGCCGGAGGAGAGGTCTTTTTTAGACAGACCAGTGCTGTAGTTTTCTATGAAACGGGAAAATATGCAGTCATTCTTTTTTTGCTTATTGGGATGTTCTTTAAGGGAGCTTCTTCCAAAACGGTTCCTTACTGGCTTTATCTCTTAATGTTATTTCCCGGGGTAGTGGTGGCATCTATGACCATTAGTTACGATGGAGACTTCAGAAAACTTGTGGCTTTTAATATTAGTGGTCCTGTATGTCTAGGAGTTTCAGCTCTTTATTGTTATTATAAGAAGATCAAAAGGGAAGATTTCCAACGAGTATTGTTAATGATGTTAATGCCTTTAGTCGCACAAATGATGTACCTGTATTTTTACACTCCAAGCATGGATGATGTTCGGATTAGTCTTTCAGGGAACTACGCTGCTACTGGAGGATTTGGACCCAATCAAATATCCAGTGTCTTAGGGTTGGGAGTATTTTTATTATGTACACGCTTGTTTTCCATTAGGGATCGACTTATTAATACTATAGATATGCTACTTCTGATTATGATGGGGTATCGAGCCTTAATTACATTTTCAAGAGGAGGAGTGCTTACCGCGATTGTTTGTGTAGTATGTTTTTTAATCTTTTTTTATTACAAGCAAGATGCCAAACGAATTGAAGGTACCAATATTCGAATATTTGCTATGGGAGCACTATTTCTTGTGGTATGGTTCTTTTCATCCATGAAGACTTCAGGTTTAATTTTTAATCGTTATACTAACAGAAATGCTGCAGGAGAGTTAAAAGAAGATATTACCACCGGAAGAGTTGAAATTATAGAAACTGAACTTACGGCATTTTATCATCATCCTATTACCGGTATTGGGGTAGGAAAAGGGAGGGAGTATAGAAAAGAACATTTAGGAATAGGAATTAATACCCATAATGAAATCAGTCGTTTGCTTTCTGAACATGGAATTCTTGGGATAGTTGCATTATGTATCCTTATATTTGTACCGATAGTTTTTTGGTTCAAGTTTCAAAATAATTACTATTTTCTCGCTTTTGTAGCGTTCTGGTTTTTGACGATTAACCATTCGGCGATGAGAATTGCCCAACCAGCTTTCGTATATGGACTTGCATTATTATATATCGTAGATGAAAAAAAGAATCCTGTACATAGGAAACGACTTGCAAGTCAATAGTTTTACCGCTACTTATATTTCATTTTTCAGTAAAATGCTGCGTAAGGAAGGCTATACGGTTCGTACAGCTTCCACCAGGAACAATAAAGCTTTAAGATTGGCTGAAATGCTGGCATTGATCGCTCGATATAAGAAAAGCACCGATATCGTTTTGATCGATACTTATGGCGCCATGAATTTTTACTATGCCTATCTCGTTGGTCAAGCTTGTTCCCTTCTGAAACTGGAGTATATCCCCATTCTTCATGGCGGTAACTTACCGGAAAGACTGGAAAATTCACGAAAATTGAGCAGAAGCCTTTTCGGAAATGCGAAAATGAATGTCGCTCCTTCTCATTATTTATTCGATATTTTTCAGCAATATGGGTTTCAGAATACGCAAATTATTCCGAATTCGATCAATTCTGAAAATTATCCGTTTGAGGAACGTACGCAATTCAGCCCACGCTTGTTATGGGTAAGGCGTTTTCAAAAACGTTATAACCCTATGATGGCTTTGCAGGTTTTGCAAATCATTCAGAAAGATTTTCCGCAGGCCAGTATGTGCATGGTGGGGCCGGAAAAAGACGGCAGTATGGTGGCTTGTAAGAAACTGGCAAAAAAGCATCATCTCGATGTTAAATTTACAGGAAAACTGAAGAAAAAACAGTGGGCAAAACTGAGCAGGAACTATGATTTTTTTATCAATACCACCTCCATCGACAATACACCTATAAGTGTGATCGAAGCCATGAGCCTGGGATTGCCTGTTATTAGCACCAATGTTGGCGGAATGCCTCAACTTATTGAAAATGGTAAGGACGGGATTCTTGTCCCGGAAGAGGATCCGGAAACTATGGCAAGGGAAATAGTAAAATTACTACAGGATCAAAAAGAAGCCGCCAGGCTTGCCCGGGCAGCGCGGGAAAAAGTAGATGCATTTGATTGGAAACAGGTTCGCGAACAGTGGAACAGGCTTCTTGCCTTGTGAAAAACATTTTGTACATAGGTAACCGGCTGGAAAAATCAGGAAAAACTCCTACCAGTGCTGACGTTCTTCCCGGCAAACTCCGAAAAGAAGGATTCAGTATAAAAGTGGTTTCCAGTAATCCGAACAAATTTTTACGCCTTCTCGAAATGATTTTTGCCATTTTCCGATTAAAGAATTGGGTGGATTTTATCATTATCGATACGTACAGTACTTCCAATTTTTGGTATGCGGTGACCTGCGGAAAAATAGCCTATTTTTTGCGAATTCCTGTAATTTTTCTGTTGCATGGGGGCAATCTTCCAACTCGATTTTCCCAATCTTCTCCGGCTGTATTAAAGATTTTCCGAAAAGCTCATCGTCTCGTTGCGCCTTCGGAATACCTCTTTAAAAATTTTCAAGATTTCAATTTTCAAAATCTGAAAATGATCCCTAATTCCCTGGAACTTGAAAATTATCATTTTTCTTCACGCTTTTCTGAAATTCCGCATATTCTATGGCTTCGTGCCTTTGATGAAACCTATAATCCTGTAATGGCCCTTGAGGTTTTTAAAATTGTTCAGAAAAAATTTCCAGATGTGACCATGAAAATGCTTGGCCCAGATAAAGACGGAAGTTTACGGCGAATTCAGGCAATTGTCCAAAAAGAAAATCTCTCTATAGAACTACCGGGAAAATTGTCCCGTGAAAGCTGGCTACAGTTAACGCGCGAATGCAATGTTTTTTTGAACACCAGCAGGATAGATAACATGCCGGTTAGTGTTCTGGAAGCGATGGCCTTAGGTTTACCGGTGATTTCTACCAATGTTGGCGGGTTGCCGTATCTTATCGAAAATGGAGAGAATGGTTTACTGGTCATTTCCGGAGATGCTGAAAAAATGGCCGGGCAGGTGATAAAAATTTTTCAGGATGAAAACCAGTATAGCACCTTAGTGCAAAATGGTCGGCATACCGCCGAGCACTATTCTTGGCAAAAAGTGAAAGGGTTTTGGTTGGAATTACTTGGGTAATTATTCTATATTTATCCCCGAGCCTTTCGAAATCAGCCAGCCATGTCGCAGAAACCCCTTTTCCACTTTGAGGTATCCGAGCGAAAACTCCTGCTTCGGTTGTTTGATGCTGTCGCTGTGTTATTGACGCTAGCCGTGGTGGGGGTGATATTTCAGTTTGATTACTTCCGCATAAATGGTGATAACTGGGTGTGGACCTTCGTGTTGGTGGTTTACCTGAATTTTTTCGCCAATGTATTTGAACTTTACGATCTTCAGAAGGCTGATCGGTTTGATACCGTCGTGAAAAATATCATTTTAACGACCAGCCTGGTCGTGCTATTTTATATTCTCACGCCATTTTTTACGCCCAGCTTACCAGAAAACCGACTCCAAATCATCTTTTTCTATCTATCCATTTTAGGAGCATTGCTGTTATGGAGGTCTTTGTACGTCAGTCTCATTTCATCTCCGCGGTTTTACAAAAGAGTGCTGGTCGTGGGAGATTCTTTTGATATTAAATTGATAGCGCAGGCTCTTCAGAAGTCTGATCCCAATTACGTGGTGGTGGGTTATATCAATACCGATTACAGTATTAAGACGAAGCTGGATAAAGAGGACCTGATTCGGTTTGAAATTGAGGAGTTTGATGAAGCCATTAAAAAGCATCATATCAATGAGATCGTAGTGGCGAGTGCCTACCAAAAGGGCCTTATGCTCAGCCTTTATAATAAATTAAGCGACCTGCTGAAAGCCGGTTTCCCGATACGTGATTATACGCAGGTTTATGAAGAAATCACACATCGTATCCCGGTTCAGAACGTGGATAAGGATTTCTATAAGTATTTTCCGTTTAGCCGAAGCAACCAGAATAAGTTCTACATCTTTATTTTCCGTATTATCGATATTATCGTTTCTATCTTCGGAATTATTTTCGGGGTCTTTTTCATCCCGATTGTCGTTATTGGGAATCTGGTGGCAAATCGGGGAAAACTATTTTATTTTCAGGAGCGCGTAGGGAAATACGGGGAAGTATTTAAAATTGTGAAACTGCGTACAATGATCAAAGATGCAGAATCTGAAGGTCCTCAATTTGCTCAAAAAGATGATTTTCGGGTCACCCGCTTCGGAAGATTTCTTCGACGGTCTCGAATAGATGAAATTCCCCAGTTTTACAATGTTTTGATGGGCGATATGAGTCTCATAGGTCCACGGCCAGAAAGACCAGTTTTTGTCAAAGAATTGTCAGAAATGATTCCTTTTTATGATACGCGGCACGTGGTAAAACCCGGGCTAACAGGTTGGGCTCAGGTAATGGCCAATTATGGCGATAGCTTTGATGACAGCCTCGAAAAACTTCAGTATGATTTGTATTATATCAAACATCGTGGCGTATTTCTCGATCTCAACATCATCTTGAAAACGCTTAGTACCGTCATATTTTTCCGAGGCCAGTAGATTAAATTCCCGGGCGATTCCGGTGATATTTTATGATCGCGAACAGAAAAATGAAAATGGCCAGAAAGCTGGCAATTCGAGATAGGTAATTCCCGTACCTATCGTAAAAGGTCAATTCCGGATTGATTCCAATTTGCCCTGTAACCACTCCAGTTTTTTCATAACCCAATTCGGAAATGACATCTCCACGACCGTTTATGATTGCCGAAATCCCCGTATTAGCGCTTCGGGCAACATATTTATGACTTTCAACAGCACGAAGCCGGGCGTAGCTCAAATGCTGCCTGTGGCCCTGGGTATCGCCCCACCAGGCATCATTGGTGATAATGCTTAAAAAATCAGCTCCATTTTTCACATAATTTGTCACGTATTCGCCGTAAACCGACTCATAGCAAATGATTGGTGCAGTAGCGAGGCTATCTTTGAGGTAAAAAACCTCACGATCTGGCTGAGTGGTTTTCATAGCCACAGTTCCGCCAAGGTCGATCATAATATCTCCCAGCAGAGGTTTTAAAATATCCTGATAAGGGAAATTTTCAACTCCTACCACCAGTTTCGATTTGTTGTAAATTGGAATCGAATCCTGGTTATTTTGAACAAAAAACGCGGAATTATAATCATCATACCAGTCCATTGGACCAATCTGGTTGGATTGCTTCTGAACCTTTGAAGGGTCTGCGAATCGATCGTACAAAGAAATTCCACCTAAAAATGAAGGTTTGGACGCAAGTTTGCTGATCTGGCTTCCAAAGTATACCGCTTCAGACCTGTTGAAATTGGTAAGTCGCGTACCATCTGCAAAAACCGTTTCCGGAGCGAGGACCAGGTCGGTGGAATCGGTGATATGGTCTTTCGTGAGTTTCAGCAATAATTGGCCAATTCTGGAATCGGTTGTATTGTATTTTTCGGTGTACGGATTGATGTTTGGTTGCAGGATCAGCACATTGATTTTTTCTTTTGGCTCCTCATACTTGTAATATTTCAGTAAGGAAATTCCGATAGGGACAAGAATTAAGAGCACTAGTTTCAGAATCCCTCTGAAAATAATTGGCTTTTCCTGAAATTCATGATAAAGCAGGATGCTTCGGAAAATAGTTAAATTTACCAACCAGATCCACAGGGTGCCGCCAAAAGTACCAGTTATATCGTACCACTGCACCCAGCTGATATATTCTGAAAAAACATTTCCGAGGTTGAGCCAGGGCCAGGAAAAATCCCAGTTTAGGTGAATTTGCTCAAAAACCATCCAGATACAGGTAAGAAAGGTTGCTGCAGCCCCAAAACCCGTGCGTTTTGCCACGATATGATACATGAGGAAAGCAAAGCTCATCAGGAGTGAATTGACCAGGATGGCGAAAGCCCCGCCGAAAGGTGTGGAAAAATAGATCCAATATGTGGTAACGAGATTCCAGATAAAAAAACTGGAGTAAGCAACCCCGAAAACCTTGAGTTTTCCATGCTTTTTTGAAAAATTCCTAATCCTGAATTCTGCTAAGAGCAATGGGATGAAAGCGAAAAAAATAAGTAGTGGAAAACCGTAAGTTGGCCACGAAACTGCTAGTAAGAGGCCGCTCGATACAGCGTATAAAAAATTTCTCATGGAATGCAATTCTACTCAAAAATAGGGAAGTTTGAAGGATTCGACAGCAATAAGGCAGCTACTCTAACAATAATTTTAGAGGAAATTGCAGGCAAAAGCTTAGATTAGTGTTCAAATTGAAAAATCTTCAGAATTGAAAAAGCACATTCCGAACTTTATAACGCTACTGAATTTGTTAAGCGGCTGTATTGCCATCTTGTTCGCTGTAAAGGGAAACCTGGTGATGGCAGCGGTTTTTGTTGCCGCTGGGATATTCTTTGATTTTTTTGACGGATTGGCAGCCAGGAGCTTAAATGTTAAAAGTGATGTTGGCCTTCAATTAGATTCGCTGGCCGATGTGGTGACTAGTGGTGTTGTGCCGGGAATTGTGATGTATCAGTTGATGAGCAGGGCTTTACTGAACAGTGGAGAAACCGGCAGGGACTGGACCTTTAGCGGTATGGAATTTCCTTTTGAGCCTGTGGCATTAATTGGCCTGTTCATTACCCTTGCTTCAGCTTTGCGCCTGGCCAAATTCAATGTAGACGATCGTCAAACCGATTCATTCATCGGGTTGCCAACTCCGGCAAATACCCTCTTAATCCTGAGCTTACCGTTGATCCTGACCTTTCAGCCGTCACCATGGATTTCTGCCCTGGTTTTGAATATCTGGGTGTTAATGGGGCTTACAGTCTTAAGCTGCTATTTGTTGAATGCGGAATTACCATTGTTCGCCCTGAAATTTTCTGACTGGGCATTTGCGAAGAACAAGATGCGTTATTTCTTTTTGATTGCCTGCCTGGTGCTTATCATACTCTTAAAGTTTTTGGCAATCCCCGCGATCATCCTGCTGTACGTTTTACTTTCTGTTTTTCAAAATAGGAGTAGGGTCTAATTTCTCGGATATTAAATTTAATTGAAGATTTAGCTGAACGCCGCTCATAATGTCCATATTTGCGAAAGGCCAGGCTTTCATATCTTTCCTTTTCTCAACCAGGTTCTGGAATGTCTCTGCGTATTCATCGGTTAGCGCATTTTTCGAATAATAATCCTGCATATTATCAGAAACTTCTGGCTGAAAGTATATGTCTGCCCAGTTCATACCCTTGAAAAATTTCGCTCTTCCGGTTTTACTCTTGGAACTCATCAGTTTTTTGGTCAATAGATCATCTATTTTAGATCGAATTCCCCACCATGGAATTTTCAAAAAATCTGGGGTGGAAAGCGGAATTCCCGGAAACTGACTTGTAGGAACCTGCCCGAGCTTTTTTAGTTCAGGAGTATTTTTGAATAGTTGGTTTGCGAAACGGTAATAAAGCCGGTCGTTAGGATGAATGTAACTGGTAAGCCTGAGTAATTTGGTCGACATTCCGGGACTGAAGGCGTAGAAATGCTCATTGCAGATCAACACTTGCTTAGAAAGCTCTTTCCGGGTGAAGGTGTACCAAGAAAATAGCTCGTCGAACAATTCTAGATAGGGTAAGTGATGATTTTCTATACGTGTAAAAATTTCCTCAATATCTTTTTTAGTCGCTTCGAAAATCTCTTGTTTATATTCTGAATAGCGTAATTTTTTAAACCAATTATCATCGAACCAGCCCAGTAATTTCTGCTGTTTGATCTTTTTCCACTGTTGAAAATTTTCATCTGTGGCCGGTGTCAATGGAAAGTTTTCTTTTCGAATATAGTGTGAAAAGAAGCTCTTTTTTCTGAAAGCTTCGGAATTAAAAATTTTAATATTTCTTGCTGGCAGACCTTCACACAGTTCCCCTAATAATAGAGGTTCCTTTGAAGCCTGGGTGACATTAGTGAGGATTTCTAACCAGGAGTTAAGCTTGACTGATTCAGTTTCTTTTACGAAGTTTTGTAGAACTCTTTTTTGCGGAAAGAAAAGTTCCAAATCCTGAAAACAGGAATACCTGGCGCCTTTAATTTTAGCAAGTTTTCCTGCCACTTTTGATTCATAATTTTTAGGATTACCAAAAGTGTAGGCATGAATCTTTTTGTTCTGAATTGCTCCTAGGGCA